>JAEUVR010000265.1 GCA_016786785.1 Chitinophagaceae bacterium
AACCAATATACCTACCTGATGCAAGCCCTGTTTTTTGAAAAAAAGATCGAGGCGCTCCATATCACCCGGAGCATGCAGGACAGGGCGGAGCAACTGACCACGGAAGCTGAACAGGCCAACCAGGCCCTGGCAAGGATCAACAGGTTATCTAACTTGTCCCTGTTGCTTTACAGCTGGTATATTAAAAACGGGCATATCCGGAACAAGGAAGAGGACAAAACGCTTGTCCAGTTTTTTAACGACCGCCTTCCCAGGGCTGTTGGCGGCCCGCAAGAGTTTTATGCAAAACTTTACCTGTACCAATGTTATTGCTGGTATAGTTTTATCCGGCAGGACTGGCGGATGTATTACCGGTACACTTCCAAATGGGTGGATCTTTTCCGGGGAGACCAGCACATGATACAGGTGGAAACCGCGCATTATATCAAGGGCGTCCACAACCTGCTCAACGCTTATTTCAGCCTGCAGCGGCATCGCCAGTTTAATGCCGCGCTGAACGAGTTCCGGGAATTCTCCGAATCGGGGCTAGTGCAGCAGAACATCAATAACCGGGCGCAGACCTTTGTGTACCTCAATATCGCCCTGATCAATAAACATTTCCTGGAGGGCTCCTTTACCGAGGGCCTGGAACTGGTGAAATACATCGAGGAAAAGCTGGCCGGTTATAGCATCTATCTCGACCGCCACCGCATACTGGTATTTCATTACAAGTTTGCATCCATGTATTTCGGCAGCGGCAGGATAGAGAAAGCGATCGACCATCTCAACAAGATCATCAACTGGAAAGTGGATCTCCGCACCGACCTGCAATGTTATTCCCGGTTGCTGCACCTGATCTCCCATTATGAATTGGGCAATTACCAACTGGTGGAATATCTCGCCAGATCGGTATATCGCTTTATGGCCAAAATGGAAAACATGAGCGGCGTGGAGCAGGAGATCCTGGCCTTTCTCCGGGGCTCTTTCCGCATCTCTTCTTCCGACTTAAAAAACGCTTTCCGCGACCTGCTGGTCAAATTAAAACGATACGAGAACAATCCCCTCGAGACCAGGGCATTCAGCTATCTCGACATCATCTCCTGGCTCGAAAGCAAGATCAACAACATGCCTATCCAGGAGGTGATCCGGAGAAAATACGAGGAAAGGAAAAAGAAAGAGGAAGATTGATAGCGAGGCTGCTGGAATACGCAGCGTTCCCTTAATATAGAATAAATGACATCCTTAACGACTGTTTCCTTTTATCATGAATAAACCATCGTATTGCATGATGGTTTATGACGCCAGGTAATTTCCCCATCCCATGAGTACGGTTGAAAGCATCAGGATCAAGATCCCTGTAAAGATCAAACGTCTTGTTTTTGAGCTGCATCCGGTCCATTCATGAGCAATCAATCCCCACATAGAGCTGAAAATGATCACAAAAGCGAGATGAATGCTGAAACTGATAAAATCGGCTCGCCCCATCAGCGTGGCGCCCATGCCATAAAACATGAATTCCATAAAACCGACCACGCCTGCTATTGCGCAAAAAAGATAATTCGTTGAAAGGGAATAGTCGCCGCTGGAAAAGTAGTTCCTGAAACTGCTGTTCCGGATATTCATAAACAAACAAAGGCCCGCATTGGTCAGGAATCCTCCGCCCATAATAATAATGAGCCCTACGCTGTTCTTCCATAGATCCTGCGTTCCATGCTGTACAGACAGGTCGGCGACGGGTTTTCCGGCCTGCATGCCAAAAGCGAAGCAGGCGCTCATAACGCCGGAAAACAATGATGCCGCGATGCCTTTCTTAAAATGAAAATCCTTAATGTACACCTGCTTTTTTTCTTCAGGCAGTTCCTTTTCTTTAGACATTCCCGCCCAACCGCAGCACATGATGCCTAATAAACAAACCGCTATTCCCAAAAGGATCGCGCGACCAGACGCCGTTTGGGTTAAAACATCGAAAGTTCCGAAAAACACTGGCGGCGCCAGCGTGCCGAATATTGCGCTCAAACCTAACGACATGGCCATCCCCAGCGACATGCCCAGGTAACGCAGGGAAAGGCCGAAAGTAAGATTGCCTATTCCCCAGCAGGCGCCATAGAGAAACATCCATCCCGCGCTGTGCATATCCATCTCTCCCAGTATTTTCCAAATCGCGGGAACGGTAAGAACCGCAATTAGCCAGGGCATGATGATCCATGTAAACAGCCCGTTCACCAGCCAGTAGCTTTCCCAATTCCAGTTTTTTACCTTTTTAAAGGCCATATAAAAACTTCCCGCTGCAAACCCTCCGATAGCATGTAAGAAGACGCCTAAGGCCGCATTCATATTTTAACCAGTTTGAAGGCCATGGCTTCGGCAAAAGTTTCCAGCTCCCTGGAGAAATCGCCCGCTCCCAACGCAATATGGTGAGAAGGCCCTTCCTGGCACCATTTATCGAAAAACTCATGGATAGGCAGACCAAGCTTTATGCGACAATTGGGATTTCCGATGTTTAGCAGGTCGCCGGGAATAATTTCTCCTACCGTGAAGATCAGTTTAAAAGAATCTCCGGCATTGAACTGGCTCAGATTCAGAAGAGTCGTCGGACCCTTGATCACTTCGAAGTCAATACCCAATCCATGGCCTGTCTTACCATGGTGCACCTGCAAATGCTGTAGTTTGGCCCTGCCCTCGCTCATATTTATATTGCTGGGGCCGTCGTGCCCGACAAGGATAAAATCATCTGCATAGTCTACCGCAAAAAACTCCACAAACATGCCTCCGCCGCCAAAAAGGTCCAGGATCTTCATAGCCATAGCTGTTTTCAGATCGCCCTCTGTAACGCCGGGACGGCCAAGCGCAGCGAGGCGCGATACCGCCAGGGCAGATTGTGCGCGAAGCTGCGTAATCAGCTCTTTTTCGCCCCACCAGTAGTAGCCAAAAGCATGTATATTATGTTTTACAATCACTTCCTCATAGGCAATAGCCAGTTGGGCGGATATTTTCATATCCTCCTCAGTGACCGACATATCCACGTCATACATTTCGCGGAACTGCAGGTACATGTCCTGCAGTTGATCAGGGCTCGCCCGATGGAAGGCCTCTTCAATCTCCTCCACTTCGGGCCGGACGATCAGGTTGCCGGTTGTTCTCAGCCATCGATGCTCATCAATGGGCATATCCACCATCCCGGTATAAGTAGCGCCGATCAGGCCGATATTCAGGCTTCTAAAAGCGCGCGCCGCTGCCGCCGCCTCACAGTCTGACCGCACCTCGTTCCAGAATCTTTCTGAACAGAATGGACCGCTGCGCACCTTAAATGGTTTACCGATGCTAATCAAACCAGCCGCATATTCGGGAATGCAGCAGGGGCCTTCGTGGTATAAATACATAGCGGTATCGGCAGTCGGGAAATCATATGATTCATCGAGATGGGTATTGAGTATTCTCACGACAACGCTTAATTGTTTTACGCAGGGCAGCATTACCATTCCCGTAGTATAGCCAAGCGGAAGGATGAGGAGAATATCAATTTGTTCGCTTTGAAAGAATTGCCCGGCCTGTTGAGCTTTCTCGGGCGTATCTACCAGATCGGGAACAACAACGTCTCCAATGACGCTCAGCCGCTTCGATATTTCTTCTTTCATTTTCAGGCATTTTTCCCTGAGGCCGGGAAACTGGCTCCAGTATATTAAATGACCTGTTGGCAACAACCCTATCCGGGGCCTGGGCATTCTTTCCCTGATCGCTTTTTTCTTATCTGCAGATGCGCTATCCATATTTATCCGGATTCCTATTTCCTTAGCAGGTATCGATTCTTTCATTTTCTGATTTTTTATAACCAACAAATTTCTATGTCCAATTGGCGGGCAAGGCATTCCAATCGCTTGCCCACTTTTCCGGGAACGGCTATGGCATGATGACTAAATCCATATTTCATTAATGTTGAAAAATATTCTTTTACCGGTCTCTCCACCCGCACCGTCATGGTGCATTCATTAATGCTTAAAGGAGGCGTGTCCAGTATTTCGCCTTCGCTGATGAGCAGGCGCCATCCCCTGGCGTCATGTATACAATGCGATATAGTAACAGGACCCGGAGTATACGTGGCTTCAAATCCCACTGAGTTGCCTGTAAATCCCCAATTTTCACAAGCGGGTTTTATCATCACCGGCCGGTCGGGCCGGCATTCTCTTCTATCTATAAAACCATGACCGAGCAGCAATACTGCGTTCAGATCGGTATCAATTTCCTCCCATTCGCCATAGAAGGGGGTATGTTGGGAAAGGCCCTTCAGTATCTTACTCATGATACAACCCAGCACGTCCCCCTCTGTTACGGCAACTGCCAGGTCGTTTGATAATATTTCCGATAGCCCCAGGTAACAAGACGCATTGGCTTTGGATTCAATCAGGTGTTGTCCTAAGAGTACCAAGCCATTGAGTTTATATCGCTCCGTTAGTTTCTGCAATGCCACGCCAAGGCGCGCCGATCTAAGTATCTCTTCCTCTTCCAGGCCGGAAATTTCATACAACGTCTTTGCTTTTTCACATAACTGTTTTACTTCAGGGTGGCCGGGACTTAGCTCGTGATATATGGTCATGAGATGGTCGATATTCACATCCATCACATGCGGCCCAAACTTGCCGGTAACGGCTGTCTTGTCGAAATTAAAATCGTACATCCCCCGGAATACATGGCCAATGGAGCCAATGGTCATATGACGGAGATTATGGATTACTGTAAATACCCGTATTAATCCGTCTATTTCCACATAAGCTTCGTCGTCGTCAACAGACCCTACTACCGTTTCAAACTTTTCATATTTCCCCATTTTCCGGAACCCGCCCGTTAACTGGATCAACCCCATTGGTCCTGAATTACGAAGACTCTGATCATAGCCTGCATTAAAATTCAATCTTCCATGCGATTGAGAAGCAAAGCAGATCATAGCAATATCCGGCGGCAGGTGCAACAGCGCCTGGTGTACGAAATAATCCGGGCAATAAGTGCCTTCAGCAATAATGACTATATCGACATTTCTTTTTTTCAGCAGTCTTCCTGCCTCGTCTGCCTGGTCAAGGGTCTCAATGAAACCCGGATAAATAAGGTCGTGACTGGCTCCCAGTCTTTTCGCAATCGTATCCATGTCCCGGTTAACTTCCTCGCGCAGGCCGGGATACATTCTCCAGTATTCAAAATAACCACAGGCAAGCAGTCCTACTGTAAGCTGCTGATCATTTCTGATATTACTTAACAGGTCGCCGCTCTTCCCACCCCTGGTTACTTCAAAGGATTTAATCGTTTCTTGCATATCGTTTATCGCTTATTTAAAATGTATTTGATTTGATTTGATTTGATTAGTTTACTATCAGTATTTTCAATTCGTGGGGCTTGAATGCCAGGTCTTCTCCCTCGTCTACCGAAGTGGAAACAGCGGTAAGCGGGTCTATCAATTTTAATTTACCGGTTACAGATAATTTCGGTTTAACCGTTACCGGTCCTGATTCTTCATTGAACAGGATATAATAGTGCGCGCCATTCTTTATCGCATGCCGGTATCGGATGTTTTTTGTCGCGGGCTGCAAAACAAGGTCTGGAGATATCAGTCTGTCAACAGCCGCAAGCAGTTCTTCTCCCGTATTTATTTTAATTGCCTTGGGAAATCTCGAAGCAAAAGGAGAATCCTTCCAGATAAGCAGCCGCCCGGCGTTGGAAAGCTGTTCCAGCGCCGGGATCAGTTTTTCGGAAAGCGAGGTCAGCCCGTCCAGGATGACCGCCTTATAATGCATATCCGCAAGATGAACGCCTGAGGAATCTACGCGCGCGTCAACAAGCAGGTGTCTTAGCTCCAGATAATTAAAATCCCGCTGCCCCTGGTAGCACTCCCTGGCAGCCTGATCGGGCAACCAGTTAGCGTCTCCGAGAATAGCCAGTTCGCATATCTGTTTAGCGTCGGTATTCAGCCAGCTCATCCTTCTGCAGGCGTCGGCATAAGTTTTAAAATCGGGCCACCAGGCGGCGTTGGGCCCCACATCCGGCGGACGCTCGGTATAACGCGGCCCCCTGACCGAATAATAAAAAGCGTGCGGGTACAGCATATTTTGGCCGCGCACAAAACACCAGTTGGCCAGCCACATCATTTCCTGGTAGGTTAGCTCCCGGCCATAGGCGCCATACAGTTCATTGGAGTTGCGCCGGCGTTTCAGATGAACCATAGCGCTGGATGCATTTTTTGCCATGGTGGAATGCTCGCCTTCCAATGCGGAGGGGCCGGGCGTTACATAGCGCCATACCAGGTCCTGGCCAGGTATCTGAAAATATCGTTCTGCGCCCAGGTCCATCGACTGCATGGGATGGCCGGTCAGGTCGATATGATGCCGCTCGCACCATTCGCTTAGCCGCCGATAATAATTCTCTTCGAGGCAAACGCTGATGGCGCGCTCATAATCCTTTCGGCGTTGCCGCCAGTCTTCCCCTTCTTCATACCAGAGATCGGCGAAAAACGGTTGAAAATCGTATCCCAGTATTTGATTGATCTGGGGCAACAGCCGGGCGTTGCCTGGGATCATCCCTGGTATATTTCCCCGGCCCAGCGGCGAAGGCTCGTCGGTGAAAATACCCAGGATGGTATTGCCGAAATACCTGCCAAAATTTTCAGCGTACTTATCGTATACCAGTTCAATAAAACTGTCTACCGCATCCGGATTCAGTATATCCGCAGCAAGCGGCTCCTCTTCTTCGCCGGTAGATTCGTTTTTCCAGTGAATACCCCTTATCCTTCCTTCAGAAGGCCTTTCTACAACGGCCATGCTACGGCCTTTGCCGCGATCAACGACCGCGACAAGTTTCCATCCTTTTTCCAGCTTAGGCGTTTCGCCAGGGGCAAGATCTATTTTATATAAGCCCCGGGCGGCGTGTTCCGGGTTCCGCGCGACCACCTGTCCGCTGGAAGATCCTGAAGGATACATTCCTTCGTCATAAAGCACCACGTACATTTTTCTTTTTACCGCTTCATCGATAGCGATCTGCATGTACCGCAGCATCTCCGGCGATAACCACTCCATATCCGGGGGAAGCCCCATGCGGGGATGCATCACAAAACCATATACTCCATGGGCCTCAAAATCGGCGATCTGCCTGACTATCTCGGATTCTTTCAGCGTATCATTCCAAAACCAGAAAGGTAGCACGGAAAATTCCCTGGGCGGGTCGCTGAATTGTTTTTCCAGTGAATGATCAGTACAGGAAGACAGTCCGGCGCATAGCGCGCTCAATAAGATCAGCTGATTCATTCTCGATCGCATACATGTATTTTTACTTGGTTAATTGTTTTTTATCCGCCGGTATTAAATATATAGGGGAGAGCAATCCGGCGCTTTCAGGCTTTTCCAGGGAAGCGTCATAAGGCCTTCCATGTATGTTTATCATATTCACATCATAGAAATTTTTCCATTTAACGCCTCTCCGGTCCATATCAATAATTCTGTTTATCGAGAGATTGACGACTTCTATTTCTATTGTGTTTTTTGATTTGACGACGCCCTCCGGGATGATCAATCGGTTAGGCAGGCACCAAATCAATCCCAGATCCATGCCATTGATCCGGACCCGGGCAGTTTCTCTAACGTTTCCCAGGTCGAGCAAAAAAGACTGACCGGATAAATATTTTTCGGGCGCCAGAAAATTGGCGGCATAAATTGCTTTGCCGCTGAAACGCGCATAGTCGTCGCCGAAATTTGTCCAACTGGTAAACGACGGCGCTGTTAACGGCTTGGGCACAACAGGGGCGCCTTCGACAGGAGTAACCGTCCACGGGCCTTTCAGCGCCAGCTTCTGCTTTTGCCTTGGCTGCCAGTATTCCCAATCATCGCCTTCCAGCGCGTTTGCCGTACAGCGCAGGATACACGATTGACCGGGCGGCAATTGCAGGTATATTTCAACTCCATTAGCAACGCGCTTTAATGCGGCTTTGCCTCTTTTTTGCGATACAGGATCAAATATTTCCACAGCCTTATAGTCCTTGTCAAGCAGGATCCAACCTTCCTGAAACTTATCCTCCTGGTTAGCGATAAAATAGATCCTGTCTTCACCCGACTTTTTACGCAGAAAACGCAGTCCTTTTGCGGCCATTTCTTCGGCATGGATCTTTTTTGCCGTCAGTCTTTCGAATATGGGATCGGACATGCTGACCGTCTCTTTCATAACGATCATTTGCGCTTCTATTTCCCTGAGGCGCGCTTTTCGTTTTTCTACCTCGAACAACCCGGGAACATCCGCCGGCATAGCCTTTTCGAAAAACAGCAACGCCCCATTCTTTGCCAGTTCCAGCAACGCCGATAAGGTTTCCACAGGCATTGAATGACATTCGGGAATGACAATGGCTTTATAAGACGCCCCTACAGACCTGATCACTCCATGATCTACCCGCAAAGCGCGTATCATGCTGTCCGATACATAATCAAAACTATACCCTTTGTTCAGCAGCTTTTCGGCAAGATTCCCAAAAGGCGTATTGGTCATCCATGTTGACGCATTTTCAGGTCCGATCAGCTTGATGACGATATCAGAATGCTGCTTTCTCCAGATCTCATGCATAGGATAATAAAGCAGGATATCATTATCCGCCGAACTATGCTGCAATACCTGCTGACAGTCGGCAATATACCGGGTCAGCGCTGGCAATTCGTTCCAGAAATGCGAAGTGGGTCCGAAATTAGTGGAAGTATAAAACAGTTTTCCCGGAAAAGGCTTGGAGAAAGGCGAGTAAGTTACCCCGTGAAAAAACACATGATTGGTTCCTGATAAAAACAGTTCGTCTATCTGGGGTTTCACCTGCGAAAGGGAAACCTTAAAATGATCATCCAGCCAGGTGGCTGTTTCTGAGCTAACCATTCTTCTTCCCTGTATATTGGCGGCTGAAGAGGCAAACTTCATCATCAGCCGGCTGGGTCCGCCGCGCCCCCAATCCGCTCTTGTCCTCAATCCTTTGAATGAGAGATCGCTTGATCCGTATGCTTCCGTTTCCGGGATATCAGCCAGGGCGTACTGATCAAGCCAGTTGCCCGGCGACTTATGAGCCGCATTCCGCGTAATGAATCCCATTTCGTGGCTTTTGTCCACCCATGTTCTGGTAAATATATCCCGTAACATATCCGACCATGTTTCGCAATAATCTGTAGCCACTCTTTCACTGATTATATTCTCCGAGGTATCTCCCAGGCGCCTGATATAGGGATGCAGATCGTATCCCCGCCTGCGCTGAAATTCCTCAAAGAAATTATTTGTCCAGTTCGCGCCATAGATCTCATAGGAATCGTTGTAGAATCCGCGGACTTTTCCGGGAGAAAGGCCTGCCTTGGAAAAAGCAGCGGAGAATCGTCCGAAATAATCAAGAAGGGAATTTTTGTCGAAATAATCAATCACTTTTCCCTCGCCGCCCGGAGCGGCCCGTTTAACCGTCTGCCCCGTAGGTTTACGGAACATGGCGAATATTTCATCAGCGGTTTGTACCCTTGACCAATCAATATTTCCCTCTCTGCTAACAATTGAAGTAATATCAGTATAACGACCCTCCTTATCATAGGCGGCAAGCGAGATCAAGGCAATACCCTGACCAGGTTCCACATATTCGTAGATATTCGTTTTCTCCAGCGACTTTATCTTTTTCACAAAAAAGGACTTTGCTGCATTTTCTTCGGTTACCCATGGGCCGCCAAAAGGCCAGCCGGTCCCGGGCGTCATATCCAGCCCCATTCCCAACCGATCGGTTTCCTCCGCCGTATACATCAGCATTTCCATCCATTCCGGAGAAAGGAATGGGATGAAATTGTCTTCGTCCCCTTTCTCTCCATAAATGGGCACAATATGTACGCCTCCTATGCCGGCGCGGCAGAGCGCCTCCAGGTTTTCTGTAATGCCCCTTTTATCGACTGCGCTACCCATCCACCACCAATAGGTCCAGGGCTTTGCTTCTCTAACAAATGGTTGGGCCTGAACATCGCTATGCGAAAAACCCAATACGATAGCGATAAGGGCTGCGCCTAATACATATTTTGCTTCCATAAAAAACTGATAATTGTCAGTAACCGGGGTTTTGATCGTATAAGCCCTTTTTCACATCTATCTCGCTTGAGGGCAGCGGATAGATAATATAGTTAGGTATAACATCATCGATCAGGCCAAAATTATCTTCTGCCGCAATCCAGGCGTTCATCTTTTCAACAATATCCGGCGTACGGGCCAGGTCGAACCATCGAAGGCCTTCGCCTGCGAATTCCTTGCGTCTCTCCTCCATTAGTTGCCCGAAAGTAGCCCCGGTCAATGGATCGAGTCCGGCGCGGGCTCTTACCCGGTTGATAATATCATCGGCATCGCTCTGCAAACCAGGCGTTCCTCCTTTAATGATGGCCTCAGCCTTCATCAGTAAAGCATCTGTATACCGGATCACCGGAAAGTTAATGCCCCAGTTCGAGTTAACAGGGATCCTGGTTGGATCAACAAACTTTACCATGATCCTTACGTCTACAAAATTCCCGTTATCAATATATCCATGCTGGATAGTAAAACCTCTTCTGAGGTCTCCGGGATCGAAGCTATTGAACAGGTCTTTAGACGCTTCCACATTCTGAGGTTTGCCGCTAAGATTGGCCGCGCTCAGGCTTCTAAAATATCCCTCGCCCAGCAGGTCGCCCGGATAACTACTTCCCAGGCCTAACTGATTTACCAACTGCACATCGAAAAGAATGTCCGCGTTGTTTTCGTTGGTATAAGAAAATATATCCGCATAATTGGCTACCCAGGCCCTGGGCGTAATCTGATTCACCAGTTCTATTACCTTGTTGTAGTCGTTGCTTTCCTGGCCTGCTCCATCTATCCCATGCTTAGGACCTGACCTGGTCAGATATACATTCGCCAGCAAAGCCCTCGCGGCATCCTTTGTGGCCTTGCCCGTCTGAGAAGGCAAATCAGGCAATAAGGAAATGGCCTGTTCCAGATCTTCGATCACGATGGCATAGACATCAGCTACAGGACTTCTGGGAATTGCCAGGGCCTGCTCCGCAGAGACGGCCTTGCTAATTACGGGAACCCTTCCAAAGAACCTCAATAAAGTAAAATGATAAAGCCCCCGGAGAAATTTTAATTCGCCTTCCATTCTGTTTTTAATGGCATTATCTGTTACCACGCCATTATCTAATTGATCCAGGGTAGTGTTCGCGCGCATTAGGCCCGTATAGATCTCGCTCCAAACGCTCTTGATAAAACCCACGCTGCTCAGGCTCGATTTAAAATGATTGATGGGCTCAAAATCCCTTGCGCCGTCCATCACCGCATAAATATTATCCGATCTTGTTTCGGACAAACGCAGGAGCCATAGCGGATAATTTTTTAAAGACGAATAAACGCCGTTGACGGACTGTTCGAAATCGCTTACGCTGTTATAAAAATTATCCACGGAGAGACTGGAAATAGGTTTAATCTCCAGCTGTTTTTCGCAAGACAAAAAAACTAACGCCAGGAGCGATGGTATGAATATATTGATCGTTTTCATTTGTGATCTTTTGGAGTGACTAAAAGGTTACATTAAGCCCTACAATAAAAGATTTGGGCAGCGGGAAGGCGCCATAGTCCTCTCCCGAATTGTTGACGGCTTCGGGGTTGAACCCTCCCAGGTATTTATCCGCTCCGAAATAATTTTCCAAAGCCATATAAATCCTCAATCCCTGAATCATTTTGTTACGCGTTTGATTTCCGAGATCGTATCCAAGCGTAATATTCCTGATCCTCCAGTAATCATTCGGATATAGCCAGTCAGTATTTTTAATTCTACCAAAAGTAGAATAGGCTTTTCCTCTTTTCCCTGCGCCCGGGTTTTCAGCAGATCTCCAGCGGTCGCGGTAAAAGCCCAGCGGATTGTCCAGGAAATCCATCCCCGTTCTGTCCTGGCTGCGTCCGAATATCGAATATACTTTTCCGCCCCATTGCCCCTGAACATTAATGCCCAGGTCAAACTTTTTGTAACGAACCCTCGTATTAAAACCCCAGGTATAATCCGGATTAGGATGTCCCGACAACACCCTGTCAGAAGGCCCGATGACGCCGTCATTATCTGCGTCAAGATATTTGGGATCGCCTTCCTGCTCAACATTCAGCATGGCTACACCGTTTTCAATATCCTCTTTGCTTAGTATGCCGATCTGCTGCACTACAAAGATTGAATACATCGGTTGCCCGACGGTAAGTATATTATGCGTGATATCAAAACTTCCTCCATAAATAGGCGCATTATTAGCTCCCAGCTTTTTCACCTTATTGGATAGATGGCTCAGGTTTAAAGACGCATCCCATTTTAATGGACCTGCGGTAATTATTTTTCCGGCGATTTCCAGTTCCCAGCCTTTATTCTGGATCTCCCCGATATTCGTAGCCGCTTCCCCGAAACCTGTCGACAAAGGAATGGGAATGGACAATAGCAGGTTCGTATTGTTCTTAACATAATAATCGTAAGAGATCTCGATCCTGTTGCTAAGCAATGTCAGGTCAACGCCAATATTGACCATCTCCGATTCTTCCCATCCTAGATCTGGTTTGGCTACATTTGACGGAACAAGACCCGCGGCGGCCGATCCGCCATAACTATAATTGGAAATGCCCAGGCTGGCCACATCTTCAAAATCGCCAAAACCATTATTCCCGGAAACGCCCCAACTAGCCCGGATCTTCAGATCGTTCAGGCCGCTGATCTCGGGCATAAATTTTTCTTTTGAAATTCTCCAACCGACGGAAGCGGCAGGAAATACGCCCCATTTGGAATTTTTTCCAAATCTTGAAGAAGCGTCCCGTCTTAACGAAGTTGACAGCAGGTATTTATCGGAAAAGCTGTACTGTAGTCTACCGAACATAGAGACCAGCACATTTTTTGTTTTATTGGTATTGGACGTTAACGCAATACTCCTTGCATTGTTCAGCGTCTGTACCACGTCATTGTTAAACCCGCCGTTAGAGCTAATGTTCCAGTTAAGCCTGCTAAAAGAAGAATAGGAGGTTCCAGCTACCACAGAGATATTATGCATATCGTTCAGGACAGTAGCATAGGAGAGCGTGTTTTCGTTTACAAAATTTTGACTCCTGTATCCCTGGAAGTTTCCTGAAGCGTCAAGCCCGGGAGAAGTAGTGCGGGAGACCAGCGTGCCTGATACGGAAGATGGCCTGAAATATTCATATTGGTTATCTACATGATCGAGGTTAAGGGTTGATCTTAATGAAAGTCCTTTTAGGATGCGGTATTCGCCGAATAACGTACTGAGCGTTCGAAATCTTTTTGTTTCGCCTTTCACACTTTCGGCAAGTCCGACAGGACTATTCACCGTAGTGATATAAGGGTTAATGTTTCCATTGCCAAACACATTCGTATAGTAACCCACCGACTCTTCGTCTATCGGGGAAAGGGTAACCGAAGCCATCGCTATATTGTCTTTTCCTTCAATACCGGGGTTATTGGCGATAGAATAAGAAGGATTGATGTTCAGTCCAAACTTTATTTTGTTACTGGCCTGCACTTCCACGTTCATCCTCGCCGAATATTGTTTATAGTTGAGCCCTATGGCGTTTCCTCCATTGTTCTGATGATCGCCTGAAATATAATATTTCACAAAATCATTTCCTCCCGTAGCAGATAACGCATAATTCTGCAGAAAACCCGTACGGAATATCCTGTCCTGCCAGTCGAGCGGCATCAGCGTTCCGTAGCCAGGCTCGAACCATCGCGGATCGGGGATCTGGGAAGCGTCGAACGATCCAATCTTCGCTTCCCTGGTTGCTGCATCGTCGTTAACAGAGCGGCCTGCTCCGCCCGACAGATATTTGGCGTTCTGCATTTCAACAGCGCGCTCTATCCATTCTTCGGTATTCAGAATATCCAGCTTCTTGCTAACTTTTGACCAGCCGATATTGGTATTAAAATTTATCCTTGCCTTTCCCTTAATACCGGTTTTAGTGGTGATCAGCACCACGCCATTAGCTGCTCTCGAACCATAGATAGAGGCGGCGGAAGCGTCTTTCAACACTTCGATAGAAGCGATATCATTAGGGCTGATATTATCCAGCGGATTGCCGTTGGAAAAGTCTCCGGATGAGTTCTGGCTGGCCGTTTCAATAGGGAAACCGTCTATTACGTATAGGGGCTCATTGTTGGCGCTGATAGAACCGGTTCCGCGAATATTGATAGAAAACCCCTTACCCGGGATACCGCTGGTCTGTTTGACCCTCACGCCGGCAATTTGCCCCACTAAGGCCTGATCAACGCGTTGTACGGGCCTTTCCACAAAATTATCGGTCTTGAGCTTGGAAATAGCGCCAGTAATATCGCCCCGGTGCATGGTTCCGTATCCTACCACCACCACATCCGACAGGCTCGACAGTTCCGGCGACAGGGAAATATTTAATACGCCTGTCCTTGCATTTACTTTCACCGTATATACGCCATATCCCACCATGGAGACGACCAATTCTTCTCCTTCATTGGCATTGATCAAAAAAGAGCCGTCCTCGCGACTGGTTGTTCCGCGGTTTGTTCCTTTTACCGTTACGGAAACTCCGTTCAGCGGCGCGCCATTGGCGTCTTTAATGATCCCCCTGACTTCTATAGGCGGCATAGACGCAATCGGAGGCCCTTCTTTTGGGATGTCCTTCTCTTTTACGATCACTATCTTGTTGCTGATCGTATATGTAAAAGGCTGTTCCCTGAAACATTGTTCCAGCACATCTTCAATAGCGGCATTTTGCACCTTAATCGTTACTTTTTTGCCTTCCTGAAGGCGCACCTGGTTGGCTACAAAGGAGTAGTCGGTCTGGCGCTCCAGTTCTGCAAAGACCTTTTCCAAGGGCGCATCGCGAAGCGAAAGCGAAATATTCTGAGAGTAGCCATGCGCGCCAGCATGTAGCGCTACGGCAAATAAAAAAATAGCTGTGAAATTCATGATCAGCAGCGTTCTGGATAAATGCATACTTTTGTACAGTTTTGGGTTAAACAATAACAGTTCGCAAGATTGTAAATGGTTTCCCAGGACATTCCGCCGGAAGCGCGTCACCGCTTCCGGTTTTTTATCTGATCCATCGGTTCTTATAAAAAACTGATTTCAGGTTTTATTCCACAATGATCTTTTTATCGCTGATCTTGAACTTCACGCTTCCCGACGCCTGAAGCGCCTGCAACAATTCGGAAAGGCTCAGCGACCTTTTAATGATCGCAAAAAAGCGGTCCTTCGGGCGCCCATGAAATTCCACTTCCACATCGTACCATCTCGACAACTGCCTCATCACCGTTCGGATATCGGCATCCTGGAAAGAAAACTTTCCTTCCTTCCATGCTATGGCTTGCATAACATCAGCTTTGGCGACGCTGCCATTACAATAGGCTTCGCCGGGATGCAGAATGCTGTTATCGATTTTGACGCTTCCTTCCAATAGGGTGGCGACAACAGCGGGTTCGTCCTGATAAGCATTTACATTGAAATGAGTGCCTAGCACTTCGATGGCCGGGCCATTCGGCGTCTCCACGCGGAAACGTTTGGATTTGTCCTTGAACACTTCAAAATAGACCTCTCCGGTAATTTTTACCTGCCTGTCGGCGCCTGTAAATGCAGTGGGATAAGTGATCGAGCTGGCAGCGTTCAACCATACGCGGGTGCCGTCCGGCAACACCAATTTATATTGCCCTCCCCGGGGCGTGGTCATGGTATTCAGGGCTACAATATCCGTTTTGCCATATATCAGTTCGCCTGAACCTTTTGTAATACGCACGCCGGCATCGTCCAGTATTTCTTTTCCATCTTTTAATTCGATCCGGCGACCATCGCTAAGGATAAGGGTGGCTTTATCGCTTCCGGGCGCAATATCCTGTTGTTGCGCAACAAGGGCGGCGTTTGTTGTTAAAGGTTGTTTGCTTACCCGGGAATACCAGAAATACCCGCCCAGACCCGCCGTAATCAATAACACCGCGGCGTATCGGAAAAAAGGCCTGGCATAAAAAGGCAAATGACGCGCCCTCACAGCCTTTTCCTGATCGGCCGACGCGGGTTGGTTGTTTTCCATCCTTTTGCTCATCTTTTGCCATTCATCGCCAAGCTCAAAATTATAACGAAGAATGAGCTCCTGCAATAACATGTCTTCATCCATAATGCTTTGCACAAAAGCCTTTTTCCGTTCAGAATCCTGTATCCAGTCGTTCAATTGGCGCTGTTCTCCGGAATTAAGGGACTCCGCATTAGCCAACTTGTATAAAATGCCAATTATTTCGCTTTGTATAACGTTTTCCTGCATAGGCAGCGCTTTGTTTTCATAATAGAAACAACAGTCGCCTTCTTTTGTGACAAGAACCCTATTATTTTTTTATAATCCCCTCGTAAAGGAGTAAGAAGAAGGCCAGCTTTTTTCTTAATACAGCAGCCTGAAGAAATTTCAGCCCTCTTTCCTTTTGTTTTCTGACCGTAGCGATCGGTATAGACAAGCTTTCAGCGACTTTCTCATGGCTAAGACCCTGAATAAAGATCATTTTTAAAACGCCGGCATATTTAGGAGGAACTGATTCCAGTTCAAGTAGAAGCTTATGCAGTAATTCCTCTCTAGCGATATAGGTTTGAATGATATCTGTATCATCTTCCATCAGGCGGGCTATTTCCTGATGGCGATCAGACCGTCGTTTGGAGGCTTTAATATAATTAAAGCTGCTGTTGCGGGTAGTAATGTAGAGGAAAGACTTTACTTTCTCCGCATCGTCAAAATATTCACGCCGAACCCATACCTGGAAAAGCGATTCCTGGGCGATATCCTTGGCATCTTCCATATTTTCAATCAGGGAATGAGCAAAAAAACAAAGACGTCGGAAATACCGGTGAAAAAGGATACGAAACGCAGCCTCCTCGCCAGAGGCTACGCGCAATATCAATTCATTCTCTGTATGTGATTGACTGGTTGACAACAGGGCGCTACTCTTATGTTGAAAATGCAAACTATAATAAAAATCAATATTGTCCGACTAAAATTTAAGTTTGCGGCATAAAAAGCTAGCCCCGAAGCATGATTGCTAATAGGAATTACGTTTAATATTTGTGATACAATCAGCGAATTTCAAACCTCATCAAAGCAATAATTTAAAGAATCAATTATCGCTGAGGCGGCAGGAACGGAAAATAATAGTTGAGGTTTTCCTTTGTCAGCCTTTCGCCATATTCCGAGTCCTGGAACGCTTCGCAATAATGTATCGAAGCCGCTTTTTCCTGTCCGTAAAGCTCCGCGAGTTTATCCCGGAACCCATCCGTGCCGCTTGTTATTTCTTTCCAGGTTTTTCCAAGCCATACTCTCCGATCGGCATCCGAGGCAGGCACCTGGTCGAGGACCCCGGAGTTGAAGGGCAGCCATTCGTACATCTGCGACCTGTGCTGGTCGAGCATATCCATTTTCTTTTCGATCACGTCGTCAATAGCGACAGCGACATCCGCTTTAAAAGCTTCGGGATGCGTAAACTGATCGCTCATAAAAAGAAATAAGGGGTTCTTTTCCAGAAAAGGAACCTCGGGCAGGATCGTCGGCACGGTTACCATATAAGCGGCGTCCAGCACCAACGTTCCTGTATACCGGTGATCGGGATGATAATCATAAGGCCGGGGGAAAACAACAAGATCGGCTTTATGCTCTCTTATCACTTTAATAACCTGCAGCCTGTTTTTATAGGTCGGCATCAATTGCCCGTCATGATTATCCAGGGTTATATACTTTACGCCAATAACCTGCCCGGCCCTGCGGGCTTCTTCCCTCCGGATCTTTGCCAACTGTTTTGCTTTGATAGACTGGTGGCCGGCATCGCCGTTGGTAAGGGCTACCAGCAATACATTACAACCCGCCTGCGCCCACTTGTAAGCCGATCCTCCTGCCCGCTCATCAGGATCGTCGGGATGGGCCCCGATAATAAGCACATTCAGTTTATGCGCCGGTTTGTCCTGCGCGTTCGCGCTCATGCCTGCAGATAAAAGAAAAAGAAAACACCCCTTGAGTGCGCCATAAAATTTATTCCGTTTGGATATATGGAATAGACCAAACAAATCAGATCTGCTGTTCTTCATTTAGTAATAGTTTAAAGATGATAACGATATTGCCTTTAATTAGCTGAAAGTCATTTTTAGAGATTCGCCCAGCGCTACAACGCCAACGCTCATGGAAATCTATCTTAAAATAATTATCCCGGCTTATAATCTGCGGACCTTAATATTTCTGAAACAGGTCAGCCCGCCATGATCCTGCAGACCGATGTAGCCCTCTTCTCCAATGCCATAATAAGGATAGTCCTTCCATTTTCCCAGGCCTTTCCGCCTTTTCCAATCCTCAGACCAAAGCTCATATTCAACAACCTTCACGCCATTTAACCAATGTTCCACATGGGGGCCTTTTACCAGAATCCGCGTTTTATTCCATTCGCTTAAAGGTTTTACCTCGGCGCCGACCGGGCGATTCATTCCATAATTTGCGCCCGTGTATTGTGTACTCAGCGTATTAGGATCCGGATCATTCATGTCGTCGGCCAGTTGGTATTCAGGCCCTGATTCATAAATAGCGTGGACGCTGTCCAGTTCCTGCACATGATAAAATACGCCGCTGTTGCTCATAGAGTCGATCTTCCATTCCAGCGAGAGTTCGAAGTCCTTATATTTTTCTTTGGTGACGATATCGCCGCCGTGGTCGCTGCCCACTCCCGAATTGCAAAGGATGCCGTCGGCGACCTTCCATCCCGCTATCTCCCCTCCTTTAAAAAACCGCCACCCGTTTATGGTTTGGCCGTCAAAAAGCAATTCCCATCCTTGTTTTTTTTCTTCGCTGCTGAGGACATTGTTTTGCGCGCTTTGCGTATCCTGCGCATTCTGCGGAGCCTTATCGCGGCAGGAGAAGAACCCCATAATAATAATGACTAATAAAATAAGATGCCCTGGTTTCATGATCATATAGTTTTAAGATAGCGGCTCGCTCAACCACAATATGCCGCGCGATCCGGGATAAAAATATAATGAGTTAACTCATAAGTTTAAAAGCCTGCCGCTTGTTTAAATAAGCGTAATACAGCGGCGATAAAGGTTTCTATACGGGCATTTCCGGCAACCGCCAACCATTCCTGTATGTATGTTTAATCATTTCCTTTGCGAACGATTGCGCATTTACCGGATCCGTCCACCGGGAGTCAAAACGCGGTTCTCCATTGACGATAGCGAAGTCGTCGGAAATACAGATCTTCAGCTTGTCGCTCTCGCTGATATTTGTAAACCGCATGTTTTCTCCATCCCATTCCAGCTCTTTGTTCAGCGCCTGGAGCCTCACTGCCAGAACGCCCATCACCACCATTTCGTTAAACGGACCCGCTTCGGAAAAATCAGATTTGGTCGCGATCCTGTTTTCTGCGCTTTCCTTACATGCGCGAACCCAGTCCGTTTCATGATTGCCTTCAACCCTGCGTTCAGTTTTGGGAACAACAGGCGTACGGCCGGATAACAGCCAGGGAGTATCGCCGGCAATGCCGCAGATAAGGGTATCCTTTGAACCATGAAATATCACGCCGCCGCCGCCGTTATTCATGTCTTTTCCCGGCGGCCATCCTTCCGGCTTAGCGGGCTGCAGTCCGCCGTCGTACCAGATCACTTCCACTTCGGGATAATTCATCTTTCCAACGCTTTCTCTTGCCGGGTAGGTAAGCTTTACGATTTCCGCGTTTGGCGCCGACTCCGTCAATATAAGCGTAGAGCTTCCCTGCACCTTGATAGGATACCGGAGTTTTAAACTTTTGAAGACGGGATGAAGAATATGACAGGCCATATCGCCCAGCGCGCCGGTGCCGAAGTCCCACCATCCCCTCCAATTCCAGGGCGTATAAATACTGTTGTAAGGCCGCATGGCGGCCGGCCCTATGAATAAATCCCAGTTGAGCGAGTCGGGGATCTTTTCCGTTTTAGCGGGGCGGCTTAAGCCCTGCGGCCATATTGGCCTGTCGGTGAACGCCTCCACTTTTTTTATTTCGCCGATCTCTCCGTTCTGTATCCATTCAACAACAAGGTTAACGCCTTCTTCAGACGCGCCCTCATTACCCATCTGTGTGGCCACCTTATGTTTTGCGGCTAATTTGGTCAGCAGTCTTGACTCATAAACGGTATGCGTTAAAGGTTTTTGTACGTAAACATGTTTACCCCTGATCATCCCGGTCGTCGCGGCAATACAATGCGTATGATCCGGCGTGGCGATGATCGCCGCGTCGATCGACTTATCCATCTCATCATACATCTTTCTAAAATCCCAGTATCTTTTTGCTTTGGGATGCGCGTCAAATACTTTTTTTGCGTAACGCCAGTCCACATCGCAAAGCGCCACAATATTTTCGGCCGCAGAAACATTACTAAGGTTTTCATTTCCTTTTCCGCCAATGCCTATTACGGCAATGTTCAACTTATCGCTTGGCGCTTTATGTCCTAATCCGCTAATGACCGAGCTGGGAAGAATCGTAAACCCTCCGGCTATTGCGCCGCTTCCTTTAATAAACGATCTACGCGTCATGCGTTTTGAATCACTCATCATGTGTATACAAATTGTTTAATTTAGATAAAGTATAGTATGGCTT
>JAEUVR010000319.1 GCA_016786785.1 Chitinophagaceae bacterium
GATATCCGTCAGCATTTCAAAAAGTATCTAACCGCTAACATT
The DNA here is from genome assembly GCA_016786785.1 of Chitinophagaceae bacterium. Lineage (GTDB taxonomy): Bacteria > Bacteroidota > Bacteroidia > Chitinophagales > Chitinophagaceae > Flavitalea. Next base: position 43 of record JAEUVR010000319.1, read on the forward strand.
GCCAACCAGATCAATTACCTGGATAAGGGAAAAACATTCTTTGTCATCTTTGTCAAGACGATGTCATGGCTGATCATATTTTTCTGCGGCGCTACCATCTACTTTAGCAATTTTAGCGCTATGGGAGGCATGCTGACGACCATTATCATCATCTATATAATAATGATCTTTGTTACCAGGGTAGTTCGCAGGAGAAGGCCGGACAAGGGACTGGGCATGATATTCGATCCTTTGCACAGATTAGTGGGAAAGTTGCTATACAGACCGCTGATGCAAAAAATGCGCGCCGATAAAAACAGCTCGTTTAACAACCAGGCGGCGCAATTCGAAAAAATGGAGATGGGAAAATCAGCGGAAAAATTCAAAGGAAAAAGGTTCAACATGCTTTTTGAAGAAAGAGCGCGCATCATCCTTTTGCCGCATGAACAATTGGAAAAAGAACTAGCAAAAATATAAGGCTAATGATGGAATGTAGCAGTTGCCATAAACCGAACAGGCCGGCGGCAAAATTCTGCAAATGGTGCGGCACAGCGATAACAAGCTCTAGCGCTAACATCGGCGAACGGCAGGAGGATCAACTCCTCGATCAGATCACCGGACTGGATGATCTTAAGAACGTCGTTCAGCGCGAGGTCACCGCCTTTAAAAACATGCGCACCGCAGGATTTAAATACGATGCCCGCAATCTCCACGCGATAATAATGGGCAATTCAGGAACCGGGAAAAACAAAGTGGTGGAAGCCTTGTCGAAAGCGTATTTTAAGACCGGCATTACCACAAAGCCCGATCCTAAAATCATATCAGCCGTCGACTTTGCAGAGTTCAGCAGGAACCTGCCCGCCAATATAGACGCCGCCAAAGGGGGAATACTCTGTATCGACAATGCGCACCAGTTGACGCCCGATGGTTACCAGGCCGGCCAGTCCCTGCCTATCGACAAATTGTACGCTGAGATGGGAATGAGGGCCGGCGATCCGATCATTGTCCTTTGTTCCAAACCGGACGGCTTCCGCGATTACCTGGAAGCAAACCACGACGTAAACAACCGATTCAACCTCAAATTCTACCTGCCCGATATGAATGTCGACCAGATGCTGCAACTGGCCGAATGGTTTGTAAAGGAAAAGAAATTTCAAATGGACGATAATGTCCGCAGCAAGCTCAAGAAACGTTTGCTATACCTTTTCCGTCATCAGCAGGATGCGGAGCAAAGCCTGCATATCGGCAAAAACGGCTTTTTGGTTCATAAGGAAATGAACAAAATTTTCAGCGACCATTTTATCAATCCCTCTTTTATGCAATCTCCTACCACTTTGCTGGAAAGCGATATCAAAGGAGAAGTATATGAAACAAGCAGCGTAGAAGATGTTTTAAAAGAGCTGGATGATTTTATAGGCATGGACGGGGTAAAAGGTTTCCTCGAAAAAATGACCAACCTGCTGCGCATCGGGCAAAAAGACGCCGCAGCTACGGGTAAGGAGCAAACGATAGGATCCCATATTGTGCTGACGGGCAACCCGGGCACCGGTAAAACCACGCTGGCCCGTAAGCTGGGCGAAGTATTTGCCGCATCGGGCATTCTCTCCAGCGGGCATGTCATTGAAACAGACCGCAGCAAGCTTGTCGGCAAATATGTGGGCGAAACCGCATTGCTGGTGCAGAAATATTGCAATGAGGCGATGGGCGGCGTGTTGCTGGTGGATGAAGCCTATACCTTAAAACAAAGCGACCAGGATAATTTTGGACAGGAAGCTATTGACACCCTGCTGAAACGAATGGAAGACGACAGGGGTAAATTCGTGGTGATAGCCTGCGGCTATCAGAAAGAAATGCAGAATTTTATAGGCGCGAATCCGGGAATGAAATCGCGCGTAAAAGATAATTTTTTCCATCTTCCCGACTATACTCCCGATCAACTGCTCGCCATCCTGAAACTATTTATTAAAAAAGGCGGTTATACGCTTGATCCCGAAGCAGAGAAAAAAGCGGCGGCCTATTTAACGCAGCTCTATAATCAACGCTCCCGCGATTTTGGCAACGGACGGGACGTGCGCAATTTTTACGAGAGCATACTCGCTGCCAGGGCAACGCGGCTGGTAACTGCCAACGAGTCGGAGTACAATATGCAGATCACAGGAGCAGATATCCCAACCGAAGAGACTGACCTGTCCGCAAGCAATATTGCCCTGTTACTTGAAGAGCTGAATGCATTAACAGGCCTGGAAGAAGTGAAGGCGGAAATCAACGCGCTGGTAGATTTCCTTGAAGCAGAACGGCTACGCTCGGAAGCAGGCGGCAAAAAAAACAATATCAACCTGCATTGCGTATTCACCGGCAATCCGGGAACAGGGAAGACCACAGTAGCAAGAATACTGGCGAAAATATTCAAAAGCCTTGGCGTATTGGGCAAGGGGCAACTGATAGAGGTAACCGATAAAGACCTGGTTGCAGGATATATTGGTCAAACATCGGCCAAGACGGATAAAATAATAGATTCCGCAATGGGCGGCGTATTATTTATCGATGAAGCCTATACGCTTGCCGCTAAGGGACAAAATAGTTTTACCAGCGAAGCTATCGACACGCTATTGAAACGTATGGAAGACGACAGGGGCAAATTTATTGTGATTGCCGCGGGATATACAAAGGAAATGCAGGATTTCCTCGACAGCAACTCCGGCCTCGACTCCAGGTTCGCCCGCAAGATCAATTTCGCAGACTATCCGCCGGATGCGTTATACAAGATCATGCAGGGAATGATCAAAAATGCCGGGATGCATACGAACGAGGAGACCGATACCAGGCTGATGCAGCGTATTGATCAATTATACCGCGCAAAAAACAAAAGCTTTGCGAATGCCCGCACCGTACGAAATGAATTCGAAAAAATATTGCAAGCCCAATCCAAAAGGCTTGTGCAGCAAAAACGCAATGGCGTTCAGGTCGACGCTATGGCCCTCTTCCCAGAAGACATTATCATCACAGGCGAGGATCAGTCTGCCGTAAGCGTAGAAAAACTGCTAAACGAACTGCATTCGCTGACAGGACTTAACGCCGTAAAGAACTCAATCCATAACCTTGTCGATTTTCTCGAAGCGGAAAAATTACGCCTGACGGCAGGCGGTAAAAGAAAAGACCTTAACCTGCATTTTGTATTCACGGGCAATCCCGGAACGGGTAAAACAACCGTGGCGAGGATACTGGCAAAAATATTCAAAGGCCTTGGCATTTTGCCTGTCGGGCAGCTCATTGAAGTTACTGATAAAGACCTGGTTGCTCCCTACGTAGGGCAAACCTCGCCGCTTACTAATAAAGTTATCGATAGCGCAATGGGCGGCGTATTATTTATCGACGAAGCTTATAGCTTATCTAAAAGCAGCGGCGGCTTTGGCGGCGAAGCAATAGATACCCTGTTAAAAAGAATGGAAGACGACAGGGGCAAATTCATTGTCATCGCGGCGGGATATCTGAGAGAAATGGAAACATTCCTCGACAGTAATCCCGGGCTCGATTCGAGGTTCACGCAAAAAATTGAGTTCGAAGATTATCAGCCGGACGAACTGCACGCCATATTCCTTTCGCTCGTAAAATCAAACGAGATGAAGATAGAGGATGACGCTTCCGCCGGCGCGATGCGTTATTTCACCGCCTTATATCGTAATAAAAACCACCGATTCGCGAATGGCCGCACCGTACGAAATGAATTTGAACAGGTATTGCAACGCCAGTCGAAGCGCGTCATTCAATTACAGCGAAGCGGGCAGTCGTTCGATCCTATGCTGATCACGGCCGACGATATTACGCAGCCTAACACGGACTAATTAATTAAATCATCGCAATGTTACAATGCGCTTATTGCAATAGTGAAATAGAAAACGACAGCTGGTTTTGCGACCAGTGCGGCAAGGAAATACTCCTCTGTGAAACCTGCCATTTACCCGGCCGTAACCAATGGTGCGAGGAAGATGGGGGCGCGCTTGTAGCTGCAAGATCGCGAACCGGCAATACGGACGCCGCAAGCGTTACGACCGACGGCCTTCCTGCTCGCCCTGATACTCTTGCCGATGGCAATACGAATAGCGCAGACGTTACGACGCCGGCCGTCGCTACCCGTTCTGACAATATTGCGCCTCCCCTCCTTGCTCCAAAATTAAAGCTGGTCAATGGCAACCTTGGCATAACGCTCGATATTCAAGCCGGCTCCATATTAGGAAGAACCACCGGCCCTTATACTGCCAGCCTGGGCTCATTGTCAGCTATTTCCGGTAAACATTTATCGTTCAAATATGATATTCAGCAGGGATGGTCGGTCGCCGATATGGGCTCCAGCAATGGCACCAAATACAGTAAAACCAATAATGCCTGGCAGCAAATGTCAAAGCTTGCCCCGAATATGCCGGTAATACTGGAAGATAAGGCTTACCTGCTGATTGCCAATGTTGAATTTTCGGTACAGATCGAGAATGCATCGCCTGCATCAACTCAACGAATATGATATTATCCATCCGATCTTGCATCCGGCTTAGTAGCGATCGTTTTGAATTTTCCATACAGATCGGCAACGCATCACCTACATTAACTCAACGAATATGACATTATCCATCGCGGCAGCTTCTGATGTTGGATGCGTACGCGCCAACAACGAGGATATGCTATTGGTACAGGATCAGTTTATCCGGGACGCCAGTTTTGAAAACAGGATTGAAACTGTCGACGGCCCCATTTTAATTGCCGTGTCCGACGGGATGGGAGGTCATGCAGCAGGCGAACTGGCAAGCGAATTCACGCTTCAACGCATGGCTGCCGCAATTACGGGTCTGCCGAAAGAAGCAGATAAAGCTTCCTTAGAGGAATTATTAAAAGAACAGATAAAAGCGATTCATGATTCATTAAACATGCTGGGAAAGGAAAACCCCACTATGCAGGGGCTTGGCTGCACCTTCACCGGCCTGCTGTTATACAATGCCGGGATTTACCTGATCCATGTCGGCGACAGCCGGCTGTACCGCCAGCGCAGGGGCTTAATAGCGCTACTTACAAAGGATCATACATTAAGAAATATGCTGAACGATCCTTCAATCCCCGCCAATAAGATCGCCAACTCATTTGGAGGAGGCGCGAGCGATATATTTTTTGATTTCGAAGACCTGACCGATCGCATGCTGCCCAATGATATCCTCTTGCTATGCTCCGACGGGTTGAGCGGCGAGCTGTCGGACGACGATATAGAAGCGGCGCTCGACGCTGGCGCAGATGCCAAAACCCTTGTAAACCTCGCGCGCAATAAGGGCGGAAGGGACAATATTTCCTGCATTGTTATTCGTATTGAATGATGCTTATTGCCCTTAGCGCGGTATTTCGGAAGGGAGCTGAATAAAGCGTATGAGGCAGACAGCTAACCGGCGATCAGGGCAACACAAGAGCGTCCGGCGATTCGATGAAGATTATATTAGTTTAACGTCTATTAAAATAATTAAGGCAAGCGGTGTTGTTGAAAAAACGCCCATAGCAAATCATTGGCATTGATGGCTGTTGAAGAAGGATTACCCATAGTAGAAACGCCAATGCCTGGCCATGCGTGGCCGCCGTCGTTTGTGAGGTAATAATCAATAACGGTATTGCTGTTGCAACCGACCCATTTTGTTTCGGTGTAGCCGTCCTTTACAATTGTTTGCGGCGCGGGGTTGCAGCTATTATTTAAAGCCCATACGGTAAATACGGAATCCAACGGATAAAAATAAGCATTGCTTATGCCCACGCCGTAGCCGCCTTCTATAGGAACATTTTCATCCAGCTTAGAATGCATGTGCAGGATAGGCACAGCCCTCGACGGTTTACATGGAGTAATCATTTCCATCGTTGAAGCATTCGGCGCTATAGCGGCAATTTTATCAGATAGCTCGCAAGCTAAACGGTAGCTCATGATACCGCCATTGGAATGACCAGTGGCATATATTCTTTTCGGATCTATCTTGTATTCGGCCTTTAGCTTATCGATCAGCATACTGATGAATTTCACATCATCGATATTTTCCGCAGCTGCCGCCCCGCAACAGAGGCCGCCGTTCCATGTCTGAAGCCTGCCTGAGCCATTTGGGTAAACGACAATAAATCCCTCTGCATTTGCCTTATCCGTTAATCTTGAATTATTTTCAAACTGTTCGGCATTGCCCCCTCCCCCATGCAAACCTATTACCAATGAAAGCTCCTGCTGCCCATTATAATTTGGAGGAAAGACAATATTATAAGCGCGGGTTTGCCCATTTACAACAATGGTTCCGCTATAGCGGCCTCCGCCGGAAGATTGCGACTGCTTTCTGCAGGCAGCCATGATAGAGCATATACCGGCTAAAAGAAAAATCAAACGGATGCGGGATCCCATAAATATAGTTAACTCATAATTATTGGATTTAGTATGCAAACAAATTTATAAAGTTTATCCAAGCCGGATAAAGCCGGGCAATCTTGCCTGGCGGGGCGCAACACAAAATAAAGAAAACGACCCCATATCAACCCAATGACCTCCTACCTGTAAACCGGGTCCCTCAAATTAGAAAACGAGCAACCTATATATCCTTTCCTTGGCGAGCTATTCGTTTTCCGGGAATGCTATTTTCCACATCCCTCTCAGGTCGCCCATCCGGTAGCCGGTAGCCAGATCTTGCGGATATTTCTCCTTAATCACTGTTAAAGCTGCTTCCTTAATATCTTCTTCTTTGTTACCATGGCAGGAAAGGCAGGTCGGCATAGCGATCGTGATGGCCTTATAATAGTAAACTTTATCATTATCCTGGCTGATAAGATGCTTTTTCCCTGCGTTAGCGTCTTGCATTATCTCTTCAATCTGCGCCCATGCCTGCCGGTCTATTTCAGAGCGAATAGCATTCTGCGGGTTGCGGTTCCTTTCGCTTAATCTTTGAATAGCAACAGAATGAAGCCTGGAAAGGCTATCCGTAAGCGGCAATGCATTCATGCTACAAAATTCTACAGCAGCTTCCACGCCATTGCCTTGTATAGCCTGCGACAGTTTCGCAATTAAAGCTTTTTGAGCTTCAGTAGCAATACTATCGCCTTGCGCAAGGTAGCGTTGTTTGTCGGTATCCGATAGCGGCCGCTGTGATTGCCCGCATCCAATGAATACCGCCAATACTGTCATAATAAATAAATACTTCATTGCCTTATTATTAGCTGATATACGGTAAATATTTTTATGTCTTTCCATCAGAAAAGATAGCTATATCGCTTTTATAAAATGGTAACATTTGTTACATTTTAAAGTTACTATCTTCAGACCGTAACAAAGGAGCGGCGGGTATTTTACTCTATCTTTGTATCCTGTTTAATTTCATCCGTGGCATGCAAAATGATCTTGTCGCCTTTTTTAAGGTTTCCAAATACTTCGGTGTAATTATCTGTTGTGAGCCCTTCTTTAATATCGGCGAGCGTAGCCTTACCGTCTTTTACGATAATGACATAATGTTTTTCCGTTGATCTTACAATAGCATTGTTAGGGATGATCAAGGAGGACGCCGCCGATAAAAGCGGAACTTTGACTTCCGCGTACATGCCTGGCTTTAAAGATTGATTCTTATTCTCAATATCAATTTCCAGGGCTTCTGAACGCATATTGCTTAATGCATTGGCAGAGCGGCTTATATTGGCGGTGTGGGTTTGCCCGGGTATAGCGTTAAATACAAAGCTGACCGGGTGTTTTAAATCAACTTTATCCACATACACTTCCGGTACAAATACTTCAAGCCTTAATTTTTGTAACTGCTGTAGCACCAGTAACGGCATATCATTGGCTTTACTTCCGGGGCCTACAAGAGCGCCGGCAGAAATATTGCGCTGTACAATAGTGCCGTTGAATGGGGCTGTCACCGTTAGGTACGCCTTAATATTATTCATAGCATCCACATTCGATTTTTCCAACATCACAACGGCTTCATCGGCTTTCATTCTTGATAAAGCATTGTCTAAGTCCAACGGAGCAACGGCTCCCTCTTCTTTGGCGGCTTCCTTTAAGCGCCTGTATTTTTCCTTACTGGCAACCGCGTTTTCCTGCGCCTGCGTAAACTTTGAAGAGGCAACAAGTAATTGCGATTCTACCTCCGGCGCTTCAAGCGTTAGCAGCACTTCGTTCTTTTTTACAATGCTTCCCCTGTCAACGAAAAGAGCCTTTACAAAACCGTTGGCCTTGGCATATATATTTACTTCCTCAAAAGGCTTTAACTGTCCGGGGAGCTTTACAAAGCTTGAGAGCGGTTTCTCTTCCACATAACCAATTTCGTACTTGCTTTGCTGCCTGGTTGGGGTAGTATGCTTTGTCATATCAACCGGCTGCTGGCGATCGCTGCACGCGGCAGCTATGGCAGTAATGATGAATAATATCAGATATCTATATTTCATGTGCGTTTATTTTTCTTGTGAATGTGCGGATTGATTATCTGGTAATAATGACGGCGATGTAAAACCTGCCTTATTTTGAATCCATGCAAACACCTGCGGCAATACATATAAGGCTGCAAGCGTGGAAGCAATCAATCCGCCAACAACTGCTCTTCCCAGCGGGGCCGATTGCTCTCCTGCTTCGCCCATTCCTAAGGACATGGGCATCATGCCCGCGATCATGGCAAGGCTGGTCATCAATATGGGACGCATACGTATGGAAGCGCTTGTAACAGCCGCCTGTGTGGCATTACCGTATTCGGGGCGCAGCTTTTCTGCATTGGTTACAATTAATATGGCGTTGGCAACCGATACTCCTGTTGACATGATCATACCCATATACGATTGCAGGTTCAGCGTTGAGCCGGTTAGCAGTAATGCCGCTAATGAGCCGGCAATTACGGCAGGCGCCGTAGATAATACCGTTAATGATAATTTGAAAGACTGGTAATTGGCGGCAAGCAGCAGAAAGATAACAACTATGGCAAATAATAAACCGCTTTGCAAGCTGGAAAAAGTCTCCTGTAATAAACCCGAAAGTCCCAGCGTTTCCGTGATCAGCCCTTCCGGCGGCTTTCCAGCGCCGGCAATAGCCTTTTCAACATCCTTCGTGGCGCTGGCCAGATCTTTTTTATGGATATTAGCGTTTACGGTTAAAAATCTTCTTGGCCCCGATCTGTCATATTCGCCGGGCATATATGTGGTTTTAAAAGCGGCGATATCTCCAAGCACGGGACTGTTAGGACCCTTACGTAGCGGTATCTCTTTTAATTCGTCCATACTGTTCATTATGTACTCAGGTATCTGCACCTGTATCTGGTATGTATAGGCTTTCGATTCATCGAGCCATTGATTTTTTTGGGTGAAGCGGCTGGAAGAAGTGCTTGCCGTAACCGATCTTCCGATCTCTTCAACATTAAGTCCGAGCTGCGCTGCTTTTACACGATCGAGCGTAATGGTCACCACCGGAAAATTTAACGGCTGGGCTATTTGCACATCCCTCAGATAGGGAATTTTTTTCATGTTATCTACCAGCCTTGCGGCATACCTTTTGATCTCTTCCATATCCTTACCTGCCACCCTCACTTCAATGGGCGTTGAAGCGCCCTGGCTCATGATCTTTTCTGTCATATCTATCGGCTCAAAACTTAGCCTTAGCTCAGGGAAAGCATATAAAATATTTTTCCTCAACGCGTCTTTCAGTTCATCCATATTTACATGATAGTCTTCATTAAGCGTAACCTGCATAACCGCTTCATGCGTGCCGGTATTAAAAATGTACAGGTTGCTGCTGCCATAACTGCTGGGTATTATGCCAACATAGGTGGAACTGATGGCAACGTGATGATTAACCGTAGTATCGATGATCTGTAATACCTTTCTTACTTTTTCTTCTGTGCGCTCAAGTCTTGTGCCGTCAGGCTCTTTAATGCGCAGTTGAAATTGCCCGGTATTAAGCTTTGGCATCATATCTTTTCCTATCGCCATGAACCCTCCGGCAATGGCGGAAAAAGCCAGCAGAAAATATGCAATAACGATAGGTTTTTTAAAATGCATCCATCGTTTTAAAACCTTCATATAACCAAGCTTCATTCGCTCAAAAAGATCATTTTTCTGCGGAGCTTTTTCTTCGTTATCAAGATGTTGATCAACCTGCTTTTTCTCACATGCATCAAGCGCTTCGCCGGCATGCGCATGAAGCGACCCATGCTTATAATGTTGATAACGATCCGTCTTCATAAGCCAGTTTGATAATATAGGCACGAGCGTCAGTGCAACAACATAAGAAACGATCATGGTAAAGCCAATGGATAAAGAAAGCGGTAAAAACATGGCGCGGGGAACGCCCTTCATCATCAGCGATGGCGCAAAAACTGCCAGTATACATAGCAATATTAATAGTAAGGGGAAAGAAATTTCCTCGCAGGCATCTAGTATAGCCCGCTTTTTATTTTTTCCCATTTCAAGATGCTGGTGTATATTTTCAATGGTCACCGTTGCCTGGTCAACTAATATTCCAATGGCTAATGCCAGTCCGCTTAAAGTCATGATATTAATGGTTTGCCCCGCTAAGCTTAGCATCAATACGCCTATCATTATGGAAACCGGGATGGTAATTACAACGATAAGACTGCTTCTCAGATCTCTCAAAAAAAGCAATACCATTAACCCCGTAAGCAATGCGCCTAATGCGCCTTCCGAAACCAGGCTTTTTACGGCATTCATTACAAAGACGGATTGATCAAACTCGTATGAAATTTTCATATCAGCCGGCAACAGGCTTTTTATTTCCGGTATCTTTTTTTTCAGGTTTTTTACAACGTCCCATGTCGAGGCATCCGCTGTTTTTACAACGGGTATATATATAGATCTTTTCCCGTTAATGAGCGCATAATTAACGGTTATATCCGCCGCATCTGCCACTCTCGCAATATCCTTAACCAATACCGGCACTCCATTTTTTACCACTACCGGCACTTCGCCAAATTCTTCCACCTGTTGTATAAGCGTATTTACTGTTGTTACATACATGGAATTATTAAGGCGTATATTTCCGGAAGGAGACATTACATTAAATTTTGCCAGGGCGTCTACCACTTCATCTGACGTAAGATTGTAGCTGCGCAGCTTATCAGGGTCGACGTTGACGGTAATGGTTCTGGAATTTGCCCCAAAGGGGGGAGGAGCAGAAAGTCCGGGTATGGAAGAAAACATCGGCCTTACCCTTGTGCTGGCAAGATCATAAATTTCTTTCATGCTTTTTGAATCGCTTGATAAAACCAGTTGCCCCACCGGAAGCGAAGAGGCGTCAAACCTGATCACCTGCGGCGGTAATGCGCCGGGAGGGAAAAACTTCATTACGCGATTTACCTGCAATGCCACCTGGGCAGAAGCTTCGGCCATATCGGTATTTTCGTAAAAGCTGAGCTTAAGCATGGTAAGCCCCTGTATGTTTTTGGCGGTAATGCTTTTTATGCCGTTTACATATAGAAACTGATCCTGCATGCGCGTTGAGAAAAAGCCTTCCATCTGCTGGGGCGACATGCCTCCGTACGATTCAATTACATATATAGTAGGCAGATTAAGCTTGGGAAATATGTCAACGGGTATTTTGGGCGTGGCTATTACAGCAAATAATAACAAGCTCATAATAACTACTACCGCAGCAATAGGTTTTTTTAATGATGAAGTTACTAATGACATGCGCTTGTTATTTTAAACTGTTAATAAGATGTGGCAACTGGTTCGCGGCAATAGCCTTTTGAAACACCGCCCGGCAAAAAAGAAATTTCGCATTTGTATAATCTGTTTCTGCGCGATACAATATGCTAAGCGCGGCGTTAAGCTCTATGATATCGATAAGTCCGCTTTTATACAGCGATAGCTTTTGCCGGTAAGCTGCATTGGCGGCGTTCAACTGTTGCGGAATTTCTTTCAATCTGCTTTCGGCAGTGGATAATTCTATATCTGCTTCGCTGATGGCCGTTGAAAGCAGGGCTTGCTGCTCCTCCAGCTTTTTTTGCGCGTAATCTGTATTTGCTCGTTGCGTGCGCAATTGCAATTTGCTTTTTTTAAGATCGACAATATTGTAGCTGATGCCAAACCCTACCAGGTAATTCCCTCTTTCAAAGCCAAGCCCATTGCCTAAACTCCTGAATTGGTCTTTCGCGCTTACGCTCGATCCCTTTCCCCAGGCGGCAGCTTCAAATGAAACTTTAGGAAGATAACTTTTCCTGATCAACGTTTCCTTATCTACGCTGTTTTGTCGTATGGCATTATAAAGATTAATGGATGGATGATTTACGGAGTCAATAGGCGCAGCAAAAAATAATGCCGCATTATTTATGATACGGTCTTCTAAAAGGCTATCGGGATAAATATTTTCAGGAGCAATGCCGCTTATATATGATAATTGTTGCTGAACCTGTTTGAATTGATTGTTCAGCTCAAGATAGGTAAGTCGCGACTTTGACAGCTCCGCTTCTGCAATACTGGTATCCACGCCTGCTTTTATACCGCTTATAGCGAGCGAGCGTATGGTTCTCTTGATCTCTGCATTTCTTAAAATATGCTGATATTGAATGCTGAGTAAATTGCTAAGCCGCGTTAGCTGTAAGTATGCAGTCGCAATTTTATATTGAAGATCATATTTGGATTGCTCAAAATGTAGTTGCTGCACCTGCAGATCGGAGGATGCAACTTTTTGTTGCGCTTCAAACCCTCCGAAATTGTATATCTCCCAATCAAAAAAAGCAATGCCCAGATCGGTCAATATAGTTGAGGAAGTTCCCCTGTCTCTGACCCTCGAATTGGATGGCACAATGCCATAGGAGAAATAACCGCCAGGCAGGTTGTTATTGGTGCCAATATCTGTTTGGTAATTAAGTTTTAACGAGGGAAGCCAGTTATATTTTGCAGCGGCAAGTTGCGCATCCTTAATAAGAATTGCCGCAGAATCCGCATGTAAGCCGGGCGAATGATTAAGCGACATTTGTATCAGATCGCTTAATCCCGTAATATGATTTTCATCTTGAGCATAAACCTGTTGCCATGTTAACATACTAAATAGTATGTACACAAGAAATTGTCTGTTCATTCTAAGCTATTTAAATATCGTCTTACAACAGGCATAATGCTCCTATTGTATTTATACAGCGTATAAAAAGAGGGATTAAAAGTGAGACGAAGCTTTATAGATAGCGTTATGCAGTCAAATTATCATTGCATTTTATCTCGAGATGTGAAATGCGAGTCTTCATACCTCAGATTTTCGTCTGGCATAGCGCTACAGCATGTCAGTTCCGGGAGGGCCCCGCTGGCATTGATTTAAAAGAAAAATTCGTAAAATAGGCCTCTCTGAGAAATATGAAGACTGTGAGTTGTCCTGAACAGGCGTCTGCAAAGATAGCAGTTCAGGCGAACACAAAAATTCAAACTCCGAAGGCTGAAATCTTTTATTGAGGCGAAAACCGCCTGTTGTTTTTACTGTAAAACCCGATTCATCTTTATACAAGCCCTCGCCGGCATTCGTGTCCGCAGTAGCAGAAGACTGGTATACATGAAATATAAAACAGGAGCTTTGCGCGCCGGTATTGGTAGTTACGGAAAATATTTGCGTTACAAAAAAGATACCATACAAACCTATGAGAAGAAACCTTATATGATATTTTTTAAAAAGGGGATTCATGCATTATTACATGTTGAAACCAGGCAACTATACTGTTGTATTTTTAGTATAGCGTTATATAACCAATTATATTTTCTTATCGTGAGACGTGAAAAGAAAGATGCCAGATAAGCGTTCTCACGCCTCGCTTTTCACGTTTGACGCAACAATATCTATTTAGAGCAAAATACATCAGGATTTTTTCATTCTTGTATTTTTTATTTACTTTTTTATTGTTAAAATATTTATTCGAGCTCTCCCGGTAAATCACCCGCCTCAACCAGCGGAACTTCGATCAATGCCGTTTGCATGGCCTTCAGCTCATCTTTTAGCTTCAGGATTTTTGTAAGAACTTCCGGATCGTTGTCTCCAACAAGCGCATTACTGCGAAACGGGTATGCTAGTCTTTTAATACTGTCGGGAATCAATATAGCTGAATTTTGTTCGGCGGCTTTATTTGACTCAACAGATTATTTAACCCGAACCACGGCAACTCCTAGGCTTGATTATTGTTCTTATCACCCTGCGCCTACCCTAATTTTTGGCATCGGCGACGCGGGGGCGCTGCCTTTGGTATTTAGCTGTCGTCTGTATAGCTTGCCATCCTTGCACAATATGTATAACCAATTAAACTCTTTGCCTCCCCAGGCCAGGGATACCGGGCGGGTATTTTCAGGTAGGGATAGAATACCCTCGCTCCTTCCGTTATAATCACAAATCTGGACGCCCATATTGGTGGCCAGGTAAGTACGGCCAAAATCATCTGCAACAGCAGATGTTGTTTCAGCTCCGTCATACTGATCGGGAATATGAATGAAAAAGAACTCCTGCTTCATTAAGAGGTTCTTAAGGCGCTTATCCACTTTATAACTATACCCGCGCCGCGTAGGATAATCAAATGTATACAGCCAATTATTATTGCCTGATAAAGCCAATGCTCGTATTGCATTTATCTCAGTGGATTTTTGTGACAATTGATTGTCTGTAGATAAATGCCATATAATTGAATGCTGGCTATCCTTATTGTCATTCCCCAAAATATAAAAACCTCCATCCTTTAATGGCGCTGCATCTATAGCGACTATTTTCTTATTGATAGTATGCTGTACTTTCCCATTACGGCTTATGCTCAATTGAGCCCTGGCCGAATCATAGAGCAACAGTTCGCCAGCGCTGCCAACTGATAACGTTTTTTTGTTTGCAATAAGGAGCTTATCGCTCGCTGTATTGCCCCATGCTATGGTTTTATTGGCGCTTGATATCAAAATCTGTCCATCATTACCTGTTATCAGTCTAGAAGATTCTGCAACTCCAGTACTTAACAGCTCAAAGCTCTGTCCATCAATTAAAGTTTTATTTAAAATTGAGTTTTTAGTTTTTTTCATTGGCGCGGGCTGATTACCCGGATATCCCTTCCAGAGAAAGCGCATTACCTCAGGAAAAATTACGGTCCCGTCTTTATCGCAATGCTGCGCATTTTCTGTAAGCTTAAAAGAAAAGTCATATCCTGCAAAATCCATTGCCCTGACCATTGCCTGGTTTGCGCTCCACCAGTCGCCAAATGAAGTCCACATATCATCGGATCCGCTTTGCAAGAAAAACCGAATAGGTTTTGTTTCAAATTTTTGCAGTAAAGTAGCGCTTGCAAATGAGCCCCTCAGCCCGGTATATGAACCGCAGGCGCTATAAACGCGTGAAAACTCATTCGTATTCCATGCTGCATTAAATGCACAGGCCGCTCCCGAACTGCAGCCGGTTATCATCCGGTCATTTCTATCTTTCGACAGAATAATTTTTTTTCCGGAGTTGGTTTTTAAGGTTTCCACAAAAGGCAATAGTTCATTTAACAGGAACGCGCCAAACTGCGGAGACGGCGTATCATATTCATAGGTGCGGTTTTCCCGCGGGCTTGCTGAATCATAATCTCCAATAACTTTTCCCGCCGACGCCGCAACCAATATCATCACGGGAATTTCTTTGGCGGCAATCAAATTAGAAACTACCGTATCGGCATTATAAGACATCCCGTCCTGGAACACGCAAACTATCGCCGGCGTTATTCCATTGTACTCCGACGGCACATATACATTAACCTCTCTTTCCGTGCCCGGAAAAATTTTTGAAGCAGAAAATTTTATATAGATATGCTCTCCATATTTTACTCCCGGCTTTGCCTTACTATCTTCCGTTAGTATATATGTATTTTGAGAATAACAGGTTAAAGAAAGAAGCGAAACCCAAAAAATCAAAATAAATTGTACTGCTATCTTCATTTTAAAGATCCGTTTTAGTTTTCCCATCCGGAAGGATACGACGTTTGAGTTTCTTTACTATGCATAAAACTGGATAATTCAATAAATCTATTCATATCATTTCATTTTAAAAGTGAATAATCTTTTAAGTAAGGAATAGTTCAGACATATTTTCCTCAAAAGAAAGCTTTTCTCTTTAAATCTACGCTCTTAGGTTAACATTAAATCACTCCTTTATCTGACAACCGAACTTTCCTATCTTATTCCAGGTATAAAGTTAAACAATCTCTTTTCCCAGGCATTTTCCCGTATTAGGTATCATT
>JAEUVR010000320.1 GCA_016786785.1 Chitinophagaceae bacterium
TCTTACGATCTCAGAAAAGCAAAAAAAATACTCGACCAGGACCACTACGGGATGACAAAAGTGAAGGAGCGCATCCTGGAATACCTGGCAGTGCTCAAATTAAAGGGCGATATGAAAAGCCCGATCCTTTGTTTTGTGGGCCCTCCCGGCATAGGTAAAACATCGTTGGGGCGGAGTATCGCCAGCGCCATTGGCCGCAAATATGTAAGGCTTAGTTTAGGCGGACTGCATGATGAAAGCGAAATAAGGGGGCATCGCAAAACCTATATCGGCGCTATGCCCGGCAGGATCATCCAGTCTATCCGGAAAATAAAATCGTCTAACCCGGTAATGATCCTCGACGAGATCGATAAGGTAGGGCATGATATGCGGGGCGACCCTTCTTCCGCCTTGCTGGAAGTGCTGGACCCGGAGCAGAACAACAGCTTTTACGATAATTACTTAGAGCTGGAATACGATCTGAGCAAGGTGTTATTTATCGCCACCGCAAACGATATCAATAATATCCAGCCCGCTTTACGCGACAGGCTCGAAGTGATCTACCTGAGCGGATATGCCGTGGAAGAAAAAGTAGAGATCGCGAAAAGGCATCTTATCCCCAAGCAAAAAGAAGCGCATGGATTGAAAAACATGCATTTTAAAATTGGCGATAAGATCGTAGAAAAAATAATCCAGGACTATACCCGCGAGAGCGGGGTCCGCGAGCTGGATCGCTATATGGCGGCGATCATGCGTTTTGAGGCCAAGGAGTTTGCCATGAAAAATAAAATCAAAGCCGCTGTTTCTCTCGCGGATATTGAAAAGATACTGGGCAGACCCAAATACAACAATGAAATGTATAAGGCGGCCAATATGCCGGGAGTAGCCGTAGGGCTGGCCTGGACCTATGTCGGCGGAGATATATTGTTTGTGGAAACAAGCCTGAGCGAAGGCAAGGGCGAACTCAAGCTTACCGGCAACCTTGGCAACGTGATGAAGGAAAGCGCCGCTACGGCGCTGACCTATCTTCAATCCAATGCCCGGAAATTAAATATCGACCCCGAAGTATTTCATAAAAAAACAGCGCATGTTCATGTTCCCGAAGGCGCCGTGCCTAAAGACGGCCCCAGCGCGGGAGTGACCATGCTGACCGCCATGGCATCGGCGTTTACAGGCAGAAAAGTGCGGCCCTACCTGGGCATGACGGGAGAGATTACCTTAAGAGGACAGGTGCTGCCTGTAGGCGGGATAAAAGAAAAGATCCTCGCTGCCAAGAGAGCAGGGTTGAAGGAGATCATCCTCTGCTGGCAGAATGAAAAAGATATTGAGGATATCGATCCTTCTTTTATCAGGGGAATGAAATTCCACTACGTGAAGACCCTCCAGCAAACGCTTGAGCTGGCCCTGAGCTGACCTGCGCGGATATTCAGGGATTGGCTACCAGCACTTGTTTTGAACCGTACAATATTTTAAGAGAGTCCTTGATCTTTGAAGTGTCGGAAGGCTGGGCGGGAATGATAAAAAACAGGTCGTAAGACAGGGAATCTTTGGTCTCCATCCGGATATCCATAAAATACGATTTTAGCTGGTCGTATCTTTTCGTAGCCCTTGAAAGCCTGTTCGTTCTTTCTATAATGAATTTATAACTGCCATGAGTAGCTGCTGATTCATGCGCGGCGATCGCTTTGTCGTCTATTGCCGACGAGTCGCCTGCAATACGAGCGGAATCGCTTGTGTTCAGCAGCCCGATCTGTTCCGGCGCTTCAATCCCGCCCTGAAGGGCCGGACCGCCGCTTTGGCGATTATATATTGCATACCCTCCCCAGATCACTAACGCCGTCCCGGCAATAACGCTGGCGATCGCCAGCCATTTGCGCATGCCGTTCCTCTCCGCCGGCGCCTCGCTATTATAGATAGAGGCTTTTTTCGGCGTATCTTCCTTCGATTCGCTGAAATAATTTCCCAGCCGGTCGAGCATCGGCTCGCCTGGCGTAAACGTATATGTTCCCGCAGGAGTTTTTAGCAAAGACCCTATCCCTTCCAGGTGAAACGGTTTGTCGAGGTTCAGCAGTATTTTACCGTCGGCCAGAAAGGAATCAAGATCGGACTCGGCCAAAGGCTTTATTTTACCTGTTTCTTTCCGGATGAAATTGATGAAATCTTCCTCTGCATAGGCCACCGGTTTGGGATCGAACTTTATCTGCTGGATAAATTCGGCGATGTTTTTGTCTGAAAATTCGGGTATTGCCACAGCAGGGTCAATACTAAAAATGCCGATGCCTGGCAGCTTTAATTGTTTCTGTTGGTATAAATATTTTGCAAATAAGGAAGATAGTTTCAAAATATCCGGGTTTAACGCAAGTTAAAGATTAATGATCAATTGATGTTATCTGCGCCATCCGCCGGCCTGACTCACCCCTGCTCAGCTGGGATGAAAACTTCCATGAGCCAATGCCAAATAATATCCGCGCCCAACGCTTTGCCGCTTCGCCCTGGATAAAAACTTCCCTGGGCCAATACCTATCCGGTTACGAATGGTTAATTTTGCTGATAACGCTAAATGCCTGTTTTTATTTACATGTTGAACGAAAAAGAGCAATTATTTGTGGATTATTGGGAAGCCAACCGCGAAAAAGAGGGAAAGATCCGCTACCAGATCTTACGCGGCCTGCCGGTAGGGATGCTTTTTACCATCCCTATATTTATCATACTTTTTACGGCGAGGTATTGGTATAAAAGAGCGGATATGGTAGCCAATACCGAATTCAGCCTGTTGCTGATGATCATCATCGGGCTAATGATCACGGTATTTGTAGCCATTGTCCACCAGCGCCATAAATGGGATATGAAGAACCAGCAGTATAAGGAACTAAAGGCTAAATCGAAGAAATGATTAATGGTTGATTCAAAACCAGCTTGGCTGCCGCATCTACAGTCTCCGCCGAAGAAGTGATCAATAATTGATTCAAGACCCTGTTTTTATATATTTGCATTATGGGCAACGGCCTGCTAAGCATAAAAAGGCTAAGACCGCCTATCTGTCCATCATCTATTCATAAAAATGAACCCATGTTAAAATTTGCGCTGAGCCTTCTTGCGGTTAGTTTGTTGTTAACAGGCTGCCTGAAGAAAGAAATGAAATGCCCGTATATCAATACCAATAATGTCGCGCCGACAAGCGAACAGGAAACCCTGGCTCAGTACCTGACTGATAATAATATCGAAGCGACCAAACACCGCAGCGGGATGTATTACCAAATACTCAGCGAAGGCTCCGGAACAGATAGCGCCGGACTTTGTTCCGATATCGCGATCGGCTATGTCGGAAGACTGACCAACGGAACGATCTTTGATCGGCAGGATCAGGCCGTATTTGTGCTGGGCTCTCTTATTGACGGATGGAAACAGGGTATCCCGCTGATACGCAAGGGAGGTAAGATCAGGTTGTTTATTCCTCCGAGTCTAGGATATGGCGCCAAGGAAATAAGGAACAATGACGACGAGGTGGTTATTCCCGCGCAATCGATATTGGTCTTTGATATCAGTTTAATTAATTTTACAGTTAATTATTAGCCTGTCGCCGACGGCTCAACGCCGGTCGGATCGCCTGCAGGCGTTTGGTTTTGTTCTATCTTTGTAGAAAATAGACTTTGCCGCACGAATCCATTTCCATATTTGATATTTTTAAAATTGGCGTCGGCCCCTCCAGCTCCCATACCCTGGGACCCTGGCGCGCCGCGCAACAGTTTCTTGCATTCCTTGAATCGGGAAAGCTGCTACAGGAAGTAGTATCTGTAAGGGTGTTGTTATATGGCTCTCTTGCCAAGACTGGCATTGGTCATGGCACAGACCTGGCCGTTCAACTGGGTCTGAGCGGCGCAGATCCCGTAAGCGTCGACACAAGCAGTATACATCCGAGGATAAACGATATCCGCAATATGAAAAAGCTGCTGCTCCAGGGCAGGCATGAGGTGGACTTTGACCCCAAAGAGGATATTGAGTTCCTTATTACGGAATCGCTTCCTTTTCATCCTAACGCCTTAACCTTCCTCGCAACCCTGTATAACGGCGAACAACTGGCAGAAACGTACTATTCTATCGGGGGCGGTTTTGTTGTGAAAGAAGGCCAGGCGCCTTCCGGCAATTCCTCGGCGCAATTGCCTTTCCCCATCGATAACGCGGACGATATCCTTCACTGGTGCCGCAAAACGGGTTTAAGCATCAGCGAAGTGGTGATGGAGAACGAAAATGCCTGGCGCGATGAGCAGGAAACCAGGGCCGGTTTGCTCAATATCTGGCGCGTGATGAGGGAATGTATGTTCAGCGGCTGCAATACCGGCGGCGCGCTGCCGGGCGGACTGGGCGTTAAAAGAAGAGCGGCCGAGCTATGCAAGAAATTATTGCAGGGAAAAACCTACCATGATTATGATAGCTGGGTAGAAGCGATCCGTCAGGGAGGGAGCGATTTTAAATATATCCTCGACTGGGTGAGTTGCTTTGCGCTTGCCGTGAACGAAGAAAATGCCTCTTTCGGAAGAGTGGTTACCGCGCCTACCAACGGAGCGGCAGGCGTGATCCCCGCCGTATTGCAATATTTTGTCCTGTTTAACGGGGGAGACCGGGAAGATAAGATCCTGCAGTTCTTGCTTACCGCTTCCGAAATAGGAAGCATTTTTAAAAAAGGCGCTACCATCTCGGCGGCTATGGGCGGATGCCAGGCGGAGATCGGCGTATCTTCTGCGATGGCCGCAGCCGGACTTACGGAAGCATTTGGCGGAACGCAGCGTCAGGCGCTGATGGCTGCGGAAATAGCTATGGAACATCACCTGGGAATGACCTGCGACCCCATAGGGGGATTGGTGCAGATCCCTTGCATTGAGCGCAATACCATGGGCGCAATCAAAGCCATTACCGCCTCTCAGTTGGCTTTGCAAAGCACGCCCGATTTTGCCAAAGTATCTCTCGACGCAGTGATCAAGACCATGTGGGATACGGCAAAAGACATGAACTTCAAATACAAGGAAACAGCCGAGGGGGGATTGGCGCTCATGGTTCCCCTGGGATTAAAAGAATGCTGACGAGGGTCAGTACGCGGTTACCACATTATACAGAGTATCTCTTTCCACCGGTTTTCTTCTTGCCTGCCGGATCAGGGCAACCAACTGTTCGGTAGTCATCGAGGGCGTTTGTTCTTCAGAACCCGCCATAGAGTAGATCTTCGTCGAATCGTCGATGGTCCCGTCGATATCATTCACGCCGAAACCAAGCGTTAACTGCGCCTGTTGACGGCCCAGCATAGGCCAGTATGCTTTCAGGTGCGGAAAATTATCAAGATACAGGCGCGCAACCGCGTACATCTTCATATCCTCCGCTGCCGTTGACTCGGGAACATGGCTCATTTCATTGTCTTTGTTCCGGAATTTGAGCGGGATAAAAGTGTTAAATCCTCCTGTTTTATCCTGTAACTGCCTGAGTTTTTCCATGTGATCTATCCGGTGCCAGTATTCCTCTATATGCCCGTACAACATGGTGGCATTGGTGAACATGCCCAACGCGTGGGCGGCTTCATGGATGCGCAGCCATCCTTTGCCGTCAATTTTGTCATGAGCGATCTGGCTTCTTATCTCAGGATGGAATATTTCCGCCCCGCCTCCCGGCAGTGAATCCAGCCCGGCTTCTTTTAAGAACCGCATGCCTTCCTCAACAGGAAGTTTTGCTTTGCGGAACATATAATCCAATTCCACGGCGGTGAATCCCTTTATGTGAAGATCGCCGCGATGCGCTTTTATTTTTCTTAAAAGCTCTCCGAAAAATTCAAGGTTCATTTTAGGATGAACGCCGCCAACGATATGCACTTCCGTGACCGGCTGGCCATCGTATTTTTTTACGATATCCAGCATATTGTCAATGCTCAGCTCCCAGCCTTCATCCCGGTGCGCATATAGCCGCGAATAGGAACAGAATTTACAGGCATATACGCATACGTTGGTAGGCTCAATATGAAAATTGCGGTTAAAATAAGTGGTGTCGCCATGCAGGCGCTCGCGGGTATAGTTGGCCAATACGCCCAAAAAAGGAAGGCTGCCTTGTTCGAAGAGCGCCAGTCCATCGGCCTCATTTATCCGTTCTCCCGCTACGATCTTGCCGGCAATGCTTTTTAAATATTCATTTTTTTCGCGCTGAATTAACTGCTCTACAGGTTGCATGCAGCAAAGTTAAGGCAGATTCCGATTGATAGGCGCGCTTTATAATGGATGACCCGCATTAGTTCAGCGCTCCCGCGATACACCCGCACATCAGGCAGGCGATGGTTCCTCCCAACAGGGCTTTAAAACTCAGTTCGGTCAGGTTTTTCCGCTGATTGGGAGCGAGCTGGCCGATGCCGCCGATCTGGATGCCGATGGAGGCAAAATTGGCGAAGCCGCATAAGGCATAGGTGGTAATTAAAATGGACCTGGGATCGCTGATCAGGCCTGCATGCTTCATCTCCCCGAAACTAACATAGGCAATAAACTCGTTCAATATGGTTTTTTCTCCCAGCAGTTGTCCCACCAATACCATATCTGAAGCGTTTATCCCGATCAGCCAGGCTACGGGCGCAAAGACATAGCCCATGATCATTTCAAGGGAAAGCGCGGTATACCGTCCGTCTGTTGCCGCGGCAATTTTGTCATTGAGGTTAAACCAATGGCCGGCGGAGCCCAGTATCCAGTTGGCAAGGTACATGAGCGCAGTGAAAACGATCAGCATGGCGCCTACATTGACCGCCAGTTTCAACCCGTCTGTGGTTCCTATGGAAACCGCGTCCAGGAAATTATTGCCGGCCTTCTCCCGGGGTATTTTTAATTCCTTCAGTACAGGCTCTGTTTGAGGAAACAATATTTTCGAAGTTACAATGGCCGCCGGCGCGCTCATGATCGACTGGCTCATCATGTGCAGGGCAAAATATTTTTGCTGGTCGGCATCGTCGCCGCCGAGGAAGGCGACATATGCAGCCAGCACGCTGCCTGCCGTATTGGCCATTCCTCCTACCATTATGCACAACACTTCCGCGCGCGTCAGTTTTTCCAGGAATGGCCTGATCATCAGCGGCGCCTCGGTTTGTCCGAGAAAGATATTGGCTGCCGTAGATACGCTTTCCGGCCCTGAAATGCCCAACTTTTTCAGCATCCAGGCGAATACATATACCACTTTCTGAAGAATGCCCAGGTAATACAATATGGATGACAGGGCGGCAAAAAATATGATGTTTGGCAATACCTGTACGGCAAATATAAAAGCCCAGCTTCCCGTCTGATCGGCAAGATTGCCAAACATAAACAGGGTTCCTTTATGACCGATATTGATAAGCTCGACGAATTTTTCAGATAGCCATCCAAAAATGATCTTGAAAAAATTCACTTTCAATATGCCCAGGGCAAAACAAACCTGCGCAATAACGCCTATTCCCACGAGTTTCCAGTTGATGGCTTTGCGGTTATTGCTGAAGAGATAACAGACAAACAATAAAAAGAACATCCCCAGCGCGCCCCGGCTTAGATTTTCCCATTGCATTAACATATTGCGTTGCTGTTAGTATAGCAATATAAGGATAAATCCCAATCCCGGCTCAGAGATACAGGCAATAAAAAAGGCCGCCATAAGGCAGCCTTTATGTCGTTAGCGAATACGCTTTATGATGCGCTGATATGCGCTTCGATCTTTTTAACGAAATTAGATTTGGGTTGCGCGCCAACCAGTTTATCGATCACCTTTCCATTTTTAATAAAAAGAACGGCGGGAATAGAGGTAATGCCGTAGTTTACGGACAACTGCGGGTTATGGTCTACATTTACCTTGCCCACGTTGATCTTATCGTTGTATTCATGCGATAACTCCTCTATAACCGGCCCGATAGCGCGGCAGGGTCCGCACCATTCAGCCCAGAAATCGATTACTGATAATTTATCTGATGACAACACCTTTTCCTGGAAGTTAGCATCTGTGAATTCTGAAGCCATAGTTTGCTATTTTTTATTTTGAATGTATGCTTGATGGATTGCAAATTTACTACCATTTTTAATAAAGCGAAACGGGGTTTCAAATTGTCAGTACCTGCGTTTCAATATCCGCATTATTGTGTAACCAGGCAGCCATTTCGTCATTCATCTCAAATCCTTCGTTTGAAGAATACAGGGTAACCCGGTAATTTGTCCTGGAATCTTTAAGATTAAGTCTTAATTGCGATTTTCCAGGATGAGTTTTAACATTTTGTTTTAGGAACTCGATCCATTCTGCTTTAACATCCTTTGCTTCTATTTCGAGCGCCAGTTGTTTGGTCAGGCTTTGTTTAATGCTTTCGAGCAATATGATCTTGTCTACCTTGAATTCAAATTCGCTTTTTTCGTATCGTTGTTTAAAGGCTCCGGTAATAAAAAGGTTTTTTCCTTTTTCAAGGTAATGCGCATACCGGGTATAATCGTCTTTCCACAACACGAATTCGCTTTTGCCCGTATAATCCTCAATATAAAAGGACCCGAACTGCCTGCCCGTCCGGGTAACGCGGTGTTGCGCTTCTACAACGAGGCCGGCTAACCGAAACGACCTTCCGGGATTGGCCTGCAAGCCCAGCGCGTCTTTTATTTCATTAAATTCTCCCAGCGTGGTAATGCCGTAATGGTTGATCTCAAAGGTGAAATGATCCAGGGGGTGCCCGCTCATGAACATGCCGGTAACTTCTTTTTCATGTTCCAGCAATTCGGTCAGCGGCCATTCTTCGCAGACGGGTATTTTCGGCGGAACGATGACCGGCATCTCAAGATCTCCGAATAAGGTGTTGGTAGATCCTGAAGCGTTGAGCTGGCACATGTTCCCGAATTTGATGATCTTCTCCAGCCCGGTGGAATTATCGCCGGTCGGCATATAAAAATACTGCGCCCGGCAGAGTTCTTTAAAGCAATCAAAAGCGCCGGCGTATACCAGGCTTTCCAGCGTTTTTTTATTGACGGTTCGCTGGTTGATCCTTTGAATAAGATCGAATACGGAGGGGAAGGCCCCGTTCTTTTCCCGCTCTTCAATAATGCTTTCCACAGCGGCTTCGCCAACGCCTTTTAACCCCCCGAGGCCAAACCTGATCTCACCCTTACTATTAACCGAAAATCCTTTTTTGGATTCATTGATATCCGGGCCCAGGGCTTTTTGTCCCATTCGCTTGCATTCTTCCAGGAAGAAAGTGATCTTATCAATGCTTCCGGCGTTATTGAGCACGGCCGCCATATACTCGGCGGGGTAATGGGCTTTCAGGTAGGCGGTCTGGTAGGCTACAAAAGCATAGCAGGTAGAATGAGATTTGTTGAACGCATACTGCGCGAAAGCTTCCCAGTCGAGCCATATCTTTTCCAGCTTGTCGGCGGGATGGCCATTTTTTGACGCGCCGGCAATGAACTGGGCTTTCATCTTATCCAGCACGGCTTTTTGCTTTTTACCCATTGCTTTTCGCAGCACGTCCGCATCGCCCTTGCTGAAACCCGCCAGCTTTTGCGCCAGCAGCATCACCTGTTCCTGGTACACGGTGATTCCGTAGGTCTCATTCAGGTATTCTTCCATTTCCGGCAAATCGTACGCTATTTTTTCGCGTCCGTGTTTGCGGTCGATATAATCGGGTATGTATGCGATGGGGCCCGGTCGGTACAGGGCGTTCATGGCAATAAGGTCGTCGAACTTGTCCGGCTTGAGATCGCGAAGGTATTTCTGCATGCCCGGGCTTTCAAACTGGAACGTTCCGATGGTATCGCCCCGTTGGTACAGCTCAAAAGTTTTGGCATCGTCGAGCGGTATGGTATCTATATCTATCTCCACGCCATGATTCAGCCGGATCATCTCCAGCGCATTCTTTAGAATGGTCAGGGTCTTCAGACCCAGGAAGTCCATTTTAATAACGCCTGCGTCTTCGATGATGCTTCCTTCGATCTGCGTCACCCAGAGGTCGGAATCCTTCGCCGTGCACACCGGTATAAGCGTAGTGAGATCGGTGGGGGCTATGATGATGCCTGCGGCATGTATGCCGGTATTTCTTACGGAACCTTCCAGTCTTTCCGCCTCATGCAGCACTTCGCTTTCCAGGGTATTGGCGCCCTGGTATATCTCCCTGATCTTTTTCACCATTTCCATATCGTCGGGCCCGACCCCTTCTTTTTCTTCCAGCGATTTCTCGCCTTCTTTGGAAGTCATCGGCGCATGCAGCGTTCGCTTAAGCGTGATGCCTATGCGATCAGGAACAAGCTTGGCCAGGGCATTGGCATCGGGCAGCGGCAGGTCAAGCGTGCGCGCCACGTCCTTGATGCTCATTTTGGCCGCCATGGTGCCGTAAGTGATGATCTGGGCGACCTGGTTCTTTCCGTATTTGCCGACTACATAATCGATCACTCTTTGTCGTCCTTCATCGTCAAAATCTGTATCGATATCGGGCATGGACTTACGGTCGGGGTTGAGGAACCGTTCAAAGAGCAGGTTGTATTTTATCGGGTCGATATTGGTGATGCCTATACAGTAAGCGACAACGCTTCCTGCGGCGGAGCCTCTTCCCGGGCCCACGTATACGCCCATATCCCTTCCTGCCCTGATGAAATCGCTTACGATCAGGAAATAGCCCGCAAAGCCCATGGTTTTAATGGTGAATAATTCAAACTCTATCCGCTCCTGTATCTCCGGCGTCATATCGCTATACCGCTCGGCGGCGCCCGAGTAAGTGAGGTGCTTGAGAAATTCCCATTGGTCAAGGTTGCTGTCGCCATGGATCTGGAATTCCTTAGGGATGGGGAATGCCGGCAACAGGATATCTTTTTTGAGGTTCAGGAGATCTACCTTGTCCACGATGATATTGGTATTGTCGATCGCCTCGGGTATATCATGGAACAATTGTTCCATTTCTTTTTTTGTCTTGAAATAGAACTGGTTGTTAGGAAACTTGAACCGCCGGTCTTTCAGGTTTACGTCGTCGTTTACAAAGTCGTCGTAGCCGGGCGTTTTTTTCTTTTCGCCGGTATTGATACAAAGAA
The DNA here is from genome assembly GCA_016786785.1 of Chitinophagaceae bacterium. Taxonomy (GTDB): domain Bacteria; phylum Bacteroidota; class Bacteroidia; order Chitinophagales; family Chitinophagaceae; genus Flavitalea. Next base: position 11,016 of record JAEUVR010000320.1, read on the forward strand.
GGATATCGTGCGCGTTAAAATCATCCTGATCGGTATAATGACTGTCATTGGTAGCAATGACCGGCACATTGTATTTCTTCGAGAATTTCAATAAAGTATTATTGATGATCTCCTGCTCTTTTAAGTTGTGCCTTTGCAGTTCGATGAAAAAATCTTCGCCGAAAATATCGAGCCACCATTTGAATTCGGTTTCCGCCTTTTCTTCCCCTTCGCGAAGAATGGCCTGGGGAACATGGGCGCCGATACAGCAGGTGGTGGCAATAAGTCCTTCATGATATCGTTCTATCAGCTGTTTGTCTATCCGGGGATACTTGCTGTAAAGGCCCTCGATATATCCCAGGGAAGTGAGCTTGATGAGGTTCTGGTATCCCGCGGCATTTTTTGCCAGCAGCACCTGGTGATACCGGGTATCCTTTTGTTCTTTGGTAAAGGTCTTCCTGGACCGGTCCTGTACAACGTAGAACTCGCAGCCTACAATGGGCTTTACTTTCAGGGAGCCGTCGTCATTTTTGTGTTTATAGGCTTCTGAAACAAATTCAAAAGCGCCGAACATGTTGCCATGATCGGTAATGGCTATTGCCGGCATTTGGTCATCTACCGCTTTGTTGTATAAACTTTTGATGGAAGCGGCGCCATCGAGCAGCGAAAATTGCGTGTGAACGTGAAGATGAGAAAATTTGGGCATGATTGATCGGGTAAACAATGATAGGGTTGCAAATTATTGAATAATCGGGTGATTAGATTCCGGGAAAATCCACAATCTTTTCACTTATCAATTCTTTAACAGGCGAAGGAAAAAAAATGATAAAAATGGTCCTGTATTTGCTAAATTTGCGTGTTTTCAGCATATTAAAGCCAGTGAAAAATCTTATTTATCTATCCTGTGTTTTATGTTTTTTCGCCTCCTGTACGGCGACAAAACAAACGGCGACGGTAAGTAGAGCTGCTCCTGCAAACGCTTCATCTCATTCGCCAAGGTTCCTGGAGAATATCAATATCTCTCCGGTGAACATTTCTGCGCCTTCTCCCTCTGCGCATAAATCCCTGGTAAAAAACATCAGCAAGCCGGCGACCTTCAACAACCTGACCAATATTGAAAAATGCAGCCTGCTCCAGTTTAAATTCGGCATATTGCTGGATAAGCCTGTGGAGACCGTTTGGAACGAAAGGCTGATCACTTTCTTGGAAGATTGGTATGGCGTTCCCTATCGTTACGGTGGATCCACTAAAAGAGGAATAGACTGCTCCGCATTTACCTGCCAGTTGATGAATAACGTTTACGGCGTTGCCCTTCCCCGTACTTCCCGCGATCAGTTTGAAGCCGTATCGCAGATCAGCAAAAACAATTTAGAGCAGGGCGATCTTGTTTTTTTTAATACCCGCGGAAGAGCTTCTCATGTCGGCGTTTACCTAGGCAATAATAAATTCGTTCATGCCTCCACTTCCAGCGGCGTAATGATCAGCGACCTGGATGATAGTTATTTCTCAAAAAGATTTGCGGGCTCGGGAAGGGTTCGCTAAGCGCATTGATGATTTTCCCAAATTGCATTATCGCATACAAATTTCCTGAAGCCTGGTGTTTTCTCGGTTATCCCTGGAAGCTGCTATCTCTATATAACCACAAACGACGATCTTCGATTGCCTATTGCCGCTTTCTTATCCCTAATCTATTCCGGATGCCATTGATTGCTGGCAGCACATCGGGAGTGAGTTTAAAATAAAGCGCGCCCGCGGTAAATAAAACAATAAAAACAATGCTTCGCCCGGTTATTGCCCATATCCCGCTCATCTTTCCGAACAGCAGGTAGCAGGCGATATATGCGCCAAATGATAACAGGAGAATGTACAACATGTTAATATGAAAGGGCTGCATCTTAAGCTTTGTCCATAGAAAAAGACAACGTATAAGATTATATACGCTGAAGGCCAGAAGGTTGGCGATGGCCGTGCCGGTGATGCCGAATGATTTGGTGAGCCAGTAGTTTAAGGGCAGGGCCAGCATTAGCAGGATGATGCCGGTAAAAATTTCAAATCGCCAGTATACGGAAGTCGCGATGATCTGCGAATTAACGCCGGTGCCCATATCCATGATACGCCATAGACCTATGAAAATAAAGGCAGGCAAGGCTTGCAGGTAGCTGCCTTTAAGCCCAAAGGTCGCGATGCCATCTGTAAAGTTCATATAGATCAGCGTGAACAGCGCCGAAGCAAACATCAATTGGTTAATGGCCGAACGGTGGTATATCCGTTTGATCTTTTCATAGTCTTTGTCTTTCCATGCCCTGGACAAGGGTTGTATCGCCGCCGATACCACGCCGCGCTGAGGGGCCTGTACCAGGCTGGCAATATTCTGCGCCAGCGAATAAATACCCGCGTAGGCGAGACCGTTGGGTTTCACCACTGCGGCGATGATCAGCGTATCAAATACGTTGGCAATGTGAAAGATCAGGCTGCCGCTCCACATAAAAGCCGCCAGCGCGGCTATTTTTTTATAAAACTTCTGCGTGACCCGGCTGATCTGAAAAACGAAAAACGCCCTTTTGGTAACCAGCAGGTAGGCGAACAGGATGGCGGCAAGTAAGAGGTAAATGAACGCATATATTTTGATAAACCCATCGAAGGACGTGATGACCCCTTCAAGAAAGAGCACGATCAGCACGGTAGTGAATATCCTCAACTGCGCTTCCTTAAGAAAATTGGTGAGCACCGATTTTTTTTCCTGCCAGGCATAGGATTCGAGCAGCATAAAGATCGTCAGGCCCAGTCCGAAAGGGAAAAGCCAATAATAGTATTTGATCAGCTCGGGCGCATTGGTTCCGTATTTCCGAATGACGAAATCTTTTAACAGGATCCCGGCGATAACGACCAGTACAAACCCGGTCATATTGATCAGCAACGCCCAGCTGAGCAGGTCATTTTTGTTATTGGGCAGGTTGTCTTTATAATAGGGATAGAATTTATAGATGACCTGCTGCATGCCCAGGTTGGCGAAAGCAAACATGATATTGGCAATGGCGATAAAAGCGTTGATCAGCCCGTATTGTTCAGGGGTAAAACTCCCTTCGCGGGTAAAAAAATAGGTGTTTAATAAACCCAGGGCAAAGCCGAAGTAAACGATGAGGGATGAAATAATGCTTTGCCTTCGGATATTGCTCATCGGTTTATTTTCTTTACCTGGATATAAAAATTCCTGTCCGCTTCAAAACCATCTCCTTCGATCTCCGTCTTTTTCCATTTTTCCGTAGGGTAGATCCAGATCGGCTTTCCCCCGGAGAAAACCCTCAATGGCATGGTGAATCCTTCCACGCAATTGCTCCAGCGGTATTGTAACGTTTTGTCGTTGTATTGGTATTCCAGCGCGGGTATCTTTACTGTTCTTAAGTACTGGTCAAAAAAGGACGACAGGTCGATCCCGGTTTTTTTACTGATATAGTCCTCTATCATGCGGCTATCGACCGTCTGGTAATGAAAATCGCTGTTCAGTCCGCGTAGCAGCGCCCTGAATTTTTCATCATCGTTGATGAGTTGCCTGATCATATGAATAATTGCTCCTCCCTTATAATACATGTCATCTGATCCTTTGTTGTTGAGTCCATAGGCGCCGATGACGGGCCGATCATTCGAGATGAGTTTTCTTGTGCCAATGGAATATTCATTGCCTGCCGCTTTGCCCGATTGGCATTCGGTGAAAAGCGCTTCGCTGTAATGCGTAAACCCTTCATGCACCCACATGTCGGCAATATCGTTTGTAGTGATATTATTGCCGAACCATTCATGGCCGCTTTCATGCACAATGATATAATCCCATTTCAATCCCCATCCCGATCCGGAAAGGTCCCTGCCGAGGTAACCGTTCTTAAATTCATTGCCATAGGCGATCGCGCTTTGGTGTTCCATGCCCAGGTAGGGCGCCTGAACAAGCTTATACCCGTCTTCGTAAAAAGGGTAGGGGCCAAACCAGTATTCAAAACACTTCAGCATTTCCGGGACCTGCTTAAACTGCCGGCGCGCTTTATCCAGGTCTTCCTCCAGCGCCCAGTAATCCAGGTCCAGCTTTCCTTTCTCTCCTTCGTATTGTTCCGACCAATGCGCGTATTTGCCGATATAAGGAACGATAGCGTAGCTATTGATAGGGTTTGTCACTGCCCAGGTATAAGCGGTAACCCCCCCCGGCTGTTTTTGCTTATCCCTTAGCCTTCCGTTGCTGACGCCAACCAGCGTGTCGGGCACGATAAGGGTGATCATCGCGCTGTCGGGCTCGTCGCCCTGGTGATCTTTACAGGGATACCATGAGCTGGCGCCTAACCCCTGGCAGGCTGCGCTTACCCAGGGGTTGCCTTCCTTGTCTTTTTTCCATATCCAGCCGCCATCCCAGGGAGGATTAACCGCTTCTCTCGGCGCTCCCTCAAAATGGATCTGCAGGGATAATACCTCTTCCTGCGGAAGGGGTTGCGGAAAATCGGCATAATAAACGTTCCCTTCCCTTGTAAGAGGGAGGGACTGCCGCTGATAAATGATATCGGTGATCTTCATGGGAACCTGCATATCTATTTGCATGCGTTTCCCGGGTTTCAGCGCTTTAAAAGAAAGTATATTTATCCCCCTGATGGTTTTTTGCGCGAGATCGGGCGTTATAGAAATATCGTATTTAACTGCATCCCACCAGGCCCTTTCAGGCGTTACGCTTCCCCGAAGCGTATCCTGCCGGGAAAATCCTCTATTACCCTGCGGCAACTGCGCTTTACACGATGTATTGAATAGGGAAAAACAGGCGATGATCAATATAATAACGCGCATGATGCGGTAAATTTAGTTAAAAAAAAACCTTATTAACTTGCCTTCATGAATAGCAGGATTTTTTATCTTCTTGGGTTTTCCTGTTTTGTTTTGCTGTTTTGCGCCTGCGGTCGTCCGAAACAAGGCTCCAGGCAGGCGTTCTATTATAATGAATCTTCGGGTATCGCTACCCTTGATCCTGCTTTTGCAAAGAACCAATCCATCATCTGGGCGGTCCGTCAGTTGTACAATACCCTGTTACAAACAGATGAGCAGTTAAATATTGCGCCCTCGCTGGCCTATCGTTGGGAGATGTCGGACGACCGGCTGCAATATCTTTTTTATATCCGCGATGGGGTTTACTTCCATGATAACGAAGTATTTCCCGGCGGCAAGGGAAGAAAGATGACTGCCTATGACGTGGAATACAGCTTCCGGCGTATCGTAGATCCTGCTACGGCAAGCAGCGGCGCATGGATATTCAATCGCCGCGTGGATAGCGCGGAGGGTTTTAAAGCGCTCAATGATTCTGTTTTTCAACTTCGGTTATCGGCGCCTTTTACGCCGCTGTTGGGTTTATTGAGCATGCAATATTGTTCGGTGGTTCCCAGGGAAGCGATAGAAAAATATGGCAGGGATTTCCGGAATCACCCCTGCGGAACAGGGCCCTTCCGCTTTAAATCCTGGGAAGAAGGCGAGGCGCTGATCCTGGAGAAAAACGAAAACTATTTTGAAAAGGATGAGGAGGGGAATGCGCTTCCTTACCTCGATGCGGTGAAGATCAGCTTTTATAACAATAAGGCCACGGAGTTTTTATTGTTTCGCCAGGGAAAGCTGGATTTTATCAATGATATAGACGCTTCCTTCAAGGATGAGGTACTGGATAAAAAAGGAAGGCTGAAGAAAGAGTGGGAGAAGACCATTGCGCTGTCTAAACACCCCTATCTTAATACGGAGTATTTTGGGATCCTGGTAGACAGCAGCCTGGACATTGTGAAAAATTCGCCGCTTCGTCTGAAGCGGGTAAGGCAGGCAATCAATTACGGTTTTGACAGGCGCAAGATGATGATGTATTTAAGGAATGGCATCGGCATCCCGGCAGAGAGCGGGTTTATTCCCGCAGGTCTTCCCGCTTATGACGCCGCGATCGTAAAAGGATATCATTATGATCCCGATAAAGCAAGACAATTGCTGGCGGACGCCGGCTTTCCCCGGGGGTCGGGACTTCCTCCGGTCAAATTACTGACCATCCAGGCATATGCAGAACTGGGCAGTTTTGTGGCGCGGCAACTGGAAGATATAGGCATAACCGTTCAGGTTGAAACCATGCAGAAAGGGTTGTTGCTGGAACAGACCGCTAAATCGTCTGCATTGTTTTTTCGGGCCAGTTGGATCGCGGATTATCCCGATGCGGAAAATTACCTTAGCGTGTTCTATGGAAAAAATCCTGCGCCTCCCAATTACACGCGTTACCGGAACCCCGACTTTGACAAGCTTTATGAACAGGCGCTAACCGTTACGGATGATTCCCTGCGGTTTGTATTGTACCGTAAAATGGACCAGATGATTATCGATGATGCGCCTGTTGTGCCCTTATGGTACGACGAAGTGGTCCGGCTGGTCAACCCGAGAGTGAAGGGATTTACGACGAATGCGCTTAACCTGCTGGAGCTGAAGAGGGTCCAGGTGAAATAACGGCTATGAATATCCTGGTACACAGGTATGCTGCAAGTCAATGAAAACGCCGCGGCTATTCTTCCTCGGATCGTTACCAGGCGGGGACTGGCGTTTTAAGGGCTGCTTACCCGAAGAATTGCCATTAACCGCGAATCATTCCTTATTTTTTAGTTTTTCAACTTATCCTGGAATACTTTCTTGAACTTATCCAGTTTGGGCCTGATCACATACTGGCAGTAGGGCTGCGACCCGTTATTGTTGTAATAGTCCTGGTGATAATTTTCCGCCGCATAAAAAACGGAAAAAGGACTTATCTCGGTCACCACCGGCTTCCCGAAAACATTGTTCTCGTTTAAAGCATTTTTATATTTTTCCGCTTTCTGCTTTTGTTCTTCATTGTGATAAAAGATCACGCTGCGGTATTGAGGGCCTACATCGTTCCCCTGCCTGTTCAGCGTAGTGGGGTCGTGCGTTTCCCAGAACACTTTCAACAATTCGTCGAAACTGATCGTTTCGGGATCATAGGTTATCTGTATCACTTCGGCATGGCCTGTTGTTCCTTCGCAGACCTCTTTGTAGCTGGGGTTTCTGACATGGCCGCCGCTATATCCGGAAACGACCTTTTCTACTCCTTTTAATTGCTGGAAGATCGCTTCGGTGCACCAAAAGCACCCGGTTCCAAAAGTTGCTGTGCCAAGCGTTTTTCCGAAGGGCACGCTGGTTCCGGCAGGCGCCGCTGGTTCCTTCTTCTCGTAATGGATCATTTTATTAGAATTTTTATAATGCCCGCAAGATAAGAACATGGCGAGGGCAATGGTCATATGCGCGAATAAACTGCTCATGGTCTATACAAAGTTAGCGAATGCCTTTTTCCTTTTTTTATCTTTATCAGATCGTTAACGCCGGCTGAAATTCCTTCATTCCATCTATCTTTATCTCCAAAACAGGGCATTCGTTTTATGAAATTATTTCCCGAATCAGCATTGGAGCAGTTGGAGTTTAACAAGATAAAGGAATTGCTGAAAGAACATTGCCAGACAGAGTATGCGAAGGGTAAAG
>JAEUVR010000338.1 GCA_016786785.1 Chitinophagaceae bacterium
GATGCGAACGGTAACGCCCGAACCGGGCGTGGCGCCGGCCGCAACCACATCTATCCCCGGCGTACGCCCCTGCAGGGCTTGCTGAAAATTGGTCAGCGGAAGCTCTGATATCTCTTTGGAAGAAATAGAAGCTACGGCCCCTGTTACGTCGGCGCGACGTTGCGTGCCATACCCCACGTTCACCACAACGCTCTGCAGCATCATCGCATTCTCCTGCATCACTACATTGATCGCGCTTCGCGAGCCAACAGTTACCTGCTGATCTGCATAACCGATGATCGAAAAAACAAGAACGTCTGAAGGAGCGGCCTGAATGCTGTATTTCCCATTCTCATCAGTGGATGCGCCTCGGGAGCTGCCTTTTACGATAATGCTCACTCCTGGAATAACGTTATTCGCGCTGCTATCGTAAACCGTCCCCGTAATATTTTTTAAACTTTGCGCAAGTAGGGAAAGAGGAACTGTAGCAATAAAGACAGTCCAGAAAAGCAAAAGAAGAAGATGTCTGATTTTCATTTTTGCATGTTAGTTTGGTTAATTAAATCGGTAGCCATACGACCTCATTAACTGGACAGCAGACCATATACGAAGCTGTTCCTCAATTGAGGTTATCCGCATAAACGCCAGTGAAATGAATACGTTTGCATATCCCAGGGGATGATGCCAGTATAAAAATCCGTCTTCCGTTAAATCCCGGTTTTCGCAATGCAACAGGAATGACAACTACTCTGATCTACCAGGGGTTTTAATTCGTCATTTACGCAAGTTCATTATGATCATAAACAAAAAGCGCTACTGTAAGACGAAATAAATGGAGGGAATAACTATGCTAAAAGAAAAATAATAAAATAATTATGCAATAAAAGAAACCGGCTATTCCTGTTTTAAAACGCAGACAACTTTAGGGAAGGGAAATAAAAAAGGAAACAAAGCACGGGTATTGCTATTGCTTCCTTAATATTATATTGTTCAGGAAAGATCTGCAGCAACTCTCTAAACAGCCGGCGTATCCAGGGCTTCGAGCGAGCGATTGATATCTTCCTGGGATACTTCATAGTCAACCAGTTTACCGCTGAGGTACTGCTCATAAGCGCTCAGGTCAAAATGACCATGGCCGCAGAGGTTGAACAGGATCGTCTTCGACGTTCCCTCTTCATCGGCGCGTTTCGCCTGGCGTATCACTTCCGCAATGGCATGAGTGGCTTCGGGCGCGGGGATGATCCCTTCAGCGCCGGAGAACAGCAGGCCGGCGTCAAAACACTCCGTCTGGTTAATGGCTACGGCTTCAATAATATCATCCTTTAACAGCTGGCTTACAATAGCGCCCGCCCCATGATAGCGCAGGCCTCCCGCATGGATAGGCGATGGAATAAAATTATGCCCCAGGGTATACATGGGAATCAACGGCGTCATTCCAACAGTGTCGCCAAAATCATAACGGAAAACGCCTCTTGTCAACTTTGGACAGGAAGTAGGCTCTACTGCGATAGCCCTTACCTTTTTTCCCTTTGTCAGTTTATCCTGCAGGAAGGGAAAGGCAATGCCTGCAAAGTTTGATCCGCCTCCGAATGGCGCCACCACGATATCAGGGTAGTCGCCGGCTTTCTCCATTTGTTTCAGCGCTTCCAGGCCTATAACGGTTTGATGCGTCAGCACATGATTCAACACGCTGCCCAGGGAATATTTTGTATCCTCGTTAGTGGCCGCCACTTCCACCGCTTCAGAGATCGCGATGCCCAAACTGCCGGGAGAGTTGGGATCTCCAGCCAGGATAGTCCTGCCGGCATTCGTCAGGTTGCTGGGGGAAGCATGCACCGTCGCTCCCCAGGTATTCATCATGATCTTCCTGTAAGGCTTCCCTTCATAACTCACTTTTACCATAAACACTTCGCAGGATATGCCAAATAGTTTACAGGCAAAACTCAAAGCGCTTCCCCACTGGCCGGCGCCGGTTTCCGTGGAGATCTTTTTCACGCCTTCCTTCATATTATAATAAGCCTGCGGTACGGCCGTATTGGGCTTATGAGAACCCGCGGGACTGACGCCCTCGTATTTGTAATAAATTTTAGATTTCGTGCCCAGCGCTTTTTCCAAACCATAGGCCCGGAACATAGGAGTAGGCCGCCAGATAGCATACAGGTCTCTTACTTCATCAGGGATCTCTATCCATTTCTCCGCGCTCACTTCCTGTTTGATCAGCTCCATAGGAAATAGCGGCGCCAGGTCCTCCGGCCCGACAGGCTGCTTGGTTCCTGGATGCAAGGGCGGCATAGGCTTGTTGGGCATATCCGCTACAATATTGTACCAATGGGTGGGGATCTCCGATTCCTGCAAAGTGATTTTCCTTTGTTGTGCCATGTTATGGGGTTTTGACAGTCAATATACTGAAAATGGGCAAAGACGAAAAATCCAATCTATTCCATTATGTAGATCAGTCGGCGCTAACAACGCCTGCCGCCTGGAAAAAATTCAATCTATTCCAAGCGGCAAGTCATTTTGAATTTTTATCTGAGGACGCCTAAGGCATCAATGCTGAAGCTATGTCGCTATCTTATCCCATTACGCATAGTTGCGCGTATTCTTTTAACGCAAAGCGTTTTGTTTACAGCGCCTTTTAAATTTATATTCGCATTCAACAGTTTGAACTTACAGTCGCAAGCAAGACCTTACCGGCATATTCTTTAGCTGGTAGCGCAGGCGCTCATTTTAACGGCAAGAACTAATTTTGTTATAGGTTTGTTTAACCAGTAACAGCCAATTACCTAATAGTCGTTGGCAAGAGGAAGCTAACTTTGTCGTGGGCTTGATTAAGCTGGCCGCTAAGATCGGGGGCCAGCGATCGCCGGCGCCGTCAAATTAACCGATCAATCATATAGCCATGCTAACGCCATCCAGTTCGCTAAGTCGCGCAACATTATTCAGCAACCTGCACCGGCAGGAAGGATTATTTGTCGTTCCCAATCCCTGGGATGCAGGGTCGGCAAGGATCCTCGAAACGATGGGATTTAAAGCGCTGGCTACAACCAGCGCGGGACTTGCATTCGCATTGGGAAAACCGGACGGACAGGCTACTCTTTCCCGGGATGAGACCTTGCAGAATGCCCGCGCTATAGTCGAAGCCACTCATCTACCGGTATCTGCCGACCTGGAGAACGGCTATGGCGACGATCCCGCATCTTGTGCGGAAACGATCAGGCTCGCCGCCAAGGCAGGCTTATCCGGCGGATCGATCGAAGACGCGACAGGCAGACCGGATGATCCTATTTATCCATTTGAGCTCGCTGTCGAACGCGTAAAAGCGGCTGTGAAAGCTGCAAAAGAACTCCCGGAGCCGTTCATGCTGACCGCGCGGGCGGAAAACCTGATCCACGGGCGACCCGACATGCGGGATACGCTGAAACGACTGGAAGCATATGCCGACGCCGGCGCCGATGTAGTATTCGCGCCGGGACTCAAAACAAAAGAAGAAGTAATATCCGTGGTTAACGCCGTCGCGCCAAAACCGGTGAATGTAGTGATGGGACTTTCGGGCGGCAAGTTCTCCTTGCAAACGCTGGAACAGATCGGCGTCAAACGGGTAAGCCTCGGATCCTCGCTTTCGCGCGCTGCATTTGGCGCTTTTTTCCGCGCCGCAGAAGAGATACTGCATCAGGGAACCTTTAGTTTTGCCGCAACGGCAAAACCCTATGCCGACATGAATAAATTATTTAATCAATACGAGCGCTTTTCTGATCAGGCGCACAGATAAAAACAAAGCGGACTCTCATTTCGACGCGTCTTCTTTAATAGGGAGGTTCAAAATAATTGTTTATTTTAGACCCTTTTTTCAGCGCTGCCTGCAGGTTTCAATCCATGAAAACCGTTTTCTTTTAATGGTCCTAATCTTATAAAACAATGAAAAGAGGGCTGCTTATTCTCAGCTTTGCCATAAGCATCGTATGCTGCGATCAGAAGAACCCGAATATTCCCGTGATCGGATTTGCGGACGCTTTCCAGGACAACACCATTGAACAGGCAAAGACCGGCTTCATTGACGCATTGCAACAGGAAGGATTCGACGAAAAAAAAGGAACGCTGAAGATCATCTACCGCAATGCGCAGGGAAATATCCCTACGCTTACGCAAATCATTAAATATTTTATCGCTCAGCCGGTAACGCTTATCGCCGCCAGTCCGTCTATCTCCGCCATTACCGCAATCCAGAACGCCAAAGGCATCCCTATCTTTATGATGGTGTCTCCCACGCCGGCGCTGATGAAAGTGAACGATGAAAAAGGCAATCCCCCCGCTAACCTGTTTGGCGTTGGCGAAACGCTGGATTATATAGATACTTCCTTTCTGCTCATTCCTAAAACCATCAAGCCAAAATCGGAAAAATTAACGGTGGGAATGATCTTTAACCAATCGGAACCGCAGTCTGTAGAATCAATGGATCGCATAAAAAAGCTTGCCGGCGAAAACAATATCCATCTTGTTGCCCGGCCCGTAAACGCATCCGCAGACGCGCAGCTGGTAACCGCTTCCCTGCTATCGGAAAATATAGACGTGTTTTTTGCAAACCCCGACAATATCGTTTTCGGATCCTTCGAAACCATTCTTCAGCTGTGCAATCAAAACAATATTCCCATTTTCACCAGCGAAGCGGGGCTGGTTGAAAGAGGCGCCCTGGCGGCATACGGCGCCGATATTTATCAATGGGGTTACCAGGCTGGCAAGCAGGCGGCGGAATACCTGAAAACAAAAAATGTTGAAGGCCTCCATTGGGAAATGGTCGAGACCAGGAAAAGGGTCTATAATCCTGCCGCCGCAAAAAAATTTGGCATTGATATTCCCTCAAACTTCCAAGCTGTGCAATGAGTCAATTTTACCTGGCGGCGCTGCAACTTTCACTTTGCCTCGGACCGATGGCCATGGGCATCTATATCACTATGAAGGTCTTCAACATACCCGATATCACCACCGATGGCAGCTATACCCTGGGCGCCGCAGTAGCCGCCACGCTGCTCATGCATCACTGGCCCCCTCTTGTCGTATTGCCGATATGCATGCTTGCGGGCGCAATCGCCGGGATCTGTACGGCGCTGGCCCATACAAAACTGAAGATCGACGCCTTGCTGGCGGGGATCTTGGTGATGACCGGCCTGTATTCCATCAACCTGATCATCCTTGGGAGGTCCAATATTCCCCTGATCAATATACCCGGACTTTTCCATTCATTTGTCTTTTTTAAAAACGAGCTATACAACCAACTATTCATTGCCGTTATTATTGTTCTTGTATTGAGCTTGGCGCTCCATTATTTATTGAGAACAGATTTTGGCATTGCCATGCGCGCTACCGGCAACAATCCCATCATGACCCGGTCGCTGGGCGTCAATAACGATGTTATCAAAATTATCGGACTGGCGATCGCCAATGCGCTCACGGCGTTAAGCGGTTTCCTCGTTTCGCAATACCAGGGTTTTACCGACATCAACATGGGCATTGGTATTGTCATTACAGGCCTGGGGTCTGTGCTGATCGCGGATTCATTACGCGCATGGATGAACATTACCCATATCGGCCTGCAGATTGCAATGATTTTAGTTGGCAGCTTTTTATTCCAGATGGTTCTTGCATTTACGCTGGCAATGGGGGTAGATCCTAATTTCCTGAAACTGGCCACGGCGCTATTTGTTTTGCTGATCGTAGCGCTTCCCAAGGCAGGCAGGATATTAAAAAGAGGTTGATTTATCGCAGCGCCATTAAATTTAGAACGAATGATTACGTTAGAAAATATCAGTAAGGTCTTTCATAAGGGAAAGGAAAACGAGCTCGTAGCCTTAGCGGATGTTTCTTTACAGATCGCGAAAGGGGAATTCGTCACGCTTGTTGGCGCAAACGGGAGCGGAAAAACAACGCTGCTGAATATTATCGGCGGCGTGGAGAAGCCCAGTTCAGGTTTGGTCAGGATAAATGGCGAAGATATTACCCGGATCCCCGAACACAAAAGAAGCAAATGGATAGCCCGCGTTTTCCAGAATCCCAATAACGGCACGGCTCCCGACCTGACCATACTGGATAATTTCAGGCTCGCCGCCTTGCGTACCCGGCATAAAAGCCTAAGGGTCGGCGCCGATAAGGCATTTAAAAAAGAGGCGATCAACCGCATCGCCGATCTTGGAATGGGCCTTGAAAACAAGCTCAATCAATCCATGGGCAATTTATCAGGAGGACAGCGGCAGGCGCTGACCCTGTTGATGAGCGTTATGGATAAAACAGATATTTTATTACTGGATGAGCCGACTGCGGCGCTCGACCCAAAATCTGCCCGCGTCGTTCTAGGCCTTGCCGATAAATTTAATAAGCAGCTGGGCATTACCGTTATACTTATCACCCATAGCCTGAAAGACGCTCAGCAATACGGGAGTCGGCTTATACAATTGCAGGAAGGAAAAATAGCGCGGGATATCAATACCGAATCAAAATGGCAGTTGTCGCTCGCCGATATCTCCGAGTGGTTCGGGTAAGATCAACCATAGCGCGAACGCCCGGGACAGGCCGATGACAAGAAGAAGACACTGCGCGCGTTCAGGTTGCCGCCGCTATTTTAAGCGATCCCGGTCCAACCGTAAAAAGTCTATGGGCATATCCGTCTTCCCCTCAGCGGCAAGATCAGCCAGTATCTCTCCCACAACCGAAACAAACTTAAAGCCGTGACCGCTGAATCCGCAGGCTATCGCCACGTCTTTATCATAGCCGGGGAGAAAGTCTATGATAAAATCCTCATCCCTGGTATTTGTATACAAACAGGTTTTCCACCCGGCAATTTCAATATCCGTCATTGTAAAATAATCCCTTAAGATCCCGCGTATCTCTTCCTCATCATGCGCTGTTATGTTTCTGTCCACATTATCGGGATCGGCAGTCGCATGCGGATAATGATGAGCAATTTTTAAGCCAACGGGGCCGCCAAACTCGCTTAACGGCAATATCGGAAAGCCATAATATATGCCTCCTTTATCATTAGGAGCTACCAGCCAACAGGGGAAATTACCCAATGTAAAAGACGATTCATCCTTTGGCTTGATCCAGGCCAGCGTTTGTCTGGTCACCCTCAAATCAACTTTGAGCTCCGGAATAAGCTTACCAGCCCAGGCGCCAGCGGTGATGATCAGTTTCCTGCAAAAATAGATATCCTTATCTGTCGTCAGCTTAAAGCCATCCGGTCCTTTTTTCCATTCAATGACTTTCTCATTCGTTTTGATCGTTGCGCCCATTTTTAGAGACTCGGACTTATAGGTTAACACCGATCTTTCCGCTGTCACAAAGCCTGCGTCAGGCTCGATAAAACTTATAAAATCATTGGGAATCCTAAATTGAGGAAACCTGCTTTTCGTTTCCCGCGCATCCAGCGGGTCTAATTCAATATCGTATAATGCCGCGGAATCCTTTGTTCCCGATATGATCGGATGATCAGGCTTACCGTGGTAAAGCAATCCTGTTTGATAATATATTTTTGCGCCGGACTGGCTTTCCAGCCGCTTCCAATTTTCATATGCTCTCTTCAGAAGCGGTATATAGTCCGGGTTTTCAAAATAAGCTTTACGTATGATACGGCTCTGCCCCGCATGCGATCCCTGTTCATGAGGTATATCAAACTGATCAATGCCTAATACCTTAATGTTCTTTTGAGCAAGATAATAACAGGCGGCGGCCCCCATCGAGCCTACTCCGGATACGATAACATCGTAGTGATTGTTTGTATTTATACCCATAGATTTGATTCGTTAAACGCTATTTATTAATGGTAATCTTAGCCACGGCAATCTTTGTTTTACCCAACAGTCGGTCTTCTTTTCCCACGAGATACATGCTATTGTCTATTACCGAACCAAGCCTTGGCATGGCGGTAGGCTCGTCCCCATTGCCAAAGAACATTTTTCTTGTCGCCTTGCCGGTAGCTTCATCTACAGACAATATAAAGCAATCTGATTTATCAAAACGGGTGGTAAGCTTAACTTTTTGTCCGGGCTGCGTCACCACAGCGTTTTTAGGATTATCGTTAAAAAAAACCTGGATGGAATTGTTTGACTGGATCGCTCCAAAGCCGGAATAATACGGCGTATTGGCAACGTCAAAAAAACCGGCAACGCCATATTGGCCGGCAAGATAAGTTTTAGATATGGCATACGTTCTTTCCCGCTGCGCCTTGGGAAACACCTGGAGCCACCCGATATTACCGCCCGCATCGATCTTGCACATCAGGATATCGCCGCTGTCGTGTACCCGGTAGTTCGTGGTCGTAGACCTGCCCGGCATTCCGTTTGGCCCGGAGGGACTATAGTCATAAGAAGTGGCAATAAAACTGCTGTACTTTTCAGCCAGTATGACCAGCTCATTATTTTTAGTATAAAAAATATTCCTGAACTGCATGTACTTTGAAAAACCTTCTCCCTCATCTTTTAATTTTTCAAGCCTCTCCCTCTCCTTTCTCTCTGTCTTGCTTTCTTCTTCATTCGGAGAGTCGTCCGGGTCGTAGGATAGTAAAGCGTTACTTATCTTCTTATTGCTTGTAGAGATCACCTCTCCGGTAACCGGATGAATGCGTTGCACCAGCATGCCGTCGATCATTTTTCCTTTTTTCTTATCGCTGTAGAACGCTGCCAGCACAATATCCTTATCTTTTTCCTGCACCAACTTTGTATTGACAAGCCATTTTCCATTCACATCAGTATTTATCTCTTTCTCCTGCTGACCTGCTTCATTGTATAAGCGGATATTATAATTAGCGAAATCCAGGAATTTTTCTTTCTTCTTTTTCCCTTCCTGGTATTCGTAGATCCTGCCCACCAGGATTATTTTCCTGTTGAAAGTATACAGCACATCTTCAAGCTGAAAGGTTTTAGGCTCAAAATCATTGGAAATAGTCGTCGCTTCGGTAGTTGGCTTGAAAGTCTTATCAAACTCCTGGATACTATATTCATTTCTTTCCTTTCCCTCAATGCTGCTTACGATCACCATATTGGCGCTGTCGGCATTGTACGTGATCTTAAAATTGATATCATCTTTTCTTTCCTCTTTTTTAAAACTGGCTACCTGCATCCACTTCCCCCCCAACATGCCTGAGTTTTTGTTTACTTCTGCGCCGTAGATGTTCAGCTGTTTCTCCGGCCGTATATACTCGGACGCGAATACCAGTAGTTTCTCCTGCAGCGCGAAAAACTGGACAAATTCCTTTCCTTTCAAATCCTGGTTGAAATGGCTGCGATATACTTCGTTCAGGTTTTTATCCAGTTTTACCAGCGTTGCGGACGCCCGCGCCGTTGCGCCGATCACAAAATAGCTTTTCAGGGCCAGGTGGCCTTCCTGCAGGTACACGCCGCTTTTATCCGCATGTATCACTTCCAGATCAGTGCTTCCCTTACGAAGCTTAAATTCGCCGCCCCAGGTTATCCTGGGCTTCTGTGCAAAGCCTGCAAGCGAAAAAAACAGGCAGGTCAAAAAAATACTCATTTTCATAATCGTACTTAAGTTCAGGAGTTAATCGATTTTTCGCTAATGCCTGCCTTGCCTAAAGTCAGGACAAGAAGCAGAGACAGGAGAAAGTTGCGTTAAAACTAAGGTATCAAATTCTTTTCTCAATGCAATCTTTAAAGTCATTATCCTATATCAATACGATTACTTACCCTATATCAATGGAACGGCCCCGTCCGCATTGTATTTTTGTTTTACCAAAAAAGGAGGTCAGGATGCAACGATTAAACAAATGAATTTCTCGGCTGGGTCGGTTATTCGGGATCTCACCTAGTATTAAGAACGTCTGATCATTAATTCAACAAAAAAATCAAAAACATCATGAGCACAAAAAAGATAGCAAAAATAATCGCGCCTTCTGCGCCGCATTTTGTAGGCGACGGTTTCCGGGTGCATAATTTTATACCCGGCATTTCCACCATGGAGGAGATGGATCCTTTCATTATGCTGGACTACAACAGTAAATACACATTCAGTCCTTCTGAAATTCCCCGCGGCGTAGGCGCGCACCCGCACAAGGGTTTTGAAACGGTGACCATTGCTTATAAGGGAAGAGTGGAGCATGCCGACAGTTCAGGCGGCGGGGGCGTGATACATGAAGGCGATGTACAGTGGATGACAGCCGCCAGCGGTATCCTGCATAAGGAATTCCATGAAAAAGAATGGAGTAAGAAAGGCGGCGAATTTCAAATGGTGCAATTATGGGTAAACCTCCCCGCCAAATATAAATCGGGCATGCCCGGATACCAGAACCTGCGCAATGCCGATATGGCAAAAATACCGCTGTCCGACGGCGGAGGCGAAATAGAAATCATCGCCGGAGAATATGAGGGCCATAAGGGCACGGCCGCTACCTTCTCTCCCATTCACCTGTTCAACGCCAAATTGAAAAAAGGATCAAAGAAAACGTTCAGCTTTCCGGCAGATTATACGACGGCAATTTTAATGATCGAAGGAAGCGCCAGGGTGAATGACGGCGAAACAGTTCACCAGGACCATTTTGTCATGTTTAAAAAAGAAGGCGAAAGTCTTACCATTGAAGCTCTGGAAGATGCAGTGGCATTGGTATTGAGCGGAGAGCCGCTCCGGGAGCCCATTGCAGCGCACGGCCCCTTTGTGATGAACACCCGCGAAGAGATCGTACAGGCATTCAAAGATTATAACAACGGCAAATTCGGCTACCTCGAAGATTAATAAGACGCGGGGCCTCATGTGTATTACATTCGCGATCTTCGGAAATGTTTGCAGTCAAATATATGCCGGTAGAAACAAATGCGGGAATGGGTTCGTTTCTTTGCTTGTCGCGAAAATGCGGGTAATGATAAGGTTGGCATCAAAGGGATAATATGTCGTCTACAACTTGCTGTATTGCTGCAGCCGGGATTCAAGGGCAGCCAGCTCAGCCTGGGAAGAATCTTTTCTGTCTTTCATCTCTTCAATGGCTTTTTTCAGTGAATTTATCGCTTTTGATTTATCCTTTGCGCGCCAGTACCATTCTGCCATGGTACTATAATAAATGGACATATTAATAATTTCAGGATAGGGGATCTGATCAATACTCCGTTGACAGGCTTCTGCGCCTAACCGATAAATTTCCGATGGAAGATTCAATTTGTTCGAATAGGTTTTGATAGCTCCAATAATTGCATCGCTTGCAGGGTCTTCATAGGTTGGCGTTACTATCGCTGCCTTTCCATATTCATAGGCTTTTTTAGGGTTTGTTTTTAGCAATGAAGAAAAAGTATCATAAGCGATTGCGGGCGTATATTTCAGCCGCGGTTCGCCGCTGACAATTTTATTGATCATGATTAATGCTAAATATGGTTTACCGATGTCGCCGGGTTTAGAAGGATCATCCCGATATTGAAAAAGTTCAAAATGGGCATCTTCATCCTGATACCTTAAATGTCTATCCAGGTTTCGCTTAGCTAATGCTTCTTTTAAATCCCAGGTACCGTTCACTATTTTAGGCAGTACCTGATGAAGATACATGGGATGACCTGCCCAGGCGAATTTCCCATCCCTATCGATCACAAAGGATCTGGGTATTCCCTTTTCACCCGAAGCGCCAAACCAGGCTGCCGCCATAAGACTATCCTGTACCGCCACATAATAATCCATCCGATTCCCCAGGCTATCCACAAAAGCCTTTATTCGGGGCATAGAAATAGCTCCTATCTCGTAGGTATTGATGCCTAAAACAGTTATTTTATCCTTATACTCATGGGCTAGCTCAGTGAGACGGGGCATTGCCGCAATACAGGGCCTGCACCATGTTGCCCAGTATTCCAGCACATATATGCGTCCTTTTTCGAACTGTTGAAAGGGTTCGCCTTTTATCCATCCATACACGCTCAATGGCGGGGCGGGATCGCCAATATTCAATGTTGGGGATTCATCGTTTTGCGTATAAGCGTTAGCCGATAAAATATAAAACAGCAGTGATAAGTAGAATTTTGATCGCATACCTATAATGAGTTTTAGAGAAAAACCATGACGAATAAGTATGATCCCGCTTCAAATGTAATAAAAACGATTAATATGAATAGAATTGTTTACCGGCAATGATGAAGCAACTTGCTTGTTATAAGATTTATCGCTATCTTTTAGCGCCCCTAAATGTTTCGATATACTATACTAGCGCTATTGCTGCTCTCGATAACGAGGGCAAGCTCCCAGGATCTGGTTCTGGAATGGGCCCAAGAATTTGGGGCCTCGTCCTACAATAACAACATGAGGTCTATGGCAACAGACCCCCAGGGTAATGTTTATTCAGTCGGCCTATTTAACACTCCGGCAGATTTTGATCCGGGACCAGGCGTATTCATGATGACCCCGCAAGGCCCTTTTGATGAAGCTATCTTTATCACTAAACTGGATGCAAACGGAAATTTTTTATGGGCCGGGCAATTGCCCTTAAATATTGAAGGCCTGATAGAGATGGAGGTTGATAAATATGGCAATGTCTATGTCACTTCCCGTCTTCGCGACCCTGCCGATATGGATCCCGGTCCCGGCGTTCATATTATCGAACCCGTAGCAGCAATTGATGCATTTGTTTTAAAGCTAAATACCAACGGCGGGTTTGTATGGGTCAAACAATTCTCAGGAGCATCGTGGGATACCCACGTATCTGGAACCGCCATAGGAGTGGATGAAGAGGGTAATGTGCTTATCTGTGGAGACTTCGGCGGCACAATAGATTTCGACCCCGGACCTGGGGTCTTTCATATGACTGGCAGCGGCTCGCCAGGTTTTGTTGTCAAACTAACAGCCGATGGCGATTTTATGTGGGCAGGAAAATTTAGCGGCGGAGCTATAGCTATCAGGGATGTCAAACCCGATCTGCAGGGAAATGTTTATGCGACAGGATATTTCGGCGGGTCCCCGGACTTTGACCCGGGAAGCGGTGAATTCCGCATGAGCAGCAACATTGACAATTCCGCATTCGTTTGCAAGCTTGACAAAGACGGCAATTTTGAGTGGGCGATAAGGCCCGGCGATCATAACGCTTGCTACAGCATTGATATAGACGAGCAAGGCAATCTATATGTGGCAGGGGATTTTAGCGGAACGCAGGATTTTGATCCGGGCCCGAATGAATACCATCTCACAGGCAATGGCGGCTTTATTCTCAAACTGAGTTCAGCGGGGAATTTGATATGGGCAAGAAAGGTCGAGAATATGAGCTCTGGCATACTCTATGACGTCGTCGCCGACAATGCAGGCAACGTGTATGCTATTGGCGATTTTTATGTTGCCAACGGCCCCAATCCGTTTACTCCAGGCCCCACAATAGTGAGGTTTGATGAAGATGGAAATTTTATCTCTACCGTTAGCTTTGCGGGTGGAGACGTTTCGTTTGGGAGACTAGGGATCGATGAACAAAAAAACCTTTATCTGGGAGCAAGTCTTTTCAACGACCCTAACGTAAGTCCCGACCCTGGCGAAAGCATACATGTATTTGAAAACGGGCAAGGTCTTATTGTTGTAAAAATGTCAAAATGCCCAAACATCACTGCTTCCACCTTAATCATATCCAGTTGCGACAGCTATACTTTAAATCAGCGTACTTATGATGCTTCCGGCATTTACAAGCAAACCATAAGAAATACCGCAGGATGCGATTCCATTATTACGCTCGATTTAACCATCAACCGGAAATTCTCGGAAGAGACCAAAATAATCTGCGAAGGAGGATCTTATGTTATCGGGGGCGTTGAAAGATCTATATCCGGCGATTATGCCGATACGCTTTCTACTTATCTCGGGTGCGATTCAATAGTAACCGTCCACCTGGTTGTAAACCCGAAACCTTTGCCGGAGCTTGGATCGGAAAGGCCCTTATGCGCCAATGCCTCATTAGAGATTACGCCTGGAAGCTTTGTCTCCTATATTTGGCAGGATATGAGTACGCAACCATCCCTAACCGTGAGCGCCCCGGGAAAATATTGGGTAACCGTGCGCAACAGCTATGATTGCGCTGCAAGCGATACGCTGGCGATTTCCGGCATACTGCCGGGGCCCGTTGATTTTTTAAAGTCGACCGATACCGTGTGCCGCAATAGCCATCTTGAGATACAACCTTTAAGAGATTTTAACCAATACCAATGGTCCAACGGCAGCGCTTCAAAAACAACTACGATAACGCTTCCCGGAGAGTACCGGCTACAGGTAACCGACGAGAATGGTTGCCTGGGAGCCGACACCATTAAGATAGCTGAAAAAGAGTGTAGTTGGGGAGTCTTCATTCCAACTGCATTCACGCCCAATGGCGATGGAAAGAATGAGCTATTCATAGCGGCGGTGCGCGCCGAGCTGGAGCAGTTCAGACTACATGTGTTCGACAGGCGGGGGAGAATCGTTTTCGAAACAACCGATCCGCGAAAGGGTTGGGACGGGAGCCTGAACGGTCTCAGACTTCCCACAGACGCGTTTGTATGGCAATGCTTTTATAAGGTTAAAAATGAAGAGTCCCGCTTCCAAAAAGGAACCGTCATACTCATACGCTAATGCCTAACGATCAGTACTCGGATAGCGCCATTGATCAGAAGTTGCCGTACTCATCCGCTAAAGAATTTCTGAGCAAGAGAAGACGCCCTAAAAATATAGCATAAACATCGCTCCCGTCTACGCAAATCAATCATCATTTATTTACATTTGTGCGCTATGATATCAAAGCTTGAAGATATTCAAAACCCGTTTTTTATTGGCATCGCCGGAGCGGGCATGAGCGCCATCGCCCAGTATCTACAAGGCGCAGGGCTACAGGTTGCCGGCAGCGATCGGTTTTTTAACGAGGGAAAGGCTGGCGATATAAAGGCCAAGCTGGAAGCCGAAGGCATCCGGTGTTTCCTGCAGGACGGAAAGGGTATTGATGCCGCAACGGACCTGGTTGTAGTTTCCACAGCCATTGAAGACACGGTCATTGAAGTAAAACAAGCGAAAGAGTTAGGCATTCCGATTATCCGGCGTTCTGAGCTGCTGGCGATGATTGCCGCTACAAAAAAGACCATAGCCATAGGCGGCACCAGCGGAAAAAGCACTACCACGGGGATGTTGTTTGAGATCATGAAGCATGCCGGCGCACAACCTTCAGTGATCAGCGGCGCCGGACTGGTAGACCTGATCAAAAAAGGAAAGATCGGGAATGCCTTTGTCGGCAAAGGCGAATGGCTGATCATCGAAGCGGATGAAAGCGATGGATCCATTGTTCAATATCGACCGGAAATTGGCGTATTGCTGAATATTGAAAAAGACCATAAGGAGCTGGATGAACTGATCAGGATATTCGAGATCTTCCGCAGCAATAGCGCCCGCTTCTCCGTAAACCGATCAAACGCATATTCCGCCAGCTTGTCCGCCGACGCTAACAATGATTTTTGTATAGACGGCAACGAAGGCGATGTCGGATTCCGGGCGACCAGCTTTCATCAATCCGGATTCCATATTTCCTTTAGTATAAATGGACAGGATTTTGAATTGAATATTTTAGGGCGACACAATATGGAAAATGCGCTTGCGGCGACGGCCGCGGCAAGCCTGGCAGGCGTTTCGCTGTCTGATGCGGCGGCAGCCTTAAAGCAATATGAAGGCATTTACCGGCGCGCCCAGGTATTAGGACAAAAAAACGGCATATGGGTAGTAGACGATTTCGCGCATAATCCCGTGAAATGCGCCGCCGCGATCGCCGCCTGTCAGCCGGTATCAGACAAGGTGGTCGCATGGTTCCAACCTCACGGGTACGGGCCGACAAAATTTCTCCGTAAGGAATTTGTTCATGAAATCGGCCAGACGTTGAGAGAGCAGGATGAAATATGGATGAGCGAGATCTTTTATGCAGGCGGAACCGCAACCAGGGATATTTCTTCGCTTGACCTGATCAACGATATAAAGGCATTGGGGAAAAACGCCTATTTCGTCGAGGACAGGGATCTTTTTTTAGCAGAAGCAAGAAGCCATCTTGCCCCTGGAACCACGCTATTACTGATGGGCGCCAGGGATCCTTCGCTGGAGCAATTTGGAAAAGACATCTTCGATCGGCTTTAAAACGGTCAGGCATAAACCGAATATCAGTAAGGCGGAAATATTTCCGCATCTCCAATAAAATATTCTCCCGTAAAACGCTAGATCTCCTTGTACATTTATTTATTCTTTTAACCAAGGCGAACTTCTCACTAAACTTTTCATTTATTCTTTGCGTAATTTGTGAACGAAAAATTTCATGTAAGTTTGGCGCAAGAGAACATATCGTTTACCGCCTCAAACAGCTATAAGGCGACGATTAAAAAATACCGATGGATATCAGGGTAGCCGTATTTGAAGACAACAAACTGGTACGCGATGCCATGAAGGAGATTCTGAATGAATCGCCGGGGTTTGTTTGTACCGGATCCTTTCCGAATGGAGAAGACTGGGAATCGGATATCAGGAACAGCAATCCCCATGTGATACTAATGGACATTGAAATGCCAGGAATAAACGGCATTGAGCTGACCAAAAAAATCCGCTCGCATTTTCCGGATATAAAAATACTGGCACAAACGGTTTTTAACGATAATGACCGCATTTTTCATATGCTTTGTAACGGCGCATCCGGTTACCTGCTTAAAACAGACCCTCCTTCCCGGTATCTTGACGCAGTACGGGAAGTGTATAACGGAGGAGCGGCCATCAATACCGCTATTGCAAAAAAAATCCTTGGATTTTTCAGCAACAGTAACGTTATTCTTGTCGAGCCTTCGAATCATGATTACCAGATCAGCGACAGGGAAAAAGAAATATTAAACCATATGGTGAAAGGGCTCGATTCCAAGGCTATAGCGGCAAAGCTGTTTATCAGCTATGAAACGGTGCGCACGCACGTGAAGCATATTTATAAAAAACTCCATGTGGCCAGCCGCAACGAGGCCGTAATGAAAGCAATACAGAAGCGGCTGATATAGTTCCGGATACATTGTTATTAATTCCCGCCTTATATACCAACGCCATTTACAATATTAGTTTCCGCATTGCCAGGCATCACTCATTGCCTGAAAAATTATTGGCTTCTATGCTATTAAGGCTTATAAGGCCTATTTCCAGCGTTAGCTTCCGGCGCTCGCAGGCATCGCTGATCACCTTAAAGGAAAGAGAAGAAGCCTCTCTGCTGAATGTATAATATCCGGTATCTGAATAGTTGCATAAAATAATAGGTTTTTCGAGATCGTCCCATATTACCAGCGTGTCTTGCATTATTTTGTACCCGCCGAATATTTCTGAGCTCTGCACCATGTTGGTCACATTCACCTTAAAAGTATTATTATCTTTAAAATGTATTTTAAAATCGAGCGTGTTATGCCATTTGGAAGTCCATGTGCCGGAGAAAGGATTTAATTTGGCAGACTTGCGCCGACAAGCGAAACATATTCCTAACAGTAGGGCTAATAGGGGCAGATAACGAACCATCATTAAATATACGATAATTCATTATAAATAAGTGTATTATAGGCATAATACCATAAGATTACCAGCAAAGCGCATCCGATCTGCTTATAAATATGGCATTGTATTACTAACAGGTTTGTTTACCTGCTTGTATTGGCCATCGCAGGCGCAGCAACATATGATACAACCATCATTGTTTCGGGTATACGCCAGCGCCGATGGTTTGTCCAGCAGTAGGATAAACAGTATCCACGCCGACAATAATAATTACCTGTTTATCGGCACAGATCATGGCCTTAATATTTTTGATGGCAACAAATTTAAAAGGTTTTATGCATCTGCGAGCAGGAGCGGAAACGGCCTTTCAAGCAATATGATCAGAAATATTGTATGCGATAGCCTCGTGAAATGGATCGTCACCGATCGCGGAGGCATAGATTGTTATTTTAATCAGAGCGATTATTCCATCAGCTATACGCATAACCCGCATAATCCTAATAGCCTGATAAGCGATGAGGTAAACGATATCTATTTGTCGAAGAATAAAAAAATATTCATCGGCTCCCGTAATGGCCTGAGCATATTTACGCGGGAAAAAGGCAGCTTTGAAAATCTTATTGCCCATCCCGTTTCAGGGCAGCCGCTCGACATCAGGAGCTTTGCCGAGTCGGCAGAGGGCATAATGTGGATGGGAACGAATAAACAGGGATTGATCTATTTTCACCCCGATTCGGGTATCCGCGCAGTTAAAGGCCTGCCGAAGGAGATAGCTATGAGTGGGATAAACGGTCTGGCATATGCCGCAAAAGAAAAGCTTTTATTACTGAGTATTGAAAACGCAGTATGGCAAGTCAGCCTGGACGATTTGTACAATCCAACCAAATGGACGCCGGTCTTTAAATTGAAGCAAGAGGGGAATATTACTGCAATTGAAAGGAGCGCCGAAGGGAGTATCTGGATAGGCACGAAGGATGATGGATTATATATCTGCCATCAGGACGGTTATACGGAACACCTGAAAAGCGATGACCCGAACGCGCAGGGAATACCCATCGATAATATAAGGGATATTTTTTGCGACCCGAATGGGATAGTCTGGGTCGGCTCCTCGAAAGGACTGCTTAGTTACAATGAGCGGCTGTCCAGGTTCCCCCTGTTAAAGACAACCATTAAGCGGCTTAATAAAACCATTCCTTCCGAACCGATCGGTTTATGCGCCTGGAAGAACTACCTCATAGCGGCGACCAATAATGGAGCTTGGATCACGGATACCGTAACCAATCAATCATTCCATGCCTCAATAAATGATAGTAAAGGAAAAGTTATTCCATTTACGCAAGTCGGCGCGATAGATGAACAGTTATTTATATGGGGCGAATCAGGGATTTACCAACTCCATATTAATAACGGAAAGGCTTCGCTGTCGGCCCCGGAGTTATTACGCGATTTCAGGGATCAGACCAGCCATGCAATCAGCGATATGATCAAAGCCGGGCCCGCGGTATTCTGGCTGGCGCCGGTCCGCCTTCCTTATATTTTTGCGCTCAACACGGAGACCCGGAAAGCGGACACAATCGCGCTGCCTGCCGGGAAAAAAATTTTGGCCTATCCGGAGACATACAATCGCGGAACAAAGTTCCTCAAATGGAAAAATGACAGTATCCTGATCGGCGCTTATGGGCGGTTACTCTCGGCCTCCGCAAACGGCTCGCCGGCCAATGTTATTACAGCGTTATCAGATCCGCTTCGCAACAGTATGGTGAATGATCTGTATGATGATGGAAAATATATCTGGATAGCCAGTTCTACGAATGGACTGATTCAATATGATCCCGGTAGCAAGACCGTCAGGGCGTATAACAATGATCATGGCGTTAGTGATAATTGTTTGCAGGGCATACTTCCCGATGAAGAAGGAAATCTCTGGCTCACAGGCAACCGGGGATTATCGGTATTACAAAAATCTACCGGTAAGATAACGGCATATCATGTTCAGCAGGGGCTTCCCTCCCAGGAATTTAATGTGGGGGGGAGAGCGGCTTTCAAGGATGGAACGATGTTCTTTTCTACGCCTGAAGGCATCGTGCGCGTTAACAAACGAGAGTGGAAAAACGGTTCTCGTCCCGGGTTTCATCTGGCTATCAGCAGCCTTGAAGTAAATGACAGGGTTTTTTCTGAATTCGATCTACATCTTGCCAATGAAGTAAGGGCGCTAACCACAGATTACGGAGAAGAAATTTCAATATCCTTTTCACCGGTTAACTATGCAGATAATAACGATTACCTGCTACAGTATAAAGTAAAAGAGGAAGAATGGCACAATTTATCGCCGTTAACAGATATTTTATTGACCAGGCTCGAACCCGGCTGGCATCAACTAGAGGTACGCGGAGTTGATGCAGAAGGGAAGGTTATCGAAAATCCTTTTTCGATGCGTATCGGCATTACGCCGCTGTATTATCAGCGATGGCAGTTCAGGATGTTGCTGGCAGTCGCATTCCTGGGTATTATTTGGGGGATTTATAAATACAGGATCCGGCAATTAAAAAAGATCAATAAAGTACGCGCAAAAATATCCCGCGATCTGCACGACGAAGTGGGCGCTACGCTCAGCGGTTTGTCGATGACCAGCCATCTTGCCAGAAAATACCTTGACAACCGGCAACCGGTCGAGGTATTGAGATTGCTGGATGTGATGCAGCGGACCGCTATCGATATGACCGCCAAGCTGAGCGATATTGTATGGGTCATTAACCCCGGCCGGGATTCAATAAAGGAGCTGGTGAACCGGCTGGAAGAATTTGCCTTATCTGCGGTGGATGCCGAAACGATGACCGTAACTACCAGGGTCCCGGAAAACCTGTCGAATTATAAATCGAACATGGAGGTCCGGAAAAATGTTTATCTGATCGGTAAAGAAGCCATTAATAACGCTATAAAGTATAGCGATGCCACCTTACTGGAATTAATAACCGAAGATTTTCATACTCACCTGAGATTCACCATACGCGATAATGGAAAAGGCTTTGATCCTCAAATGATAATCAGAGGAAACGGCTTGAATAATATGCATCAAAGAGCCGGCGAGATAAAAGCCAGGCTGGCGATAGACGCCGCGCCGGGAATTGGCACAACCGTTTCCGTTTACTATAAGAAATAAAATCGGCAACCGCCTAAAATACCCCAATGGGGTATTGTTCGTTCTATTCAATAGTCTAAACTTCGCTGACAGATATATTCAACTTTCTGAAAAGCCGTTTCATGTACTCTGACCCAGCGATTCCTCGCTGAGTTGGACTCATTCTAAAATTAATACGGATAAAACATCCATGTAAAAAATTTTGCATGGCAGGTTCGATCAGGTAAATAAAAAATATACTGATGAAAATATTGTACGCTACGGCTTTGACCCCAATCTTCTTATTGTTTTTTTCTGTTTCTGAAGCCAAGATACTGCGGATCGGGTACCCCGGCGTGGCCCTCGCAGAAACAGATTATGCTACATTCGCGCTCGCGCACAATGCTGCGGCGCCAGGAGACACTATTCAGATCTACGGCGTTGTGAGCAGCGGTTCTACCGTTACCAAAAGGCTGGTGATACAGGGATTTGGTTATAACCTCGACATGGCTACAGGATTGCAGGCGATTACAGGATATACTGAAGATGCCCCCTCCCAGGTTCCGCTCACTTTTCAGACAGGTTCGGAATATTCCATTGCAGAAGGCCTCCAGATTACTAGCCTTATCATACAGGCAAGTAACATTACGATCAGGAGATGCCGGATCATTAACTCCGTCGCCGGAGTAGGCCTCTCCGCTAACGTCCAGGATGTGGATTTTCACAGTTGCGTCTTTGTTTATGCATTTAATGTTGGCGCCTCTGCTTACAAGAGCACAGGCATACGGTTCTATAATTGCATCATGTTTGGAATAGTTGTAACCAATACCGCCAGTTCGGTGACATTATTGAATTGTTCGTCCCCCGAGGCAGGCGGCGTTTTCAATTTTGGCGGCGCATCTGCATTGGTCAAAAACTGTATCCTCAATTTTAACAACAATACCAGCGCCAATGCTAATGCGGTGTATGAGAACAATATTTTTTTTGCCAGCCAGCCTACCACGTTGCCCACAGGGAATAATAATGTGTGGGGTCAGACTGTCGCAACCGTTTATAACAGGCTCGGCGGCGCATCTAATAATCCTTCCCTCCCATCCAACCCCGCTTTCGATGAAGCCTGGTATGAATTAAAACCCGGCTCTTCTCCGGCGCTTAACGCAGGTCGGAACGCGGCAGGCGAACCTACGAATTGCGGAATTTATGGGGGAGAACCTGTATATGGCTACAGGAAAGGCGGGTTGCCTGCCATTCCTTCTATTTATCAGCTTACCGCGCCATCTACCAATACTACGGGAGGAACCTACAATATTACCATCAGCGTAAAGAGCAATAATTAATTAATCAGCCAGGCATTCCTCATGAAATTGTTCAAGCGTATATTGTTGTGGGTCGTGATATTTAGTCCGCTGTTCCTCGCCGCTCAATCGAATATTACCAGGGTAGAATATTTCATCGATAGAGATCCTGGTTACGGTAAGGCGCATATGCTCCCTATTAACGCTGCGCAGGATCTTAACAATATCGCCCTTCCCATCGATCCGGATACGATCAAACCCGGCGCTCATTCCTTATATGTCAGGGCGCTCAACGCCAATGGCGCCTGGAGCATGACCTTTAGCAAACTCTTTTACAAACCTTATAGCGCGCCTTCCCTACCCGATCCCCCGGTTAATATTGTCCGGATAGAATATTATATCGATAATGATCCCGGGGCCGGCAACGCTATGCCCTTAAGCTTTACCCACAATACCAATTTGTCCGATCTTATCATCCCTGTCGCAACATCTTCGTTGACCCCGGGCTCGCATACGCTGTATGCGCGGGCGCTGAATGCATCAGGCGTATGGAGCATGGCGCATAAATGGTCGTTCGTAAAACCCTTTGATGAAGAACACCCGCCTCTGCCCGACCCGGTCAATATCGACCGGATCGAATATTTTATTGATAAAGATCCCGGTTATGGATTGGCGACAGAAGCGCCGTTTACAGCAGGCACAGATATAGCCAACCTCGTAATCACGCCTAATATAGATACGCTTACGCCCCGCCTGGGACTGCATACTGTGTTTGTCAGGGCAAGAGATATAGACGGCAAATGGGGCATGACCCATTCGTTTGTCTTTACCATCATGCCCGAAACCGAATTGTCTATTACCATCGGCGATATTACCGACGAAGTATGCGCCGGCGGCACGATCTATATTCCTTATACGGTGAGCTCCCCGCTCAACCCGGGCAATATATTCACCGCACAACTCTCGGGACCGAACGGCATGTTCGGCGCTTCCCCGCGGGTCATCGGCGCGCTTGCCGCCTCGGAATCCGGCGTCATTACCGCAGTTATTCCTGCAGATATAGGAGCCGGTTCCTCATACCGTATACGGGTACTCGCTTCTTCTCCTAAGGATACCAGCGAGGTATCGGGCGAAACCTTAACCATTAACCGCGGGCCGGGAACAGGATTTTCTATTTCAGGGAATGCGACCCCCTGCAGCGGGCCTGAAATATATACTATCCGCCAAGCGCCTGCAGGAGAATATACATTTAACTGGTCGGTATCGGGAGGCGGCGAACTGCAAGTATCCAACGACACGGCTCGCATTAACTGGACCGAAGCAGGGAATTATATTGTCCAGTTGCAACTTACTGCATGCGGGAAAGAAGCGACAAAAACATTCCCGACATATGTAGCGCATTCCGTTCCCGCCGAAGCGCCTGTTATATCAGGGCCCGCAGGCAGGACGCTCCATGCCTCCGAAGCGCCGGCGCACTGGGGTTATCAATGGATAAAGGACGGGATAGATATTCCGGGCGCCACCGAAGCTTCCTATCATGCCGCCGCCAGCGGAAATTACCAGGCGGCGTTTACCAATGCCTGCGGAAAAGGAACAGCGTCAACCACCCTGACAATGGCTGCCAGCGCTGTATCGCAAACCATCAGCTTCCCCGATGTGTCGACGCAGAACATGGCCATAGGACTTTTTGTGAAACTGGGCGCTACCAGTAGTTCCGGGCTCCCTGTTTCGTACAGTATTGTCCATGGAAATGGAAGCATATCCGGCGATACACTATGGATCAATGCGGCAGGAACCATCCAGGTAAGGGCAATACAGGCAGGCAATGAGACGTACGATATTGCTGAACCGGTTACAAAAAGCATTACTACGGTAAAAAGCACGCCGGCGATCAGTTTCCCTGATATCGCGCCGAAAAAGTATGGCGGAGATCCCTTTCCGCTTAGCGCCTCTTCTACCTCTGGAGAAAGGGTTTTGTACACAGTATTGTCGGGGCCCGCCACGATAACCAACGGCCTGTTGCGGCCAACAGGAGTGGGAACAGTATCCGTGCGCGCTTATCAGAACGCTACGACAAGTTATAATGCCGCTGCTCCTGTAGAGAAAAGTTTTTGTATAGAAATAGATGCCATCGCTTCAGCGATCGGGGGACCGGCAACGGCTTGCCCAGGCGGATTTGTCTATTCCGTGCCCGCTATAAACGGCGCAACCTATACCTGGTCCGCCAGCGGCGGCGCTTCCATTACAGGTTCCGGAAATACCGTAACCGTGAACTGGCCCGCTAACGGCATATACCAATTGAGCGTACGAGCCTCCGGCGGCTGCGGGTCGCAAAGCGAGACGCTGCAATCCAATGTAGTGATCAATACGGCTGTCACACCGGGACCCGCGACCAATATGCTGCCGGCAAATGGCGCCCTGAATGCAGTTATGCCGGTGAAATTATCCTGGGCGCCCGGAAGTAATACCGACATGTATGATGTTTATGTATGGCCGGAGGATGAATCCCGGCCGTCTCAGCCTTTCTTCGCCGGTATTACAGCAATAAATCAGACTATTGCCGCAGGGCTCGACGAGGGCCGCCTGTACAAATGGGAGGTGTTATCTAAAAACACCTGCGCATCTAATAGCAGCCCCGTTCAAAATTTCAGCGTCGACTACGATACTGACCTCCCCGATCTTCGTATGCTTGCCATCGAGCACGCCGGGGAAGGTAATGCAGGAGAAACGATAGAGGTACGCTGGACGGTCAAGAACGAAGGGCTGAAAGGCACAGGCAATAACCAATGGAACGACTTCGTATACCTTTCATCGGATAAAAGCCTGAATATATCGACAGATATTCTTTTAGGTAAATTCCAGAACCAGACCTATCTGAACCCGGGAGAGAGTTATACGCAGACCAAAACCCTGACTATTCCCGGAAAGATCTCAGGACCTTACTACCTGTTCGTGATTACAGACAATAACGAAGCCGCCTGTCAGTTGGGGGGTAGCTGTGAAATAGAAAATGGATTAAGGACCGCTTCAAATTATGGCGTGCGCGAGTCAAACGAGATCAATAATTATAAATACGGGGATATCAGCATCAGCTATGGCAAACTGCCTGACCTTGTAGTTACTTCAGTAGCTGCGCCATCCCTCCTTTTCGGAGGAGATACCATTTCCGTTACTTACAGCGTAGCCAATCATGGCGACCTGACGGCCTATGGCATAAAAAGAAAACAATGCCCGAACATAAGGGCGCTGAGAAGCTGGATAGATAATATCTACATCTCGCTAGACTCGGTATTTGATAAATCGAGCAGCACGTTGCTGGCTTCCGGCGGCTTTGGTTTCAATATTGACTGCGACAACAATATCTATTACGATCCGCTTTATCAGGATTTTATTCCACCGGAAGGCGCTTACGGCAGAATTATAAAAAAAATACCTATTCCGCATAATTACTTCGGCAAGTATTATATCCATGTATATACCGATGAACTGCAGAATGTGTTTGAAGGCTTATACGATGTAAACAATGTAGGCACCAGCAAGGGAATTACTATTAATCTTCGTCCGCCGGCTGACCTGGACCTCACGCATGTATACACGCCGGATGTCGCCGTGTCCGGAGGAAAAGTAACGGTGCGCTGGAATGTACAGAACAACGGGGCAAACAAGCCTTTTGAAAGCATATGGCGCGACAGCATATTTATTACCTCCGGCAGCGCGTTCAACTACGCTGAAGTGATTGCCCGGGGCGCATTTACCTATACCGAAGGCAGGAAATTCGGCTCTTCAGACGGTTATACCGGGCAGGCTACGCTGAATATCCCCGAAGGCGTATCGGGCGCCTATTATGCGCACGTAAAAACAGATGCAGGAGGCAAAGTGTTTGAATACGATAAGGAACATAACAACTCAGACGTATCAAATGCTTTCCTGGTCACGTTGGCTACGCCTGTTGACCTGGTAATATCCTCCGTAACAGCGCCGGACTCTGTACGGGCCGGCAACCCCTTCAGGCTGATCCTGAAAATTGCCAACCAGGGAAGCGCGGCAGTAACCAGCCAGTTTTATAATAGAGTGTATGTAACGCCCGATTCCATGCTGAAGTCGGGATTATACAGCCTGGCCAACGTTCCATTTACCAGGGGACTGCTTGCCGGTCAGCAAAAAGCGGATACCCTGAACCTAACGCTGCCCGACGCCTATGCAGGGAAATCAGTCTACTTCATGGCAGTGGCAGACGCCAACAATAATATCTACGAGCACGAGGCGGAAGACAATAACTCCTCTACCAGAGCGCAGCTTGAAGAGCCCGGCAAAACTTATGTAGGCGCCAAAACCCCTGTTGCACATGCGGATATCGTAGTGACTAACCTTACCGGATCCCTGGCTCCCGGCTCCAGGAAACTGACGCTGAGTTGGAAGATTGTAAATGAAGGCGCGGGCGCCACTACTAAAGCGATGCGTAATCGAATTTATTTATCAGAGGATAATATCTTCGATCAGCATGATACGGAACTGACATCTGTTGCTCTTGGTAAAATATTAGCCCCGGCAGAAGCGGCGAGCCAGAGCATGGAGGTGGATCTGGCTCCTGAACTGTCGGGCAATAAATTCATCATTGTGCGCGCCGATGCAGATGAAATGGTGACCAATGAAGCAGACCGGTCGAACAATACGGGCTCGACGCCGATCAATATACCCGTATTATCCCCCTCGAACCTATTGGCGTATTTACGGGAACCCTTCCCGGACGATGTTTATGCAGGCGGCGAGTTTTACCTCCATTATACGGTAGTTAATACCGGTTCAGGAACCACCTTTATGAACCAATGGTACGATGGCTCATATTTTAGTGAAACGCCTTCCGTACCGGCAGGCGCCCAGGCTGGATATACCAGGCATACAAACGCGCTGGCGCCGGGAGCCGCTTATTCAGATAGTATACGGGTAATCGTACCCGCTAATCTTCTCGGCAACTATTACTTGATATTGAATACCGACAGCAAACGACAAAATTATGAAGCTGCCGACACAGCCAACAATATAACCTCGATTCTTGTCAATATACAGCCTCCCCGGCAAACGGACCTGGCGGTGACAAACGTACAGATACCCTTATCTGCAGTTACAGGCAAACCGGTACTGATCGATTACACCGTCAAAAACCAGGGCAATCATCCGGTGAAAGCGCCCTTAACTGATGGAGCCTACCTCTCCGCCGATTATAGCTTTGAAAGCGCTGTCGACAGGCTGTTGGGTTCCCAGTTGCGGTCCAATATCCTGATCGAACCGGGAAACAGCGTAACCGGCCAGATCAAGGGAATAGCGCTTCCCGAAACGGATGGCGACTACACGGCTATTGTACGAACCAATATTACCAATAAGATCAGCGAGACCAACCTGGAAAATAATCTGCTGGCAAGCGATGGCGTGATGACAATAAATGCCGTTCCGCTTAGTTTAGGGGTAACCAAAGAAGATGTACTACGCACACATGCGGACAGCGCCAGGTATTACAAGATAACTGTGCCTACAGGACTTGATATCCTGGTTACGCTTAATAGCTCGCTTTCGTCCTATGCCGGCAGGAACCTCATCAGGATGGCGTATAACAGGTTGCCCTCAGAATATATTTATGATGCCGCCAATATCGACCCTTCGACGCTTGATCAGCAACTATTACTTTCTTCTTCCAATGCCGGCGATTATTATATCAAGATCGAAACAAAAGAAGCGCCTTCAAGTCAGGATATATCCGTGCTGGTAGAAGCCATGCCTTTCTCTATCCTTAAGATGACGCCCGGAACGGCTGGACAGGGAGATATCAGCGCTACCGTATATGGCGCCGGATTCAGAAATGGAGTAAGGGTATACCTGAAGAAATCCGGCGTAACAGTATCGGAAGCGATAGTGAGATCGTTCGTGAACAGCACGCGGCTTGATCTGCAATGGAAACTCAGTAACGTGGCTTTGGGTACATACGACGTGGAGGTAGCAAACCCCGATGGCGGAACGGTTGTATTGAACGGTGGATTGACCCTTGAGAAATCCACAGGTTACCAGCTCACCTTTACGCCCGTCGTTCCCAGCGAAATAAGGGCCGATGGCACGCCGCGTAATTTTATGTTCAAAGGAGTCAACTCGGGCAATGTGAATATTCCCGTGATCAGGGGAGATATTTCTTTCGACGCCCGCACTTCTGTGCTGGAAGTAAAATCTGATGGCCCGATATTTAATTATAGCGAATTTTTCCTGGACTCCGCATATTTTGAACGGGGCGATTACTATGTAAACAACGGCAGGAAATATATTCCGTTTATCGGCCGCAACCTTGCCCCCGGGCAAACCTTTACCGTGAGCATAACGCTGAAAAACTGGTTTGGCGGCCCCAGCACATTCCCAATCCGGCCGCGACTGTATGGCGTTTCGGCCTCCACTTTCATTCGTGAACAGGCTGCCAAGATTGAGATCATCCGGCTAGGTATCATAGATGATCCGGAAAGCTTTGGAGTAGATCCCGGAACGGATATTTATATAAAATCCCATAACCGGAGCGAGTTCCTGGAAAATGTGCTCGGGTTGTTTATTGAGTCCGGGCTGATGTCGGCCGGGGAAGTAGCTGCTACGCCTATTGACCTGGATTGTATCCCCTGCCTGCTGGACATAGACACCACGGGAATATCTGAACTGGCAGACGACGAAAACGTATATACCTATAGCCCGGGAAATAGTCCGGGTATCCAAATACTCAATCAGAATACCTCGTTCAACAGCGGCGAAAGTTATTTATGGGAGATCAATAAATCCAATTACTGGCCTAACTATACCGGAGCTACCGGTAAAGCAGGAGAAGACCCGGGATGGGATCTGCTATTTATCAATGGTCAACTTTCTATTGACGCCACGCCGGCCAATCCTTTTAAGGTATATGTACGCTCGTTGTCATATGCCGGTTATCCCGGTCAGCTTGCCGGTTGGCGCCCTTCGGCAGACACCTGTTGGGTGATGGCAGTAGCTACCGGCGGCATTACAGGATTTGAAGCGGATAAGTTTATGATCGATGCGACCAGCTTCCAGGATTACAATAATCTTCGTGGAGGATATTTCTATGTGAGCATTAAAGAAGGGCTGGCAAATCAACCCGATACCCTGCTGATGTGTTTCAAAGCGTACAGACCCGGCCTGGGAGAAGATGGCGTTGCCGGCGCTCCAGGGGTATATGGCGAGCCGGGAAGCCCGGGAGGACCCGGTGGTCCGGGTGATGGAGCTACCCCTCCAGGTAATGGAGGACCAGGAGGGCCAGGCGGAGATGGCGATGGAGGCGTAGGCGGCACAGGAGGCGCAGGCGGCATCGGGGGAACCGGCGATGGCGGGCCCGGAGGTTCGGGCGGGCCGGGCGGACCAGGTGGCAGTCCAAGTGGACCAGGCGGACCGGGCGGGTCGGGCGGCAGTCCGAGCGGGTCGGGTGGCAACCCCTCTGGGCCGGGAGGTCCTGGCGGCCCGGGTGGGGCCGGCGGTCCGGGAGGTGCGGGCGGCCCTGGAGGTGCGGGTGGACCGGGCAGCCCGAGCGGCCCCAATGGTCCGGGCGGCGCCAGCGGGCCGGGCGGCTCGAGCGGGCCTGGCATTTCTTCGGAGACATGTGAGGAACTGCTCGCTATGCTATCCATTCACTCCAAGGAAAGCGCAATAGAATACCTGCAAAAACAGGCTGAAAAAGGGTTGAAAAAACTTCTTGGCGGAGGCTGCGGGGCTGATGCATTGGTGGATTGCGGAAAAACCTTCGGCGGCAGCGTACGCAGACTATCGCTATTCAAACCCAGTACCTGGGTGAGACCCCTGATCGACCCCTTCCGGTGCGGGTTAAAAATCGGCGACTGCATCAACCAGAAGATCTATGGAAAAAAAGATTATACCGGTTCGGGGATCGTGAAAAACCTGATCAAGGGAACCGAGTGCCTGGGCGATCTGAAGGACTGCGCGACCAATGTCGTATTCTGCTCGCATGTTGTATTTTCCAGCGACCCCAATGAAATTATCGGCCCTCCGGATTTCGATCCGATGGACATGGTGGCGGGCACAGCTACCCTGCCTTATACTATTCATTTTGAAAATGATTCCCTGCTGGCCAATGCCCCCGCTCAAAGGGTGGTGATCAGGCAACAGATCGATGAACGCCTGGATCCGCTTTCATTCAGGGTGGGAAGCTTTTCTTTCGGGGGACAAAACTATGAGGCGCCTAACGATCGCCCGACCTACTCTACTGTGCTGGAGATGGCCGATTCAACCGGGTATAACGTTGAAGTGAACATCGGCGTGGATGTGGTCAACAAAGAACTGATATGGATATTCCAGACCATAGATCCGGCGACCGGTTTTGCTCCGGTCAATCCGCTGGCCGGCATGCTTCCTGTTAACAATCTGCTGCATGAGGGACAGGGTTATGTAAATTATACCATCAAGCCGAAAACCAGCGTACGGACCGGCGATTCTATTCTTGCCAGGGCGGATATCATTTTTGATAATAATCCCATCATTTCTACCAATACCTGGCTGACGCTGATAGACGCCGGCCGGCCTGTCAGCAAAATCATTCCTCTACCCGGCGAAACAAATAAGACGGCCATCACTTTGCAGTGGAATGGCAATGATGACGCACAGGGAGTAGGAATCAGGGATTATTCCCTGTATGTATCTACCAACGGAGGCGATTATCGCCATTATGCGACTGGCATTAATACAACCTCCTACACCTTTGAAGGCATTTATGGCAATAGCTACAGCTTTCTTACCATGGCGATAGATAATGTGGGCAATCCTGAATTGCTGCGCCCGGAAGACGCGGTTACCGTTTTTGTTTCAAACGCGGCGCTTCCGCTCAGGTGGCTGGATTTCACCGGCGAACTTAAAAACAATAACGTATGGCTTGACTGGGCTACAGCTATGGAATCGAATACCGGCCATTTTGTAATAGAACGGTCTGAGAATGGGGTCGACTTCACTCCTATAGGCGAAGAGAAAGCCGCCGGCAACAGTACAGTTATTCGCCGGTACCGTTATATAGACCTGGATATAACAAGCCTGAAAGCCAAAAAAGTTTATTACAGGTTAAGACAGGTGGATGCTGACGGCAAATTCAGCTATTCGCGGGTGATCAGCGTAAGCCTTCCTGCATATGCTGATCAGAAGACGGTAAGCGTTTTCCCAAGTCCGTTCTCCAATTATATTACGGTTACGATAGACCCTTCTATACCGGTTACCTCCTCGGATTGGCTAGGATTATATGCTATAGACGGGCGGCTGCTCATACAAAAAAATATCGGCGGCAGAAGCCCTGGCAGCGCCATCGCCATCACCGATCTATCCAGGTTAAGCCAGGGAACCTATATCCTGCGAGTGTTCACCCACGATCAAACCTTTAGTCTAAAACTAGCGCATGCGGGACCGTTGCAGAATTGAGAGGCCTGGACAAACTATTAACCTGTTAACCTGACAAGCGGTCATACATCTAAAGAATGGGTATGCGAAACCGAAATTACTTCATAAAGAGCCCGTGCATGAACTGCCCGGGCTTCTTTATTTTTTTATTATAATCCTTTTCATAATAATACCGGCGACAGTATTAAACCTTATCGTGTACACGCCGTCCTGAAGATCAGACAGATCAATGACCCGTGCGCCCTCATCCTTGCTGTACACTTTTCTGCCTACTGCGTTATAGACCTCAACAGTATAAATCGTCTCTATCTTGATATCAGATAGCAAATTGAATTTCCCGGTCGAAGGATTAGGATAGATCGTCAGATCGGGTAAATCTTCCTGTCGGGATCTTATTGAAATTGCCGGGGAATACTTGAACTTCCCGGAAAGGTCGAGTTGTTTCAACCGGTAATAGGAAATTTCTTCATAAGGATTCGCATCGATATAACTAAACTCTCCCTTAGCCCCTATATCGCCGCCATGAACGCTGGCTATAGTCGTCCAGCGTATACCATCCTTGCTTTTTTCAATCACAAAGTTTGTATTGCCATCATCCGGCAAGGTTCTCCATTTCAGGATATTGTTATTGTTTTTTGCCTTGCCTGTCAGGTTCAATGATTCAGCGGGCAATATGATCATCAAGGCCGGGGAGGACAACGCAAATGGCCCGTAACCGCTAACAGCGGCGGTGGAGACAATGGTTCCCTTTGTCTTGTCGCCTGTTGTTCCTCCAATGCCTTCATCGCGCCATTGCTCCTCGTCCCAGCGCGCCACGCGTATATTGGTCAACGCTGTTACAGCGCAGCTTCTGGATTCGTCCCAGCTTAAGGTTACCAATACATCGGACAGGCCATTGTCCCGCTGCAGCATCCAGTACTCGCAACTGCTTATGTTCTCAAGGCTGACAGGCCTGGCGGTTCTATCATAAACAGGGCCGGGATCGGCGGCGATATATTCGGCCGTAAACCGGTCGGCAATATTTCCCGGCGCAGAGATAGCAATAGGAGCATAGTGATCATTTTTACCAACAGGAAATACAAAAGCGTCATTCCCTATTTTGCTAACCGGTCCATCTACAAAGCCGCTATCGCTTGCTCTCACTACCGCGACATTATCTCCGATCGTCAGCAAATTGGAGGCGCTGGAAACCAATATACCTTTGTTAAATGTTATGCTTTGGCCTGGCGCATCTAATAAACAGGCAGAGTTCAGGTTGACCATACCAGATGGTTTACTGATCAACAGGGGGCCATTAAAAAAATCCGTGGCGCCAGACAAATCAAAATGCTGATCGCCCTCGCCATTAAATATCAACTGCCCGTTCCCGCCGTCAAAAGAAGGCAATACAGTAACATTTCCGGCGGCTACAATCCGGGCCGTTGAAATACCATCCTGGTAGACCAGGTTATTCAATACTTTGAGCGTATCCCCCGGCGCCGAGGTAATGGTTGAATTAACACAGTTATATAGACCATTGAGCGTAAAATTATAGAACCGGGTTTCAGGCAACACATCAATTGTATATGTCCTTGTAGCGCAGGCATGGCTGGGATTGATGATCACCGTGCCGTTGTTCGCATTAAAAATACCGCCGCCATGCGTAAACAATGTAGCGTTGATATTCCAGTCCCCGCCGATATTCATGGTTCCCGTAGGAGCGGTAAAACTACCCGCCAATACGCTAAGACCCTGTATGTACAGATCTGTTGTGCCCGATGCAGGCGTTACCGCGCCCGAAGGCTTATTTACTACGATCTGGCAGGTGCGGGCCGCTTCCGTCGACACAGCATAGGTTTGACTACTAGCGCTGTTCAATATGATCATTCCCGTACCCCCATCGGCATCAGCGTTAACGGTCAGGTTCCCCTTCACGGAAAACAACCCGTTAAGGATACCGTCGGTATGGACAAAGTTATTGACAACATGCACCGTATCGCCGGCAGCTGTAGTAATAGCGGAATTAACGCAATTATACAGCCCTTTTATTTCTATATTATAAAACAAGGTAGAGGGTAGCACATCCAGCATATAGGTCCGGCTGGCGCAGCTATGACCGGGATTGATGACCGCCGTGCCATTGTTCGCATTGAATATGCCGCCGTTATGCGTAAACAACGTAGCGTTAGTATTCCAATCTCCGCCGATATTCATGGTTCCCGTAGGAGCGGTAAAACTACCCGCCAATACGCTAAGCCCCTGTATATAAAGATCTGTTGTGCCTGATGCAGGCGTTACCGCGCCCGACGGTTTATTTACTACGATCTGACAGGTGCGCCCGGTTCCCGCCGCTACAGCATAGGTTTGATTGCTGGCGCTGTTTAGTATGATCATTCCCGTGCCTCCATCGGCATCTGAGTTAATAGTCAGGTTTCCCTTCGCTGAAAATATGCCGTTAAGAATGCCATCGGTATGGAAAAAGTCGTTGGCAACATGCACCGTATCGCCGGTAGCTGTAGTAATAGTGGAACTAACGCAATTATACAGCCCCTTTATTTCCATATTATAAAACAGCGTGGACGGCAACACATCCAGCGCGTAAACGCGGCTAGCGCAACCATGACCAGGATTGATGATCACCGCGCCATTGTTCGCATTAAAAATACCGCCGCCATGCGTAAACAGCGTAACATTAGCATTCCAGTCCCCGCCGATGTTCATGGTTCCCGTAGGCGCGGTAAAACTACCCGCCAGTACGCTAAGACCCTGTATGTACAGATCTGTTGTGCCCGACGCAGGCGTTACCGCGCCGGATGGTTTATCTATTACAAGCTGGCAGGTACGCCCGGTCCCCGCCGCTCCAGTATAATTTTGATTACCAGCGCTGTTCAATATGATCATTCCCGTACCCCCATCGGCAGCGGCATTAACGGTCAGATTACCTTTCACTGAAAACAACCCGTTAAGGATACCATCGGTATGGATAAAATCATTGGCAACATGAACCGTATCGCCGGCAGCTGTAGTAATAGCCGAACTAATGCAATTATACAGCCCTTTTATTTCCATATTATAAAACAGTGTGGACGGCAACACATCCAGCGCGTAAACGCGGGTAGCGCAACCATGACCAGGATTGATGATCACCGCGCCGTTGTTCGCATTAAAAATACCGCCGCCATGCGTAAACAGCGTAACATTAGCATTCCAGTCTCCGCCGATGTTCATGGTTCCTGTAGGAGCGGTAAAACTACCCGCCAGTAAACTAAAACTTTGAACATATAAATCAGTAGCGCCTGGGGCTGGGGTTACCGCGCCGGATGGTTTATCTACTACAAGCTGGCAGGTACGCCCGGTCCCCGCCGCTCCAGCATAAGTCTGGTTACCGGAACCATTCAACACGATCGTAC
Source organism: Chitinophagaceae bacterium (assembly GCA_016786785.1). Taxonomy (GTDB): domain Bacteria; phylum Bacteroidota; class Bacteroidia; order Chitinophagales; family Chitinophagaceae; genus Flavitalea. Next base: position 34,677 of record JAEUVR010000338.1, read on the forward strand.
CCATTCCCCCATCAGCATTGGCATTAACGATCAAATTCCCTTTCACCGAAAATAAGCCGTTAAGGATACCATCGGTATGGATAAGATTATTAGCAATACGAATAGTATCTGTAACCGAAGCAATAGTTGAGCTAACGCAGTTGTATAGCCCCTTTATCTCCATATTATAAAACAGGGTGGACGGCAACACATCCAGCGTATAAACGCGGGTAGCGCAGTTAGGGCTGGGATTGATCACTACAGAGCCGTTATTTGCATTAAAAACCCCGCCCGAGATAGTGAGGAGAGCTTGATTCAAGGTCCTTAACCCTGTTAAGAGCAGGCTTCCCGAGCTGCTGGTAAAAGCCCCGCCGGTCAAAACAAACGCGCCTGCGCTACCTATGTTTATGTCGGCGGTCCCGCCCAAAAAAGTTCCCGAATGCTGCGTATACCCATAGGTTCCCATCACAATAGCAAATCCATTCTGGGTAATCGTGCCGGCATATCCGTTTATCCGGATGCCAAGGACATTTACTGCTGCATCTACGATACAGTTTCCATTAAAGGCGTTATCAAAAATAGCCATGTCCGAGGCGCCGGGGACTCCCGCTCCGCCTGCTCCGCCGGAAGTTAACGACCAGTTCGCGGATATATTCCATCCGGATGGAGTTTGTCCCACCCAATAACGGTCTGTTGCAAGAGCATTAAATGACATTACAATGAACGCAATGATCCAGCATAATGGCAAGGCTTTGGGAGGGTACATATATTTACATATTACATATCTAAGGGTATTCATTTATATAAACCACGCTACTGATAAAAAATTGCATACGCATAAACTAATTGACTAATATCAAGAACAGCTGCCCTGACGGTATCCATGCTAAGGGCGCTAACCGCTATATATCAATGCCTCCGGCTGCATTTTCAAATCCCGGCGTATGCTTTAGAAAGAATAGGAATCGACTACCCGAAGTCCGCTCTATTCAATTTATAAAACAGCCTCATGAAACCATTATTAGCCGTTTCATTTTGCAAGAGTTACCAAATTGTAAATAAAACATTACCTCATTTTGAACAAATGGTTAACAATGCGATAGTGAAGTTTTCGGCCTGATCTTTCTTTCATATTTGCGGCTTAAAGAAAATCCACATGAGAAAAGTTTATGCATTTATACTGATCATCCTGATCAGTAGCATCGTTTTACCTCCAACCTTATCGGCGCAAAATATAATGTCTGTATCAGCGGCAGATACTGCGTTTAATCCGGGCCGATCCGGTTCAACAAATTCCCTTGAAGGAAGCGCATCAGCGGCTGACACCGCATTTAATCCCGCTGCAATAGCATTTGCTACAGATACGCAGCCATCCTTTCTGAAGAATACGCTGGACCAGGTAGTGGTTACTGCGCTGGGTATACGAAGAGAAGAGAAATCGCTGGGTTATGCTGCGCAAAGCATCAAGGAAAACGCGGTTAAAGACGCTAAAACGAACAACTGGGTAAACAGCCTGAATGGCAAAGTGCCTGGCTTAAATATTCAATCCGCCGGAGCAGGTCCCATGGGATCCTCGAGGATCACGCTTCGCGGCGAGTCTTCCCTAAACCTTGATAATAACCAGGCGTTGATCGTGGTCGACGGCGTGCCCGTTAGCAGCAAGATCAGCGGAACCGGTTTTACTTCCCATTTGTCGCAGGACAGTCCCGTTGATTTCGGTTCCGATATTTCGGATCTTAATCCTGACGATATAGAAAAGATCACCGTGTTGAAAGGCCCCGGCGCCACAGCCTTATATGGCAGCCGCGCGGCTGGCGGCGCATTGATCATCACTACAAAATCCGGATCAAGGAAAGGAAAGGGATTGGGTATCACCTATAACGTTAACGGTAGTATGGACAGGGTTAACCGCTGGCCCGACTACCAATTCGAATACGGAGAAGGAAGAACAGATAAATATTTTTCGTATTTAGATAGCGAAGACGGCCCCAACACGGCAACAGGCGTTGCCGCCGGTCGCGCATGGGGACCTCGTTTCAACGGTCAGTTATATTACCAGTTCAACCCCAACTCCCCCACTGGGAAGCCGACGGAGCGCACTCCCTGGGTGGCAAACGAAAACTATGTCTCCGATTTTTTCAGAACAGGCTTCAGCCTGTCGAACAGCGTTGCCATAGAAGGCGGATCTGATAAGGGCAGCGCCCGCCTATCCTTATCGCATTTGAAAAATGAATGGATATTACCTAACACCGGCTTCGAAAGAATAAATGCGGCGCTCACAGTAAACCAGAAAGTAACGGATAAATTAAAGATCAACGGTAAAATAAACTATACGCAGAAGAAAAGCGATAACCTGCCGGCCGTAGGTTACAACAACCAGACGATCATGTACTTCCTGATCATCGGCGCCATGCCCAATGTGCATGCCGACTGGTACAAGCCTTACTGGAAACCGGGACTGGAAAATATCGAGCAAAGAAACCCCTTTAACCCCGGGCCCGACAATCCTTATCTCGACCTGTATGAGATGCTGAATAAAATGAATAAAAACGGCGTGATCGGAACCTTATCAGCCAGCTATTCTTTCACGGATAAGCTCGAATTAATGGTGAGAAGCGGTATTGACATGTCTTACGAATACCGCTCCCAGCAACGTCCGTTCAGCATGACCAAATACCCGCGCGGCATGTTTCGCGAACAAAACATATTTAACTATGAATTGAATACGGATGTTTTGCTAACGTACAACGACAAGTTCAGCGATGCGCTGAAATACACTGTTACCGGCGGCGCAAACAGCATGAAGCAACGTTATGATTTTGCAGGCATGTATGCCGACCAACTGGCGCAACCCGGCATTTACCAGATATCCAACAGCCTTGATCAGGCTGTCGCAGATCCCCAGCGCTCTCAGAAAGCGATCAACAGCGCTTATGGCAGCGCCCAGCTGGCCTTTAAGGAAAAGATCTTTTTGGATATCACCGGACGTAACGACTGGTCCAGCACCCTGCCCTATGGCAATAACTCATTCTTTTACCCATCCGCAAGCGCCAGCTTCCTGTTAAGCGATATGTTTGTTTTACCCATAAGCATTTCGTTCGCTAAACTAAGGTTCTCATGGGCGCAGGTGGGCAACGATACCCGCCCCTATCAGACGGGTAAATACTATGATAAGATTTATAGTAACAGTTTCACCAATGCTACTGTGCTATTCAATCCAGACCTGAAACCCGAGATCACTTCCAGCTTTGAAGCCGGGGCCGACCTAAGGTTCTTCAACAACAGGATCGGAGTAGATGTCGCCGTTTATAATAACAACAGCCGTAACCAGATACTTGCGCTTCCGCTGGATCCGGTAACCGGTTACTCAAGCGCACTGGTAAACGCAGGTTTGATCAACAGCAGGGGCGCCGAAGTGGCGCTTAGCTTCAAACCGATTGTCAACAACAACTTTACCTGGAACAGCGCCATTACCTGGAGCACAAACAGAAGTTATGTGAAGGAACTCCGGGAAGGAATCAACAACCAGATCATCTATAGCCATAGCGGCAACGTAAATATCGAAGCGCGGGTAGGAGGAAGAATGGGAGACCTGTATGGCAGAGGATTCCAACGCTCTCCCGAAGGAGAGATCATATATTCCTCTGTTGGCCTGCCTGCTACGCTCGACCCAACCATGAAGAAATGGGGCAACGCCTTTGCCGATTGGAAAGCCGGGTTCCTTAACGAAATCATTGTTAAGCGTTTTCGCGCAAGCATCTTAATTGACGGACAGAAAGGCGGCAGCATTTATTCGCAAACCAATCATAAAAACAATACGCTTGGCAAAACTAAAATTACACTGCCTGGCAGAGAAGGAGGAATTGTCGGGGACGGCGTAGTGTTTAACGCAGCCACTCAAAAATATACGCCCAATACCGTAAACGTCTCTGCAAGTTCTTATTACGATAACTACTATGCCATAACCAATGCGGAAACCAATATTTTCGACGCTTCATTTATTAAGATCCGGGAGGTTCGCTTCGAATATACCTTACCAGAAGGATATCTCGGTAAAATAGTCCAGCAGGCAAGCATCGCCATCTACGGCAGGGAGTTATTCAACTTTACCAAATTCCCCGGTTTCGATCCGGAAGGAGGGAACCTTAATAGCGGAACGCTTACCCCTGGCGTTGAACTCACACAGTTCCCGACCGCAAGAAATATGGGCGTCAACTTAACATTCAAATTTTAATCGCCATGAACAGACTAATGATACTGGCATCGATCTGTTTGATCATAACAGGATGCACGAAAAATTTTGAAGAAATAAATACCGACCCTAACAGGCCAAAAACCATTACGCCGGGCGTAATGCTTGGACAGCTGCAGTACCGGATGGTGAATACGACCATTAACGCAGCCAAAAACTTCACGCATCAGTTAATGCAGGTCGACGCTCCCCGCTCCAGCCCCGGAGGCGGAGGCTTGCACAGGTATGTGATAAACACGGATGCCGGAATATGGAACAGCATGTACGGTTATCTTACCGATGTGGAAGACATATACTATATGGCCGATTCGCTGAAGGAGTATAACTACAAAGGCATTGCGCTATTGTACAAAACATGGGCCTATTCCATATTAACCGACCTGTACGGCGACGTTCCTTATTCCCAGGCTACGCAGGCCACGAAGGGAGTCTTTCAGCCCGGTTTTGATAAACAGAAGGATGTCTATATACAATTATTGAAAAACCTCGATACGGTCAATAGTATTTTAAATACCGGCGCCGCATTACGTTATGGCGGCGACCTGGTATACAACGCAAACACGCTTTCGGGGTCCACAAACCAAGGTATTGTAAAATGGAAAAAATTCGCAAACTCTCTCAAACTACGATTGTTGTTAAGGATCTCAAAGCGCGATGGAGAACTGAACATTTCGCAGCAGATCAATGAGATCCTGTCGAACCCTGAAAGCCGGCCCGTATTTGGTTCCACGGCTGACGATGCGATCCTGAAATACCCCGGCTCATTTCCTTATTTTAACCCTTTCTATAATGCGCGCCAGCTTGATTGGAGAGAGGGATCTTATTTTTCGGAGTTCTTTATGAATAAACTAAACGAGGATGAAGATCCCCGGAGGGCCATCTGGTCGTTCCAGGTAATGGTAAACGGGGTTCCAACATATACAGGCATCCAAAGCGGATATCCCACCACGGTAGAATACCAGGTGGGTAAAAACTCCAGCTATAACGACGCCTTGAAAACATCGCCGCAGCTCGGCGTCATGATGACCTACGCCGAAGTGGAATTTATCAAGGCCGAGCTCGCGTTAAAAGGATTTTCAACAGGCAAAACAGCGCAAGAACATTACGAAAACGGCGTCCGCGCTTCAATGACGCAATGGGGGGCTACGCTTCCCGCCGGCTTTTTGTCGAAACCAGGCGTGAGCTATAATGAAAGCGGCTCTGCTGAAGAACAACTGGAGCAGATCATGCTGCAAAAATATTATGCGTATTTCTTTGTAGATTACCAATCCTGGTTTGAAAAGAACCGAACCGGTTATCCCGTATTGCCAAGAGGCGCCGGCATACCGGTCGAGAACCAGTTTCCCAGCCGCGCGATGTATCCGTCTTATCTTCAGTCATTGAACGCGGGAGAATTAAAAAAAGCAACCGAGTCGATGGGAGGAGATCTCCAGGAAACAAAGCTCTGGTGGCAGAAATAGATTAAAGACAGATAACAAATGCAGCTTTTCCGAATTGTGTAAAAGCTCAGGAAGAACATAAATTGTACAACCGATCTTTGAGAACCGTTTACCCGAAGCAGCTTTAAAACGCCTCGGCAGAAACAAACTAAAAACCAGACAATGAAAAGAATCCTCAGCATACTCTGCTGTTTTACCGTAATTGCTGTTCATGCACAGCAGAAAAATTATCGCACCTTAATATTTTTCTTTGACGGGCTGCGTCCGGATTATATCACAGAGACGGGCATGCCCAACTTATTTGCATTCAGCAAGTCCGGGGCATATGGCAAACAACATCATAGCGTATTCCCCACCGTTACAAGGGTTAACTCCTCTTCTTATTCTACCGGCAGCTATCCAAAGACGCATGGAATAATGGGAAATACCGTCTATTTCCCGGAAGTGAACCCGGTAAAGGGTTTGAATACAGGCGAGGCCGAAAATCTTCAGCAGATAAATACGGCCACCAACGGCAACTTACTAACGACGATTTCTATTGGCGAGGTATTGCAACAGGCGGGAAAAAGAATGATGGTGTTCAGTTCCGGATCAACCGGACAGGCTTTATTGCAAAACCATAAGGTAAGCGGCGGCGCTATCATCAACCCGGATATGATCCTCCCCGAATCTTTCAGGGAAGAAGTATACCGGCAGATCGGCCCGGCGCCAAAACCCGCCAAACCCAATCGGGCAAGGCACGAATGGACCACAGACGCGCTGATCAAATTCGGATTGGTTGACGACGGCCCGGAAGTATGCGCCATTTGGTTATCTGATCCCGACGGAGCCGCTCATGCCGATGGCATGGGCTCGCCCGCTGCAGTAGAATCCATTAAAATTGTCGACGAGCAGTTCGGCAGGGTCATCAATACGTTAAAGCAGAAGAACATGGAGAACGCGTTCAATATCATTGTCTCCACGGATCACGGGTTCGTAACCTATCTCGGGGCCGAAAACCTGGCTACCCAGTTGATCAAACAGGGATTGAAACAAGATAGCGCCTCACAGGACGTGGTAGTTGCCGAAGGAGCGATCTATGTAAAGGACCATGATAAAAACAAGATCCAGGCTATCGTTAGCTATCTACAGGCCCAGCCTTCTGTTGGAGCGATCTTTACAAAAGAGAAACGCCCCGGAAGCAATGAAGGATGGGTCAATGGAACCCTTTCATTTTCCGCTATTCACTGGAATCATAAGGACAGGGCCGCCGACATCCTGGTCGATCGCAACTGGAATGACGAAAAGAATGAAAAAGGATATGCGGGATCGGCATACTCCAGGGGCGTTGCCGGACATGGCGGAATAAGCCCCTATGAAGTGCATATTGCTTTGCTCGCTTCAGGGCCTTCGTTCAAAAAAGCCTACTCCAGCGAGATCCCTACCAGCAATGTCGATATCGTTCCGACCGTGCTGTACCTGCACAATTTATCCGTTCCGTCCTCGATGGATGGCAGGATCATGTATGAGTTGCTTTCATCAGGCAATAAAAGCTCTGTCCCGAAGCTCAGGAAAGAGAGGACAGAAGTCTCGGCCAATTATAACGGCGGCATTTATAAAGTCGCGCTTGAACGTTCGATACTGGACAATAAATACAAATATGTTGATTTTGCAACTACGTCCAGGACGGCCTCTGCTGATAAGTAAGCCAATCCTTAATAGATAAAAAAGTAAGTAAAAGCCCTGCTCGGACAATCCCGGCAGGGCTTTTTTATCGAAAGATCTTATCAAGCGCTTCCCCGATCGCGCGAACCAAATTAATATCGATTTTTCCCTGTAAATCCGGATTGTCAATTATCGCGCGAAAATTCCGCTCCTCATCCGGCTCAAAGACGACGTCTACTTCTTCAACGCTAATGTGTAATCGATAACTATAGCCTCTCCTTACCAATTTTCCTGGCAAAACAATTTCCCGCCCTTTATAATCAACCGGCAACTCAAATAATTCGTCCATATAAAAATCTGATGCGATAATAAACTGACGCCATAAAAACACCTAACAGCACTCCCGCGATGGATGCCACAACATAATCGCCTATGGTAGTAAAATCATGCCGAACGAAGTTTACGTTGTTAATAACGAAACGCAAAGTGAGCGTACTGTCGCTTGATCTGTAGGGTCCGTTACGCTTAAGGCTTTTCCTGTATGCCTGATTTTGTTAACGCTCAATAAATGTATAAAAAATTTCAATCAGAATTACAACGGACTAATAGAGAGTCTTGATTAATACCAAGATCTTGATCTCTATTATATCGCTGATCAAGGCATTCTGGTCACAATTTCCTTTCTTTGCCAGATGCCCCAACACCTATCCCTTCGCGCCCCTTTCCGCGATTTTTTGCATCGCCTGCGGAACAGCTATGATATTGGCGCCTCATCAGCATATGAGGCTGCGATCCGCGAGGCCAAAAGAAAATACTGCTTCAACCCCTATCTCACTTCAGAATGCGACGTGCAGGTGAAGCTAGGCGGACTGCTGGAAAACTATTTATTGTCTGAACAGCTGCCTTTCACCGTTCACGCCGAAATGAAAATATATGGCGGTAATGGCCGCTCCAGCCGATGCGACCTAACCATTCAGCGCGCTGTACCCGGCGTCTTACAAACGACGCATAAAATGGCAACAGATAGCGTAGTAGCGGCCATCGAGATCAAATACGCCAATGCCGCGCATCCCGGCAATGAATTTAAAAACGGCGCAATTGCCGCCGACCTGGATAAACTCACAACGCTTCAGGGAGTCGATAAGTATTTTGTACTGATCGACGAAGCTGAGGGCGTCTCCGAAACAGATATCCGCTGGCTAACGTATACCTGCGAAGAAAAATGTATCCAACTGTTCGCCAACAATCCCCTTGCCATGGAATTGTGCAACTATCCGTTTGGGGAAGAAAGAATGGCCATTCTCATGCGGTCGCAAGGGAAAGAGTCTGCAAAAGAACAGATTGGCACAAAAAGCGATCTGCTCGAAGCTATGCCTCCGGGTTATGAACAGATTGCCGATGACGGCTACTGTATGGAATTGAAATATGAAGGTTGTAAGCTGCAATTGTGTTATTCTAATCAGCGGAATACCGATCCTGAAATACTATTCGATCCGCTGCTGATCACTATACATGCCGCGAAAGACCTGACCTGGGAGCGCGTAGCTACCGCCCTCGAACCTTTCCGAGCCTACACTTCCACCAACATAATCGAAGTAGATGATCAGGCTCAACAGCAAGCCTTATGTAATAAGCAGGATACGCTTAAGTGATCTCTTATTTGAATAGAAAAGTATTTACCAATACTGTTTATCCAGACAATCAAACTGCCTCTCTTCGCTTAATAAAAAATCGCCTTTCCTATAACATAAGATACTATGGTAGATAAGGTTTCAGGTACCCGCTTTCTTTAAGGAAAGCAGGATAATCTTCTATTCTAATTATGCTTTCAACGGCCCGCTTTTTGTCTTTTTCCTTGTTGAAGTATGCTTTCGCAATTTCATACCCGATCCAATAACCTAAATCGTTTGGTCGGTCATCCTTTCCAGACAATCCGTACAACCAATCAGTAAAGTCAAAACCGTTCATTTTGGAGACGAACTCTTTGCAAAGTTTGTCTTTATGCTTACGCCCGTAGTCCACCGCTATGTTATTCATATTATAACCGCAAATCAATTCGCCCAGGAAATCGGCTGACCCTTCATGAATTGCTTGAATCAGTAGCGTCGGATTATCGGTTTTGCGTTGTTGAAAATGGATTAATTCATGCGCAATTGTATAGGGTATATTATCTATATTTTTCTGCATTTCGGCGCCAATGATCAGGCCTTCATCATTTGCTGTTCCGCCGGAATTAAAAGCGCCAATCACAAGATATACCGGGGGAAAAACGGCTTTAGGACGCCAATACTTCATTGCATAAAATATGCTGCGACATTGCTTTTCTTTTTCTATTATTCTAAAACTGTTCTGCCTGATATTATCGTAATCCGCCCTTTTGTTTATCACTATCGATTTTAAATATTCCTTATCTACAATTCT
>JAEUVR010000339.1 GCA_016786785.1 Chitinophagaceae bacterium
TGCCAGCGCGCAGCAGCCGTTTATCCTGTTCTCTCCGTATGTAAACAAATACCATGGGATAGATCCGGAGTTCGACAGGAGCGTAGGCATCAATACGCCGCCGGTGAAGATCTTTATGCTGGGATTAAACGCCAGGTTCTAAAATGTTTGCCTGATTAACTAATTTACAATCTAAGCCTGATAGCTTTTTTGTATTAATTTAAAAGCGATTAAAATGAATAAAATAAATACAGTATGCTTTTGCATAATACTACTGGCCGCCGGCGTATCGTGCAGGAAAATGCTAAATGAAAAGATTGTTTCCGGCCTGACCGACGTATACCTTGATACCAAACCCGGATTTTATGCCGCGCTCAATGCGGCCTACAGCGATTGCCGTAATTTTTACGGCTCAGAAAAAGGTTTGGAAATGACAGAATTAGGAACCGATATCTTCACCAATGGATCTGACGGAGATTATAAATATTACAATTTGTATAACTCGCAACTGGACCCTAATGAGAATTGGATAACCACGCTCTGGAATAATTCCTACCATACCATCAATACGATCAATGCGCTTATAAGGCATTCGGAAGCCGTTCCGGATCTGAGCGAGAATGAAAAAAATAAAGCCATTGGAGAAGCGCGCTGGCTTAGGGCGTATAACTATTTTATATTGGTGCAGACATATGGCTCTGTGGTGTTGATGCTTGAGGAAACCAGCTCCATTTCGTATGAAGCTACGCGCGCGCCATTGAAAGACCTGTATGACGCAATGGTTGCGGACCTGGAATTTGCGATCGCCAATCTTCCCGCTGTACAGGGCGATTATGGGAGAGCTACAAAGCCGGCAGCCGAACACCTGCTGGCGAAAGTTTTGCTGACGCGCGCCTATTCAACGGCCGCGGAAGCAAATGATTTTAGCCGGTCGGCTCAGCTGGCAGAGAGCGTAATCAATAATTATCACTTCAGGTTATTGGATAATTTTGCGGACATATTTGTACAGGGAGAAGGCGAAAAGAATGACGAAGTGATCTGGTCTGTCCAGTACACCGATAACAAACTGAACAATGCGAATAATGATATCAGCGCGATAGACGCAGGATTTTCCAATGGCAATCCGCTGCATCTTTTCTTCGTTATGCAGTATGATATCCTGCCTGGCATGCTGAGAGATGTTGAAAATGGCCGCCCTTACAGGGAACTTCGTCCGACCATGTTTGGATTAAACAATTTTTACAACCGGTCGGTAGATTCCAGGTACCATAAATCTTTTAAAACCGTATGGTATAGCAATAATGCGGCGACTATCCCGAAAGATAACGACGGCAATCCCAAGTTTACCGTCGGCGACACCGCTATCTGGATGCCTGGATGGGAGTTGAACGAAACCAGGCGTTATATGGTGGTTAAGCCTAGCCAGTATACGGAAACCCTGTTTCCTGTATTGACCAAGTTCCTGGATAAGCTAAGGCCGACCAGGACGGAAACAGCGGGCAGCCGGGATTATATCGCCTTTAGATTGGCGGACACTTATTTGACAGCTTCTGAAGCGCTGCTGGGCGCAGGCCGGCCGGCAGATGCGCTGGACAAACTCAACGCAGTAAGAGAACGCGCTGCTTATCCGGGTATGGAAGCGCAGATGCGTTATAGCACCATCAATATAGATACCATTCTTAACGAAAGAGGGAGAGAGCTGGCGGGAGAATCCATGCGGTTTTTTGACCTTACGCGCACCGGTAAGCTGATAGAGCGCGTAAGGGCGCATAATCCCCAGGCGGCGCCGCTGATCCAGGATTATCATGCGCTGAGGCCGATCCCTCAATCGCAGATAAACCTGATAGAAGGCCCGTTTCCTCAAAACCCGGGATATCCGCAATAGCAGACCAGGCGCTAAAAGATAGGCTCTGGCGCGTTGGAACGGAAAGTATATAGGCGTTCATAAATATAACTTACCGAAGGCGGGAAGCGGCTCATGCTGAATTTTATATTCCCCGAACAAGGGCTGGCGAGCTGTTGTCGAAAAGCCCAAGCGCCTTCGGTAAGTTATTATATCAATGGCTACGTTTTATTTCCCTGCTGTTTGATCTTATGCCAGAGAAAATAAGACAGGAACAGGAAACCGAGAGGCAATAGCATGAACAATATAGGTGGCTGAAACCCGCCTACGGCAATACCCGAATAGGCGGCGCCAAACAAGTCGAAAAAAAGGCCTGCATAAGCCCATTCTTTTAGCCGGTTCAGACCGGGGATAAGAATGGCGATGGCGCCAAGCGTTTTTGCAACCCCTATAAAGGGAATAAAATATTTCGGATATCCCAGGCCGGTAATCATCGCTACGGCATCGGAGATCATCATGATATCAGGAATAGCAGAGAATAACATAAACCCCGCAAAAATGATGGTTGCTATCCAATAGCTCAGTTTTGCTTTTTTCATAATAATTGTTTTTATTGAGCGTTGAGCTCTATATACAAAGCTAACTAAACAGGATGGCTGATGTTGAAGGTTGAGCGCGACAAATGAGGGGTAATTCGCGACAATAAACGGGCAAGCTCCTGTTTTGCAGGGATATGCAAATATCAGGCGCCATGCGAAGCATGTAATATCTCTTCAGAAAAAACGTTTATTAGATACAATCCTTTCCAATGAAAAAACTATTCGCTTTTTTTGCATTTTGCGTTAGCATATCTTCTTGTAGTTCAACCAGATGGATGTCTTTAAGCGTCCAGGAGCCCTCTCCTGTTACCCTGTCGCCCAATGTTAAGCGTATTGCGGTAATCAACAGGAGTTATCCCGATCAGAAGGGTGGTAAGGTTTTGGACGCTGTAGATAAAATATTTACGCTTGAAGGCGCGAACCTCGACAAACATGGTTCAGAAGCTACAATAGCCGCGCTTATTGCAGAGTTGAGCGTAAGCGGCCGGTTCGACGAAGTAAAGGAGTCGCCGATCTCCGGAAACGGCAACAATAATCCTGGCGGTTATGCCTCCATGTTAGCCTGGCCAGCGGTGGAAAAAATCTGTAAGGAAGCCGGGGCGGATATACTTTTCTCTCTTGAACTTTTTGATACCGATTCAAAGATCGCTTACTCCGCTACGCCTGTAAAGGTAAATACGCCATTGGGAGATGCGCCTGCGCTTCAGCAGGAAGCAAAAATGACCACCCGGGTAAAAGCCGGCTGGAGAATATACGACCCCTCCCTGAAGCTGGTGCTGGATGAGTCTGCCGTATCCAGGCAACTGGTATACCGGGGGCAGGGGATCAACCCGCTGCTTGCCGCAAAAGCGCTCATTGAACGGAAGGAAGCCGTCCGGCAGGTTGGCAATATGGCGGGGATTGCGTATGCATATAGCGTTATCCCGGCATGGATGAGGGTATCCAGGCAATATTTTGTAAAAGGAAACAGCAGTTTTAAGATAGCCCGTAGGAAAGCCGAATCAGGCAACTGGAATGGGGCCGGGCAAATATGGCTCGACCAAACCAGGGATTATAAAGGTAAAGTCGCGGGCCGCGCCTGCTACAATATGGCCATCATCAGCGAGGTCAATGGCCAGCTTGACGAAGCCATTCGTTGGGCGCAGCGATCTTATGAAGATTATAATACCAAGCTGGCGCTTCGTTATGTAAAAATACTTGAGGGCCGCAAGGTCAGGAGTAATATTCTTGAGTACCAGGAATCGGGCGAACTGGCTTCCCGTCAGCCTGCTCAATAACAGCGCTTTCTTTAGCAGGGGGATTCCCCTGCGACTACATACAAGCATTTTATGCGCTAAAGGCCTGCGGTGTGGCCTATAAACTTATTAACCTCATAAGCTGTGGAGAAGGGCCTGCCACAATAAGAATAATGATCAATGCCGACCGGTAGTCGCTGGTTCCCGTCTTTTGGCCTGTAAGCCGCGGCAGTAGGAACTGTAATCAATGCGAGCGATGCCTGAAGTCTTAACGACCCCCGTTTTGTTTTTTCTGCAATGCTTCCTGCTTTTTTTGCATTGCTTCTTCTTTTCTTTTCTGGAGCGCGAGTTTGGCGAGGTATTTCTGTATGGAACGAAGCTGGCTAAGGTGTTTGCGAACCATCGGGATGGCTTCGGTAACAGCCATTTTTAGCCGCGGGTTTGTAACGGTTTCCTTCGCGGCAACCAGTTCGTCGTGTCGTGGCTGGCAGATGGTCAGCAGGTTATCGATCCATGCCGAGTCGAAGTCTGCCCCCGAAACGCGGGAGAGCCGGGAATTTGCATCAGCCGCCTGCTGATGGTTGCCCGAGGCATTATCTTCTTTTTTGGAAGCGCCCGTGCCGGCAGTCGCTAATTGTTCCATTGAATAGAGCATTGCCGTATGATCGTTCAGCATTTGTTGGGCCAATTCCCTGACTCTTGTATCGGCGGCGCGGTCTAATGCTTTCTGCGAAAGAAACATGATGCCCTCGTTATACGCGATCCCGTTGGCGATAAATTGCGCATCGCTGGCGGCGGCGGCCCGCGCTGATTTTTGGGGATCGATGGCCTGGGCGGCGGCGTCAGCGGTATAGATAAGCAATGAGCTGAATAATAAAGAAACAATGAATATAGGAAAGCTTTTCATGGTTTTTTTTTGTCAATATACAATAAAGGGCAACGAATCATACCAGATTTTTATACCCGTATACTCAATATATAGCGGGATTGAGCGAGTTGCCGCCCAATAAAGACAGGATTTCTACGTATAGGGTTGTCTGTCTCGAAGATACCTGCATAACGCGCTGTAATTATCCGGATCTTGCGCAATTGTCCGATTACTCCATTGTCAATTATAAATATTGTTTAAATTGCAGATAACAGTATTTGTTATTTGACATTGCAAACCATACATACTGATAAAGAGCTGCTGCTGCAGGTTTCTAAGGGAAATGAAATAGCCTTCAAGGCTCTGTTTGACAAATACCGTCAGCGCCTGTTTTATTATATCTCTCATTTTATAAAATCGAACCAGGTTGCAGAGGAATTAGTGATGGATGTGTTTATGAAGATCTGGACAGGAAGATCTGCGGCGCTCCGGATCACGGATTTCGATGCCTTCCTGTTTCGTATTGCCCATAACAAATCGATTGATTTTCTTCGTTCGGCCGCTAATGACGAGCATTTAAGGGCATTTTTATGGGAAGAGATACAGCTTATATCCGGGGAGAGGGCCGATTCCGCTATACTGGCATCGGAATTTGAACAAAAAATAAGAGAAGCCATTGGCCTGCTTTCGCCGCAACGGCGCAAGGTATATCTTTTAAGGAGGGAACAGGATTTTACGCATGATCAAATAGCCGAGCAGTTAGGTATTTCAAAAGCCACAGTTAATAATCATGTTGTTGAAGCGCAGCGTTTTATTCGCAGTTATCTTTCTAAAAACATGGAAATAACGAGTTTTATTCTTTTTGCGGGCTCAACCTCAATTTAATTTATTTTTATCAGCATAGTTATCCATATACTTTATCTCGTCTTACAGGTGCGCTTCCCATCTATAATTTATATAATGAAATAGTGCAAATGACAAATGAAAATACATGGCAATACCTTGTAGATCAATATTTCTCCAATAATATCTCTAAAGAAGAACTGGATATATTGCTTCAGAAAGTGGCCAGCGAGGGAGATAGGGATGCCTTAATTCCTGTGCTTCAGGCATATTGGCAAAAGGGGAAGGAAAAAGCGGGCGACAACCAGGAAGAATGGGACAGGAAATTTGAAGCGATGATGCGGGAAGTCAAACAGGCCGGACCTTTTGCCGACTCCAAAAGAAAGATAACCCGTCGGTCATTCTACCAAAGCGTTGTTGCGGCGTCCATTATTGTATTGGTTAGCGTTGGCGGCTATACTTTGCTGTTTTCTGGGAAGGACGATATGGAAGAAAATGTTACGCAACAGCCGGCGCCGCAGCAGGAGAATGATCTGGCCCCTGGCAGCAATGGAGCCATACTTACGCTGGCGGATGGGAAACAGGTAATATTGGATAGCGCCGGCAATGGCATGCTGGCTTTGCAGGGCAAAACAAAAGTAACCCGTAAGGACGGCCAGCTTATATACGATACAGAGAACAACAGCCAGCAGAACATTTTATTCAATACCATGTCAACGCCTCGCGGGAGGCAGTATCAGCTGGTATTGTCGGACGGCACCAAAGCGTGGTTGAACGCATCTTCCTCTATCCGTTACCCTGCGGCATTTTCCGATACGGAAAGAAAAGTGGAAATAACGGGAGAAGCATACTTTGAAGTAAGCCCATTGATCAAAAAAGGTCAGAAGGTTCCCTTTATTGTGAAAATCATTTCAGGCGACGGCATGGAAAGAGGAGAGGTAGAGGTATTGGGCACTCATTTTAATGTGAATAGTTATGAAGATGAAAGGATAGTAAAGACCACCTTGCTCGAAGGTTCGGTGAAAATAATGAAAGCCAGTCATTCCCGCCTGCTTCAGCCTGGTCAACAGGGGCAATTCGATAATCGCGTTTCGGGGGATATCCAGATAACTGACAATGTAGACCTGGAAGCGGTGATGGCCTGGAAGAACGGATATTTCTCATTTGTGAATACGGACCTGCCTGCCATATTCCGCCAGATATCGCGATGGTATGATGTAGATATTGAATATAAGGGAAAGATCCCGGACAGGAGATTTGGCGGCGAGGTATCGAGGAGTACCGATGTGTCGGAAGTGCTTAAAATACTTGAAAAAAGTAAGGTGTATTGCATGGTGGAGGGAAGAAAAATAATCGTAATGCCAGAGCATTAATGCAGGCGCCGTATACTGCAAGATATCGGATAGCATAAGTTAAGCCGCCCTGAATGGAGGTCAGGGCGGCGCATGTTAGGTTATCCATACCGTTTGAGCCGGGTAGCAATTGTTTCGATGAATTGCATTTATTGTTTAACCTAAAACTGATCAAAAGTATGCAAAAATTTCAGCGTGTCCCGTAAGGAAGCAGCAAGAGAATACAAAATAAAAGCGAGAGAGAGCGTCTATATATCGGGCCTGCTGCTAAGGGATGCCAACTAAAACGCTGCCGATCATGAACTTTGCTGTCGTGTTATTATTGGTCGCCTGCCTGCAGGCAGGCGTCAGCGGATTTTCGCAGAGAGTAACGCTTTCCGAAAAGAGCGAAACGCTTATCAGGGTATTCCAGAAGATTAAGAAGCAAACCGGTTACGGGTTCTTTTTTGACGAATCCTGGCTTCAGTTGTCGGCGAGGGTGACCATCAGGGTAAAAGAAGCGCCCATAAAAACAGCGCTGGACATTTGTTTCAGGGATCAGCCGCTGACATACTCTATTATTGGCAATACCGTTGTAGTGGAGCTGAAACCGCAAAACGCAACCATTATGGAGGGGGCTAGCTCTCCGTTTCTAATAGATATCAGGGGCAGGGTAACTGATGCGGAAGCCAATCCGCTAAGCGGCGCCTCCATAAAATTGAAAGGAACGAAAACCGGCGCCGCCACCAACGTTAACGGGAACTTTACCTTGCAGATCCCTGATAAGGGCGCCGTGTTGGAAGTGTCTTTTATAGGTTACGAGACGCAGGAAGTACAATATAATATTCAGGCTGCTTCAGATCCGCTTGTCTCAACGATCGGCCATGCCGATCGGTCAACAAGAGATTCCGGAAATACGATCAATGTAGTGATGCAGGAGAATGCAATACTCTTGCAGAGCGTTATTGTAAACATCGGGTATGGCACGCAACGTCGCGCCGACGTAACGGGGGCCGTAGCTTCTATTTCTTCCAAAGAGATATCAGAGCTTCCGCTGACCAATTTTCAGCAAGCCCTGCAGGGGCGTACGCCGGGGATAGATGTGGTTGCGGCCGGCGCCACGCCCGGTTCGGGCGTTACCGTTCGCATC
>JAEUVR010000400.1 GCA_016786785.1 Chitinophagaceae bacterium
GGCATGTAGACAACGCCCTGGCCCTGGCTACATGGCTGGAAACGCATCCCCATGTCGAATTCGTAGAATACCCCGGATTAAAATCCAATAAATACCACCAGGTAGCGTCCAAATATTTACGCAACGGTTTCGGCGGCGTACTCAATTTCGGCGTTAAGGGAGGAAAAGAAAATGCATCCAAGTTTATTAACTCCCTCCAGATGGTAAGCCACCTGGCCAATGTAGGGGATACCAAAACATTAGCCATACACCCTGCTTCCACTACGCATGAGCAGCTAACCGAAGCAGAACAGCAATCGGCGGGCGTTGTTCCGAACGGCGTACGGATCAGCGTGGGCATTGAACACATCGAAGACATTAAAGCTGATTTTGAACAGGCTTTCCAGAAAGTATTCGCTAAATAACCGATAGGAGAAATGTCGCAGATCTTTCATTATAATCATCCCTTCGCCCTCGAATCGGGGCATACCCTCCCGGGCTACCATCTTTCCTACAACACGCTGGGCGAGTTGAATGAGCGTAAAGACAATGTTGTATGGATATTCCATGCGCTTACCGCTAACAGCAATGCGGCAGAATGGTGGCCGGGGCTTGTGGGCGAAGGGAAATTATTTGATCCTTCCGCATACTTTATCATTTGCGTAAATATGCCCGGAAGCTGTTACGGAAGTATTGGCCCATTGGAAGAAGATCCTCATACCCGCCAACCCTATTATCATCATTTTCCTTTTTTTACTACGCGGGATATGATCCGCTCTTACCAGCCGCTAAAAGCGTTCCTGGGCATTAAAAAGATACATATCGGCATCGGCGGCTCCATGGGCGGCCAGCAGCTTCTCGAATGGGCGGTAGCCGAACCTGAATTATTCAATTATATCTTCCCTATCGCCACTAATGCAAAACATTCGCCGTGGGGAATCGCGTTCAACGCCTCTCAACGGTTCTGTATCGAAAACGACCCCAGCTGGAAGAACAGCAATGCCGACGCCGGCATCGAAGGCATGAAAATAGCGCGGAGCATGGCCCTGCTCTCTTATCGCAGTTATGAGACCTACCAGGCAAGCCAGGCCGAACAAATGGACGAAAAACTTATTGCCTTTAACAGCGAATCGTATCAGCGGTACCAGGGCGAAAAGCTGGCCAAAAGATTTAACGCTTTCAGCTATTACGCCCTGAGCAGGGGCATGGATGCGCACAATATCGGAAGGTCAAGAGGCGGCGTTGAAAACGCATTAAAAGCCATCAGCGCGCGAACCCTGGCCATTGGCATCACCACCGATATGCTTTTCCCTGTAACGGAGCAGGAGTTTATCGCCGCTCATACGCCGGGAGGAAAGTTCAAAGCGATCACTTCACCCTATGGGCATGACGGATTTTTGCTTGAATACGAACAAATTGAAAACCTTATCGTTGAGTTTTTGGAAAAAGATTGTTTAACCCGGAAAAAAATGAAGACCACTCACTGATATCATGGATGCACATAAACAATTAACCCTGGGATTATTTGGTTTCGGCGTGGTGGGAGAAGGCTTGTACAAAGCGCTCCGCCTGACGCCTTCCCTGAACGCGACCATTAAAAAGATCTGTATCAAAAATCCTTCCAAACAAAGGAATGCTCCCGACGCATTGTTCACCACGGAAAAAGACGAATTGCTCTACGATTCCGATATCAATGTGATCGTGGAAGTCATCGATGATTCGGAAGCCGCTTTTGAGATCGTGTCCATTGCCCTGAAAAACGGCAAATCCGTGGTCAGCGCCAGCAAAAAAATGATCGCCGAACACCTATCGGAGCTGCTGGACCTCCAGCAAACCACGGGCGAATCCTTCCTGTATGAAGCCGCCGCCTGCGCATCCATACCCGTTATAAGGAACCTGGAAGAGTATTACGACAACGACCTGTTGCACTCCATAAAAGCTATCGTCAACGGATCCACGAATTTTATTCTCACCAAAATGTTCGAAGAAAGCCTGGATTTTAAACAGGCCCTGGTATTAGCGCAGCAACTGGGTTTTGCCGAAAGCAATCCCAGCCTGGATGTGGAAGGTTTTGACGCGGTAAACAAATGGACCTTCCTGCTCACGCACGCCTACGGCATTATCGATAATCCGAATAATATTGTCTTTACCGGCATTCAGAATGTTCAGTCCAGCGACGCCGCCGTAGCCAAAGAAAAGAATTACCATATCAAGCTGGTCGCGCAGGCCCAGAAATTAAGCAATGGCAAGGTCGCCGCCTTTGTATTGCCGCAATTTGTAAAACACGAAGACCACCTGGCTTTTGTAAGAAATGAATACAATGGCGTTGTAATAGAAAGCGGCTTTGCCGACAAACAATTCTTTTATGGCAAGGGAGCCGGCAGTTTTCCTACCGCCTCCGCCGTATTAAGCGATATTTCCGCCTTGCGTTACGGGTACCATTATGAATATAAAAAGCTATATCATCATAAACCCAATGAACTCACGCATGATTTTTACGT
>JAEUVR010000355.1 GCA_016786785.1 Chitinophagaceae bacterium
CAGGATCTTCTTTCTAACTCCCCGGCTCCTGCGCAGCAGACGGCAATAGCCAGCAATGAGAAGCAGGGATTTTCTATCTATCCGGCATCTATCGCCTCCAGCGCCAGCCTGCTGATCAATGCCGAAAGAGCGGGATGGTCAATCCTGGAGATCAAGGACGTATGCGGCAAGACCTTGCTTAGCCAGCAGATGGCAGTCGAAAAAGGGTTTAATCAAATACCTATATTTTTCGTGTCGCAGTTGGATCCGGGAACCCATACGGCCGTGCTGAGTATCGAGGAATATACCTATTTCTCACAGGTGACCAAGGAGTAAGATCAGGAACGGGCTCTTGTATCTCCATAGTCATTCCATTCTATGACGATCAAGAAGCGAGGGTCAAAGCCTTGGTAAGCGCTTATATCTCCATAGTCGTTCCCATTCCGAACTCAAATTCCCGTTTTTGGAGTGTTTTATTTTCAGGATCTTTTTAAAATTGTTGAAAATCAATTAGTTAAAATTTTGGAGAGGAAATTGTTTCTTGACAAACATACTTGAGTAACAAAACAGTTGAAACAAAGATTCACTTATAAAATTTAATATTATGTACAATCAATCTACGCATTTCTTTAGCCTGTTATTTGCTTTGGGATTATTTACGGCCTCTAGCGGCTATGCACAGCAAGACCTTGCAAACCACCCGGCCCCTGCTCAGGATACGGCAATGGTTGACGACAGTAATCAGGGATTCTCAATCTATCCGGCATCTATCGATTCCAGGGGAAACTTGTTGTTGAATGCTGAAAGAGCGGGATGGGCAGTCGTGGAGATCAAAGACTTAAACGGCAGGACCCTGCTTAGCCAGGGGATGGCGGTCGATAAAGGATTCAATAAAATACCCATATTATTCATTCCGCTACTGAAACAGGGAACCCATACCGTAGTACTGAGGGTTGACGAGAGTATTTATTCTTCTCAGCTCGTCAGGAAATAGAACAACAAGGGAGGGCCGGCAATGGTCGAACGACTAGTGAATATTAACGAATTGAAGGCCGCCCTTTCCTTCGACTTCCAGGGTCCTTATGGCATTCCTGGCGCTGGGCGCCTGCACAGAGATCTTGTTGATCCCCTTTTGCAAGGGTATCCTTACATATTGGATATAGGCCGGAAGGCTCTGCCAGTTACGGGTATCCGCTTTTTCAGCCGCGAGGCTGAAAGCCTGGAAGACCAATCCCACCGCAGCGGCGACCGCCTCCGCATTTTCCTCTCTCTGCTTTCTTTCTCCCGGCGTCTCTTCCTTCCCGCGCTTCCTGTTGTTGGCGACCGCCTTGCTTCCCGCGCGCACGCCGGCTTCGGCGATCTTTTTGATCGCCAATCTTGTTAACGCAGCCGTAATATCTTTAATGCGGTTCTCCTTCATCGTTTGAAAAGCGATGGTATTGATATCTTCTACCAGCTCCGGCGTATAAGCCTTTCCGTTCGCCAGTATTTGCGCGGTCCCCGCATGGGGAGATACCATGGCATATTTAGGGAGGGCCACCCTGAAGGTCCGGAGATCGCCGATATCCACATTACCGGTATTATACCGGTTAAAGTCAAATGGAATAGAGAAATTACCGGCGGGATCTGTAAAATAAAAACTGCCTCCCGCTCCTTTCAGCAACGTAAAGAACAGGTTCTCTTCTTCCTTAACAGGGGCCCTGCCGCTTTCGATAAACAATACCAACTCGCCTCCTCCTGTATCCGGCGCCGGCGAATAATCTATATTCCACTGGCGCTGGAACCTTTCCGCGATAGCCGCAAACCCATTCTGATAAGCCGTCCGGACCAGGTCTTTTTTCAACTGGGAAGGGATGCTCACGCCATACCATGTATTATCGGGATGAGAAAGATAGGTTTCGGATGCATTACGGTAAGCAATAAACGCATTGTTAATATCTCCCGCCGCTTCATAGATCATCCCCTGGATATTGAGCGAAAAAGCGTCCCTGCTGAACCGGTTGTCTTTTTCTTTTGTCAGGTCCATTTGCTCATTCGTTGCGATGCTGATCCGCCGCGCTTCTACCAGGGCGTTTTCAGTATCACCCAGGTAAGAATAGTTCAGGGCCTTATAATAATGCAGCATAAAACGCTCGAAAGCCTCGCCGCGATAGGTCTGCATCATGGGGTTGAGCAAAGCTCCCGCAACCAGGTCGCCGGTATTTTTATGACGGATCTCCGCAATGCGGTCGGCCTCATTCAACAGGTAATTACTGCTATCGTAAAGTCCCATCAGGTGCGCCATCCTGCCCTTTTCGGCATAGTAAAGGAACTGGTTGCGCG
Organism: Chitinophagaceae bacterium; assembly: GCA_016786785.1. GTDB lineage: Bacteria > Bacteroidota > Bacteroidia > Chitinophagales > Chitinophagaceae > Flavitalea. Next base: position 2,302 of record JAEUVR010000355.1, read on the forward strand.
GCCGGCGAAGAAATTTCGTATTATCCAATACCCGCGAAGCGGCGGCATACCTGCCTGCTTCCATCTGGGTATAATAGCGTTGGATCTTACGATTATAACTCCCGCAGGATACGAGGAGAACCGCGATAAAGAAGAAGAAAAGCCCTTTTATCGTTATAGTAATCAGTCGCATAAATAGCTGTGCTGCGACAGGTTCGTTAATTCTTTATGTATTTGGCGATCTTCTTATCCCCGATCCAAACGACTTCATTGGTCTCAATATTGGTCAACTCAAGATCCACCTGGTAATAAGTCACTTTTTTTCGCTTATAAGAATCGACAATGGAGTTAATGGATCCCTGTAATATAAAATCCGCGCCGTTTTCCAGGCCAAACTTTTTCATAGTAGACGAGGAGGCGTTGGTTTGCTGATCGGCTTTTTCAGCCCGCAGCTCTTCTCTTTTTTTCCCTCCCTGGACCAGGCCTACCTTGCTGGAAGTAATAAAAGAGCGTTCTACGTCTTTTACAAAAGTCTCGGCTTCTATATGCTCATGGCTTTTATTCTGCACCATGCCCACGATCACCACCGGCTTCTTGCCCTTGGCCTGCGTATACCCCGAAAGCCACGGAGCAGAAAGGATGTCTTTCACCATCGCTTCGGCTGTCAGCCGGGAATCGGTATTGTTCCAGCGACCGCTGAGGTCGATCTGTTCTGAACTATCAATGCGCGTAACCTTCCTGCTGCAGGAAGAAAGGATCAGGGTTGCGGATACAAGGATAGAGGCTGCGTAGATAACTTTTTTCATATATTGATTTAGGTTAGATAAGAAGACGATCGGCGTAGCGTAATCCGGATCATAGAGACATATTCAGATAAAACCCTCTTGAGGAATACGGTTACCTGTACATCCAGTTCCAGAAAAAAGGAGAGCCTACGGTTCCCCACATGACAGGATTGTTGAACCGCTGGTAATTAGGGCGGCCGTAATAAGATGAATAGGGCCAGTTATTCCGCGGATAACGATAGCTCATGTCAT
>JAEUVR010000358.1 GCA_016786785.1 Chitinophagaceae bacterium
AGGCAGTACTATGGTTTTATTTCGGAAGAGGATAGGGGAGAGATGGTGGAGATGGCGTTTATGGTTGGACTGGATGACGATTTTTTTTGCCGATGGTACCTCATGTTCGGCGACCAGGCCGAAATTATAGAGCCGGAGAGCTTAAAAAACGAAGTGGCCGCGCTGCTGAAGAAAATTGCCCGGCGACTCTGACACGGCGGGTCGCTATCGCTTCCCTCCTTACTGCCGGACAGTATGCTAATCGGTAAAGCGCAAGCCTGGTTGGCGCAGAACAGATAAAAGCTCCATCTGCAAAACAGGCTTGCGCTAAATAGACCGGATGCGGAGTTAATGATTTAATGTTCCCAGAAATAAGGAGGCTCAATACCCAGGGCCCGCAGGTATACATATCCCTGTCCGCGATGGTGGATCTCGTTATCGATAGCATAAAATATACTGTTAATGGCAGGCGCTTCATACTGACCGAAAAGCTTGAAAACACGGCGAAACCCTTCGGGCGCTATCTGCTTCCAGTACACATTGATCTGCTCGGTTGCTTCATCCCATGCATTGAGCAGGTCGGCCTTGGTTTTGAGCGCATTGTTTTCTTCTACCAGAGGATTGGTTTTACCGGTAACAATCTCTTTCAGTCCGGGCGCTTCAATGGCCAGTAATTCCTTTGTGATGTCGGCAAAGGGGCGCATTCCTCCTATAGAAAATGTAAAAAGTTCTTTTTCCGGAAATGCTTCGATTACCCGGCGGGTGAGGCCCCGGTGGCCTTGCCAGTTGTTTAATAATTCTTCTGCTGTGAGGATGGGTTGGCGCTGATTTGTTTGCATAATGTTTGTTTTTGATAGTGTATCCCAAAACTATCAGCGCGATGTGACAACAGTATGTCAGTAGGTTAAATTTTTTTTTTAAAAGCCTACTACTTTTTCTTGCTTTTGGTATAGGCGCTTCCTCCTATTCTTAATACATAACTATGTTACCGGGTTTTCAGGGGCGGAGCCGGCATTTTCTTCATCGCTGTTTTCATCCCTGCCCATCGCTGTGATCTCCGGAATGCCAAAACACAGCAGTCCGATCAGTACGATAAGTCCCCCGAGCGCGATAAATGTTAGCGGCAGTCCCACTGCATCGGCCAGGAATCCTGTTCCCAGCAGGCCCAGGAGCGAAGGCAGGAAGGAGATGCTGAAATACAGGGAGAAGACGCGCCCCAGCATAGCCGGGTTTAGCTTTTGCTGGATGATTGCTGTGAAGCATGACTGATACACCGTAGCGGCGGCGCCTCCCAATCCCGTTAATACCACGAACAGGAGATATCCGCTGGGGGGAAGCATTCCCGAAAGCGCCAACGTGGATCCCAGGATCACATGCATCAGATTAATCGCGAGCGCTTTATTGAAGGGCCATTTTATGACGCCGACCAGCAATCCCCCCAATAGCATACCCACTCCCCAGGCGGCTTCGATCATGCTCATCTGGAAGGTTGTTCCTTTAAAATGTTCCAGCGTCATGAGGGGGAATATTACGGCTACGGGCATAATGCAGAACATGACCAGCATCGAAAAGAAAAAGATCAGCGCTATACCCCGGAGCCGGGTGATCTCCTTTATGCCCAGGCGCATTTCGCGGAAGATATCGCTGAGGCGGCCCCGGTCCTCCGTTTCTTTTTTAGGATTAGGTATGTTAACGAACAATAGGGAAACGATCGCGAAACCGGCCCCGGCTACATCAAAGAGCAACAATACGCCGATATCCATCATGCCCAAAGCCAACGCAGCCAGGGCGGGGCCGGCGATATTCGATACCGATTGGATAGATTGATTGATGCCGGCAATACGCAGCAGCTCGCTTTCCGGCGCCAGTAGGGGAACAGAAGCCTGCATGGCAGGCATATGAAAAGCCGTGCCGACAGATCGCAGCGCCAGCAAGAGGTAGATATACCATAGCTCAATCGATTTAAAGAAAAACATCAGGGATATTCCCAGGGTGCAGATGGCAATAAACCCATCTGCGAGTATCATGGTTTTTTTCCTGTCCCAACGGTCGATGAATACGCCGCTGAACGGCCCCAGCAACGACTGAGGCAGTAAGCCGGCAATAGCGGCATAGGCCAGCGTTTCAGCTGATCCCGTTTCTATGCTGAGCCAGATGATGATGCCAAAATTGGCTATCGAGCTCGACAGGATAGAAAAAAACTGTCCTGTCCATATGATCGCAAATGTTCTTTTCCAGTTATTCATGTGTTTGTCTCTTATGAATCTGTATTCGTTTAATTTAAAGTTTCCTCGACTGCCGTATGATCTGTCCGTGGCGGCTGATACCGCGCTGTTGCCTCGAATGCCATAAACGCCGCTGTTCCGGACCGGATGATAAAGGCCCGTCGCCCTAGAGAGTAAGCCTTGACTTTCTTTTGCAGTGCTCGCCAAACATCCCTCGAAAAGCTTTCCCTGACAAACAGAGCTTGGGGTTCAGTTGGGAAATCATAAAATCAAGGTAAACAAGATGGCGCGGGCCGGCGAGGCCGATTGTGTATTTACAATGGGGGAGTCCTTACCTGGTTCTGGCTGAAAGGAGAATGATATGAGCTATCCGCATATTACTGTCTTTTAAATGCCCGGCAAAGATAGGAATAAAAACAAAATTGAACAGTCCCGATATTTTTGGCTGATAACTATAGACTTAAAGACGCTTTCACTTCCCGCAACCGGAACAGGATTGAGAAAGAGGTAAAAGATATCCTTTAATTTCCTGGAAAAGGTATGTCGGTTACTTTAAAATAAGCATTCAATAAGGCGTCCTGCGAAGCGATGTCGTCTACAATTTTGTTGTAGTTCGGTTCAATCCTGCTCTGAAAAAAGTATTGTCCCGTAGTTTGCGCGGCTTTATCTTTTCCCTCAGCCAGCCAAACAAGCGTTGAATAGCCTAAGCGGAGATTGTCTGGCGCATTGCTTCCGCCCATTTTTGTGGATACCCAACCCGGCGTAATGGTATTCACTTTCACATCTCTCCATTTCCTTGCTACCGCTTTGGCGAATAGGAATATATGCAATTTTGTTTCGGCATAACCGATGTTTGGCGCGCTACTTTGCATATTTTCCAAATTCAGGCGAGCGCCTTTATGCAGGTCTGAACTGACATAGATAAGCCGTTTTGGCTTATGTACAAGGCTGGTCAAAATATAGGGAGCAAGAGAGTTGACCTTAAAAACCGTATCGCCCCCGGATGAAGTTCCTGCGTTGTGTATAATTACGTCAAATTTACCTAACGCGTTAATATCTTCCGCTAATCTTTTTACCTGATTTAAGTCGGATAAATCGCCAATTACTACGGCTTCTGCTTCGGGTAAATCTCTTTTGACATCTTCCGCCCGTTTTTGGTTTCGGGCGTGAACGACCACTTTATATCCTTTTGCAATCAAAGTCTTTGCTGCTAATTGCCCAATTCCGGCAGTAGAACCCGTTATTAAAATGCGGGTTTCGGGTTTGGGTAGTAAAGGCTTTATATTCTTTTCTATATACTGTAATTCCTCTACCACTTCTGGCGTATTATAATTATTCAGGCCATATTTACCGTTGAGATTCTGTGCGTTCACATCGGGCGTTGTGTGGCGCGATAACAACATAAAAAGCGCCATTACGCCAACCAATAATACATTTTGTAGTATATTTCCCTTTGCTTTCATTTTCTGTCGGAAATTAACCAAATTATCGCGAGGTCAAAAACCTAATTAAATAATTTCATTATTTAAAATTTTGAAAGTTAATGTTAACTCCGAATAATATTTTCTTACTTATGGATATTGCATCATTGATGTTTCATCGCTTATCCCAATAATACAAGTTTTTCCACGTTATTTCCTGCGTCATAAAGATAGCAATTATTATAATCATCATTTACAACCTTTTACCGGCTGCATGGTCATTAACGACCCTTAAATACGAAGGTAATTGCCTTGCTGGACGGTTGTGTTTGTTATAGCGCAAGATATAGCGCCGCTTCGACCGATCCTGTTTTTCAAAAGCTGGTAGTAACAGCCGCTCCCTCAATGTTCCTGGAGCATGTTTCTTTTTTCATAAACTTTGAAAATTTCAGTAATACCCGCCAGACAAGGTTTGATACCATCTATACCGGCCCGATAGACAATCCGGTTTTCCGGGATATTTATGCGCCGGTGGATGGTTTTGTGGTAAATGGGGGAATTAAGGTAAAGTTATAATGCAGCAAATCTCAATTTGAGTAAGTTAAAGTCTTTGTTTGGAAATTTTGATAAGCTAAAAGGTTCACGTATGCGAACCTTTTTAGCTTATTGATGATCAAGCGCCCGGAACAGAAATTGAACCGCCAAACCATACCGCTAGCGGCAACCTTAACCAATCCTCCATTCAACTTAATTCAGCAATAGCGGCTTAGGTATAGGTAAATTATTTCATCCCTTATAATAACTCCATAAAGCCCAACCTTTCATTTTCCTCACTTCACTTCCCTATTTCTTCGCTTCAGTTATTATTACAAAAATATAGGGTTAAACGCTTTCTAATTTTACCATTGGAAATATTTAAAATATAAGAATTAATGAAGCGTTTCATGAGCCCAAAAATCATTATTGCCGTTCTATTGCTGGTTTTAATATATACGCTGCAAGGTTGCGGCAATGCTGCAAACAATGAGCAACAGCAACCTGAAACCGTACAGGCAGAAGTTATAAGTTTACAACCAGGAGATGCAGTAATCGATCAGACCTTCCCGGCAAGCTTGCAGGGAAAAGACAATATCCAGCTTCGTCCGCAGATCAGCGGTTATATTGACAAGATCTATGTGGATGAGGGCGCTTTTGTGAAAGCCGGGCAACCTTTGTTCCGCATTAATGCCAGCGTGTACCGGGAGCAGAAAAATACCGCTTTGGCTTCGCTGGCAATGGCAAAATCACAATTGGCTGCGGCACAATTGGAACTCGATAAATACAAAGTGCTGACCGAAAATAAAGTAGTGGCCGATTTTCAATACCAGAAAGCCAAAACCAATTATGACAATGCTTTAGCCGCTGTAAAACAACAGCAAACTTTAGTCGCTTCTGCTGACGTTAACCTGGGATTTTCGGTGGTGAAAGCTCCGGTCAGCGGTTACATTGGTCGTATTCCCAATCGTTTGGGCGCATTGGTCGGACCGAATGATGCACAACCTTTGACTACTTTATCGCAGGTGAGTGAAATCTACGCCTACTTCTCACTTCCCGAAAATGAAATACTGAAAATAAATGCTTCCCGCCCGGGAGTCAGCTTATTGGAAAAACTGAAAAGTTTCCGGGATATAACCCTGTTACTGGCAGATGGAAATCCTTACAACCACGTGGGAAAAATTGATATGATGGACGGGCAATTCGATGCCACTACCGGCTCGGTGATGCTGCGTGCTTCTTTTCCTAACCCGGAAAGTTTGCTAAGAACCGGAAACACAGGCAGAATTGTGCTGAAAACTTTTGAAAACAATGTCTTCAAAATTCCGCTGCCGGCAACTTACGAAGTGCAGGATAAATTGTTTGTAGGATTGCTCGACAGCGCCGGTAAAATGGAACGTGTCGCTTTAAAGAACTATACCAAATCGGGTGATTTTTATATCGTGAAATCAGGCTTCAGACCCGGCGACCGGATTGTTGCGAATGAGCTCGCAAGCATTCCTGAAAACAGTATCATTAAGCCCAAATCCGTTCAATAAAATTCACTGGAAAATGCTAAAGACAATTATACAAAGACCCGTACTTGCTACGGTCATCTCCATTATACTGGTGATGCTGGGGATTTTGGGATTATTACGAATTCCGATGACGCAGTTCCCCGAGATTGCGCCACCTACGGTTTTTGTATCAGGAACCTATCCCGGAGCCAATGCAGAAAGCGTTATCCGTTCGGTAGTGACGCCGCTCGAGCAGGCCATCAACGGCGTGGAGAATATGCAGTACATGACTTCGGGCGCTTCCAACGACGGCGGCTTTTCCATCACCATTATTTTCAAGCAGGGGGTCAATCCCGACCAGGCAGCGGTGAATGTACAAAACCGGGTAGCACAGGTTAATGCGCAGCTTCCGCAGGAAGTCATCCGTCTTGGACTGACCACCACCAAGCAGCAGACCAGCTATTTGATGATTGTGAACATCAACAGCGAAAAGCCGGAAAAATATGATGAAGCTTTCCTGCAAAACTATACCAACATCAACCTTGTTCCCGAGCTGAAACGTATTCCCGGCGTGGGTAATGTGAGCTTGTTCGGTTCCAAGGAATATTCGGTGCGGGTATGGATTAACCCCACCAAGCTTTCATCTTATGGCCTGGTGCCTGCCGATGTGGAAACCGCCATCCAGCAGTATAGTTTTGAAGCTTCTCCCGGCAGCCTGGGTGAAGAAACCGATGCCTCGCTGCAATATGTGCTGCGTTACAAAGGCAAGCTGAACAAACCCGAAGAATTTGAAAAGATCATCCTTCGCTCCAAAACTGATGGTTCTATTTTGCGCCTGGGCGATGTTGCCCGGCTGGAATTCGGATTGTCCAATTATTCGAGCGATACCTATACCGACGGAAGGCCTTCCGTAGTATTTGCGGTACTCCAGGCAAGTGGTTCCAATGCCAATGACATTGCGATTGAAGTCAATAAATCGTTGGCCAGCTTCCAGAAAAGTGTTCCCGATGGTATCAAATTCGAGATCATCCAGAATATGAAAGACCGTTTGGATACTTCCGTTTCGCAGATGAAATCCACCCTGATCGAAGCCTTCGTTTTAGTATTTATCGTAGTATTGGTTTTCCTCCAGGATTTCCGTTCCACCATCATCCCGGCAATAGCAGTACCCGTTTCCATTATCGGAACCTTCTTTTTCATCTATTTGATTGGCTTTTCAGTCAACGTACTGACCTTATTCGCTTTGGTGCTCGCCATCGGGATTGTGGTGGATGATGCGATTGTAGTGGTGGAAGCCGTTCACGCCAAGATGCAGCACACCGGGGAAAATGCCCGGACCGCAACCGTTTCAACGATGAGCGAGATCAGCGGAGCGATTATTTCCATTACGCTCGTAATGTCGGCCGTGTTTTTGCCCGTAGGCTTTATGGAAGGCCCGGCTGGTATTTTCTACAAGCAATTTTCCTATACCTTAGCCATTGCCATCCTTATTTCAGCCGTCAATGCGTTGACGTTAAGTCCTGCTTTGTGTGCTTTATTATTAAAAAATCACCATCACGGCGGAGGCGGCGAAAAGCGGAAATTTACCCAACGGTTTGCCGATGCTTTTAATGCGAGCTTTGAAAAATTAACTACAAAATATACCAATGCGGTAAAGTTCCTGGCCAAAAGAAAAATCATTGCCATCGGCGCTTTGCTGCTGATTTCATTAGCGGCTTTCCTGCTGATGAATAATGCACAAAAAGGTTTTGTACCCGAAGAGGACGATAACAACCTGACCTTCGTAGTCAATCTGCAGGCGGGCGCTAACCTTCAGTTTATCACCAGGGAAATGGAAAAAGCAACGGAGCTGGTGAAAGCAATGCCGGAAGTAAAGAGCATCAGTACCGTTTCGGGTTTCAGCCTTTTCAGTTCGGGCGCTTCGCCCAATGCGGCAATGGGCTTCATCACGCTGAAAAACCCGAAAGACCGTGGCGCGGTTTCCGATATCAACGACGTGATGCATAAAATCGAAGATGAAATGAAAGGCAAGATCAGGGGTGAGTTTCTGATTTTCCGTAATCCTGCGGTGGAAGGATTTGGGTATACCGGCGGCGTCGAATTTGTGTTGCAGGATAGAATGTCAGGCAATATCAGCGATTTTGAAACGGTCAGCAATAAGGTGATTGAAGCCCTGGGCAGACGCCCGGAAATCGGGATGGCCTTTACCACGTTCAGAAGCGATTACCCGCAGTATGAAGTGGTCTTGAACGAAGACAAGGCACAACAATTGGGCTTAACGCCAAAAGAAGTAATGGATGCCCTGCAATTGTATCTGACCGGCTCGCAGACTACAGATTTTGTGCGGTTTGGGAGGCTGTACCGGGTGAATGTCCGTTCCGAAGCCGAATTCCGGAAAGATGAAGCCTCGCTGGACAATATTATGATCCGCAACAATCTCAATCAAATGGTTCCGATTTCCACCCTGGTAACGCTCAAAAAAGTGTTCGGACCGCAAGGTATCAGTCGTTACAATCTGTACAACAGCATCACCGTGAATGTGAATGCCGGCAACGGAGCCAGCACCGGGAAAGTGATGAGCGCTATCGATGAAGCGCTGCAAAAAGAATTGCCCAAAGGTTATAGCTATGAATACAACGGGCTGAGCCTGCAGGAACGAAAATCAGGTTCGCAGATGATTTTCATTTTCGGGCTAAGCATCTTGTTCGTGTACTTTCTTTTGGCTGCTCAATACGAAAGCTATTTGCTGCCATTGGCAGTGATGCTGTCTTTACCTACGGGTATCCTGGGCGTATTCATCGCTACCGGGTTTGCCGGGCTGGATAACAATATTTATGTGCAGATCGCCTTGATAATGCTGGTCGGCCTGCTGGCCAAAAATGCCATCCTGATTGTGGAGTTTGCGATACAGCAACGCAAAGCCGGATTGACGATTTTCGAGGCGGGTATTGCCGGAGCCAGAATGCGTCTTCGCCCGATTTTGATGACCTCTTTTGCATTCGTGGCAGGATTAATCCCGCTGATGTTTGCCAAAGGCGGAACCGCGATTGGAAATAAGTCCATCAGCATCAGCGCCGCAGGCGGAATGTTGAGCGGCGTGTTATTAGGCTTGCTGATCATTCCCGTGTTGTATATGATTTTTCAGCGTTTGCAGGAAAAAGTTTCAGGCAGTAAAAATTAAGATTGATGAAAAAGCTATTCATAAAAAATATCGGCGCCGGATTGCTGTTGCTTGTTTTGGCACAGTCCTGCAAAGTTACCAGGGACTATTCCAGGCCGGAACTCAACCTTCCCGGAACCTTTGATCATCTCCCGGTAAAAACAGAGAAAAAGGCGCAGGAAATCCCGTCTTATCAGCAATATTTTAACGATCCCTTATTGAAGGAAATCCTGGATCAGGTGATGGCGCGAAACTCAGATCTGCAGATCGTCGCCGAACAAATGCTGGCTGCCGAAGCAATGCTGAAAAGTGTAAAACTGAATTACCTGCCGGATATTAACCTGCAGGTCAATGCCGGAGTGCAGCGGCTTTCTAAAAACAGTATGGTTGGTTCTTTTGCCGGCGGACTTATCTTTCAGGAATACAATTTTGCGCCATCCGTTTCCTGGGATATTGATTTTTGGGGCAAACTAAAAAGACAACGGGAAGAAGCTATGTCTGGTTATCTCGGTTTAGCCGAAAACCGTAGAGCGTTACGCATTCAGTTGATTGGACAATCCGCGCAAGCTTATTATAATTTACTAAGTTTGGATGAGCAACTACGCATTACGCAATCAGTAGAAAAAAGTATGCGGGAAACTTTACAAATGCTGAAAACACAGTATTCTGTGGGCGAGGCGACGTCTTTGGCAATCAAACAATCCGAAGCGCAACTGGCAGAAACCAGGGCATTAATCCCTGAAATCAAAACCAGCATCAAAGCGCAGGAAAATGCCTTACAAACCCTGGCGGGAGCTTATCCCGATGCGGTAAAACGTGCGCAATCGCTGCAAGACAAAGCATTTTTAACCGAATTGGAGGCGGGGGTTCCGATGGATTTGCTCGCCAATCGTCCCGATATCAAACAAAAGGAATTTGAATTGCAGGCCGCCAATGCAAGGGTGGGCATTGCCAGAACGGAATTTTATCCTACGCTCAAAATCACCGGGCAGGGCGGTCTTAACGCCATCAAAGCGAGCAATTGGTTCTCTATTCCGGCATCGTTATTCGGAAATGCAGCAGCAGGATTAACGCAGCCCGTTTTCAGCAAACGGAGCATCAGGTCTGCCTACGAACAGGCTTTGCATCAAAGAGAAGCGGCCGTGCACGACTTTAGGAAATCGGTGTTGATGGGTGTGGAAGAAGTCAGCGCTTCGCTGAGCAACATTACGTACATCAAAGAACAAATGACGGAAGTTAACAACCGGAAAACGGCAATGAACAAAGCGATTGCCGATGCGCAGATCTTATATAAATACGGCGAAGCCAATTACCTCGAAGTGCTGACGGTGCAGCAGAGTTATCTGCAGGCAGCATTGGCGCATACGCTGGTTATTCAAAAGGAGACAAATGCGTACATTGCTTTATATAAATCATTAGGCGGAAATTAAATGAAAATGATTGATACAGTCCCGGTGAGGCAGCGGTGGAACAGGTTTTTCCATTGGAGCGGCGTATTGGTTTCGTTGGCGCTGGCGAACCTTATCCAATACCTGCTCAATCCGCAAAGTAGCTGGTGGGATTTTTATACCGAAGCGAAGTGGTGGGAGGTAGCGTTCACCATTATGGGAGGTATCGTGATGTATGCCATTCTTTTCTGGATCATTGCCTTACTTTCCGGTTGGGCTAATCGCAAGCTGATTTTCAGAAACAATGTTTTGGCTTATTTTCTTCTCACCACCTGCGTAGTAACCGTTTGTATGTTCCTGCTGTTGTCGCTCGAAGATGTGGTATACGAATGGATTTGGCCCGAGCCATCGGAAACCAGCAAGGAAATAGAATTGGGACTGCGAAATTACCTGGTTGTTAATATTGTGGTGGCGGCTTTTGTCAACAGTTTTTACAATTCGTTTTACTTTTTTGAACAGTGGAAAGCCAAAGTCATTGAAAGCAACAAGCTCGAAATACACGCGCTTCAATTGAAAGAGAACGCCCTGCAATCGGAGTTAGAAGTGTTGAAGCTGCAGTTAGATCCGCATTTTTTATTTAATAATTTCAGTATTCTCACACAACTCATAGAAACCGATCAGAGATCTGCACAGGAATTTCTGTCCAATCTCTCAAGAGTTTATCGCTATATTTTAACCACCGGTAAAAGAGATGTGGCGGCGCTGGAAGAAGAACTGAAATTTGTAGAAATGTATTTTCATCTCATTAAGATCAGGCACGGAGAAAGTATTCAATTGACAATGAGCATCAATGAAAGGGACAAGACAAAAGCCATTCCGCCGGTAACGCTGCAACTGTTGATGGAGAATGCCATCAAACATAATATTTCAACTTTGAAACAGCCATTATACCTGACCATCGAAAGTGTGGGGGATGGAATTATCGCTGTGAAAAACAATCTGCAACCGATCAATATTGATTATAAAACGACCGGGATGGGGCTTAAAAATATCCGTGAACGCTATCAGTTACTGCAAGGAATGCCGCCGGAAATTGTAATGACAGAAACTGTTTTCGAAGTGCGATTGCCTTTGCTAAATATTTAAACGGAGCTATGAAGTATTTGATTATAGAAGATGAACATTACAACGCTGAGTTGTTGAAAAGCCTGGTGGAAAAGCTGGATGACAATACTGATTTGCTCGCCATTTTACCTACTATTCAGGAAAGCGTCGAATGGTTGAGCGCGCATCCCAAACCCGACCTGATTTTTATGGATATTCGCCTGGCAGATGGTTTATCGTTTGATATTTTTAAGCAAACCGACATCCAGTCGCCCGTGATTTTTACCACGGCTTATGATGAATATGCTTTGCAGGCATTTAAAGTGTATGGCGCGGCTTATTTGCTTAAACCGATTGAAAAAGAAGAATTGGCGGAAGCTTTGGAAAAGGTGAAACGCATTCAGCCACAATTTTCCGGCGATGATATCGGGGCCATCGTGGAGATGCTGCAAACACAGAAGAGGAATTACAAAAGCAGGTTTCTGCTGCATTACCGCGAGACCTATAAAATGATCCCGGTAGAAACGATTGATTACATTTTCCTGGAACATAAGATCGTTCATTTCCGGCTGTTGGATGGCAGTGTGATTTCCGTTCCATACACCCTGGAAGAACTGGAAGAGCAGCTCGATCCGCAATATTTTTTCCGTGTCAACCGGCAGTATATTTTACATATCCACAGCATTGAAACCATTCACAAGCATTTCAATGAAAAAGCAAAAATCATCCTGAAACGCGACCGTGATGCGGAAGTCATCGTGAGCCGGATTAAAATGCCGCAATTCAAACTGTGGCTGGAGCGGTAAGGATGAAGCAGGGTTTATTTCATCCGCCCGGAAGTAATTGAGTATGTCAAAACGAAAAAGATCGGACCGTATAAATTCAATGCACGGTTTTCAGCAATAGAATAAAAATGTAATAAACTTCATGCTGAATTTTTAAAACCTGCTTTATCCGGGTAGGGTTTTTATTGTATGTCGTTTAAGAAAGCAAAGCCGTAATTAATTTTGCAACGATAGTTCTTTCACTTTCCTGCGATCATTTGCAGAAAATCTCAATTTGAGTAAGTTAAAGTCTTTGTTTGCAAATTTTGATAAACTAAAAAGGTTCACGAATGTGAACCTTTTTAGTTTATTGATGATCAGGTGCCCAGAACAGGAATCGAACCTGCACTCCCTTGCGAGAACCAGATTTTGAGTCTGACGCGTCTACCAGTTCCGCCATCTGGGCATTGTTAGGGGAGGCAATATTACGCATTAGCATGCTATCGTCCAAAATGAGCCGGATATATTTTTCCTGAATCCGAAGCATTTACCGGCAACAACTCTTTTTTCGGACAAACAGGCTCTTTAATATTTTCAAAATCCACCGCATACGCGCCATTTTAATAAGGATTGACAGGAAGCTTTGACAGGTAATCGAGCCGGAAACCCCATACAGTCTTTCGGTTTTTGAAGGTTTCCTTATATACAAAGATACAATATAATGGCGGGCTTGACAGTTGCGACTTATCTTGAATTCTTACCTGCGGTCTCATAAAGCGTTAAGAGTGAAACCTGGGGTCTGAAAGAACGCTCTTTATGTATTCATGTAGCGACTTATGCGAAAAGCCCATGAGCTATAAAAGGTTTAGGAAATACTAAAAACCGGAATTTAATACAGATGCAGGTAATACTCTTTCAGCAATACGGTGAAGGCTGGGCTGTAAAGCGCTTTTTCTTCTTTAATGGTTAACTCATACTGCGGCGCGGCAGGGGCTTGATGCAAATATTCATTCCCGGTATGAGCCAAGTATCCTGGCCGATATTTTTTTTTCGACTTCATTACATCTACCCCCGCTATGTTGTCAACGACTGAAAATCCTGGCATATCCTGCAGGAGCTTAAGAACCGATGGATGCTCATTCCCTGCTTCGGTTAAATCATCTGAGTTGTCCGATCCGTCCTTGGCTGAGCGCTTTCTCCCATAATGTAAAATGGCGCGGAAATAATTATGGTCGGGAGATTGCCTTACGAACAACCTGCTGATCGGCTTAAAACCTGCCTCCGAAGCCAGTTGGTCGAATGTTTCCCGTCGATAAAACGGCAACAAAACGCCGAAGGTTCCGGCGGCGGACAAATTGTTGTCAATGATGGCCAGCAGTTCCCTGAAGTCCAGATTTGTACTATGTTTGGCTGCATTTTTAGCGTCCGAGGCCGACTGCAGATCATTTTCATAAAAGGGGGGATTGCTGATGATAAAATCATACTGCGTCGGAAAAGCATAATGACGGGCGTCGCCATGAAAAATGAAAAGTCTTTCTGAAGGCGCTGCTGCGAATGTATTTTCGTTGGTAAATAGCAGACCGGTCTTTTTAGCGGTTTGATCATTGGGGATATGGGTCTGCGTATGCTTGCTTGGGAGGTTGGTCAGTTTATTGGAAGGAGTAGGGGCGGCGTGTGCGAACCCGCTTTGACGGATGTTTTCCATTGACTGTTCAACGGCGCCCGGGTCTATCTCTATGCCATGTATGACCGCGTTTGATCGTTGCGCAAGCATCAGCATCAGCAGGCCGCTGCCGCTGCCAATATCAAGAACGGAATAAACGTTTTTCATCTGCCTGGCAAACCATGCGCCAAGGATACAGGCGTCGGTGCAGACTTTCATTGCGCACCTGTCCTGCTTTATGATGAATTGTTTGAACTGAAAATAATTGTTGGCCATATTAGTCCTCCAAGAATCTTACCATTCGGCGCGCGCGCTTACCCGCATATCTAAAGGATCGCTCTTTCCGGCAAGGAATTGATGATAGCCAGCGATCGCGATCATGGCGGCATTGTCCGTACAGTATTCAAAAGCCGGTATATACGTATTCCATCCTTCCTTTTTTCCCATTTCCTGGAAGGCTTTTCGTAGCCCGCTATTGGCGGAAACGCCTCCGGCAATACAAATATCGCGTACGCCTGTTTGCCTCGCCGCCTTACGTAGCTTAATGAGCAATATAGAGATGATCCGCTGCTGAATGGAAGCGCAGATATCTGCTAAATTATTTTTAATAAAGTCTGCGTCGGCGGATTCTTCCTTGCGGATAAAATAAAGTATGGAAGTTTTAAGGCCGCTGAAACTGAAATCCAGGGAGGGTATCTGGGGTTCCGGAAAAGGAAACCGTTTAGGGTCGCCGCTTTGCGCATATTTATCTATTAAGGGGCCGCCGGGATAAGGCAGGCCCAGGATCTTGGCCGACTTGTCAAACGCTTCCCCGGCGGCGTCGTCAATGGTTTCCCCGATGACCTGCATCTTCAATGCCGATTCGCACAATACGATCTGCGTATGCCCGCCGCTGACCGTCAGGCATAGAAAAGGAAATTCAGGACGCGGCGCGTCAATAAGGTTTGCCAGCACATGCGCCTGCATATGATGTACGCCGATCAGGGGAATGTCCAGCGACAGGCTTAAGGATTTGGCAAACTGGCTGCCGATCAGCAGGGAGCCGATCAATCCCGGCGCTTTGGTAACGGCAATGCCGTCAAGTTCATCCACGCTGCAGCAAGCTTTTTTAAGGGCCTGGTCTACTACCGGGACGATATGTTGAATATGCGCCCGGGAGGCCAGCTCCGGAACCACGCCGCCATATTTTTCGTGTACAGATTGACTGGCAATAATATTCGATAGAATGGCGCCGTCGCGGCAAACAGCCGCCGAGGTTTCATCGCAGGAAGATTCTATGGCAAGAAGGGTAATGCTCAAGTAAGAAATTTCGGCAAAGTTAAGAAAGAGCGCGTCTATTTCGACCTTATCGCCGTTACCGGGTCCATTTTGGCAGCTATGGAGGCGGGGATAATGCCTGCCAGTACGCCTACTCCTATGCAGATGCCAAACGCCAGCAATATAACGCCGGGCGACACGATGATCGGGAATCCGCTGAACGCTGAAAATATTTTAGCCAGCACGAATACCAGTAAAAGGCCTATCAATCCCCCTACAATGCAAAGCGCCGCCGATTCAAGGAGGAACTCCGTCATGATGGTAGATCGCCTGGCGCCGATGGCCTTTTTAAGCCCTATCTGCGGAGTTCTTTCCCTGACGGTGACAAACATGATATTGGCCACTCCAAACATGCCAACGATGAGCGATAAGGAGGCGATAGCCCATCCTCCTATATTTACATTGGTGAAAATATCAGCGGCAAAAGCGCTGAATGCATCAATATCATTCAGGCTGAAATTATCGGCCTGCGCGGGTTTTAGCTTTCTTAATGATCTCATGGCGCCGGTTAATTCATCGCGAAGCATCTCCATCGATACGTCCGGCCTGCCCTGTACGATAATTTTGGGGCTGGCATTTTTTTCTTCCGCCATCTGGTTTAAAAAACCGCTGGTCACGATGATGGCATTGTCGAATTGCCATATTTCCATGATGCTCTTTCCCTGCTTTTTGATCAACCCTACAACGTTTGCGATCTTACCGCCCCTCAGTGTGAGCTGCTTGCCAATGGCATTCTCCGGCTTCCCGAACAGTTGTTCCGCAACGGTATATCCGATGAGCGTTGCATTGGTGGTCTGGTCATAATCCCTGGGTTGCAGCGACCTTCCTGATGCGATATCCAGCGGCTGAATATCAAAAAATTCCCTGGAAATACCATAGTACATTACGTTGGTAAGCCGATCATCCTTAAACTCAATATTATCCTGGAAATCCATCTCGAAAGCGATATGCCGTAACGCAGGAACCTTTAATCTTATCAGTTCTATTTCGGAAGAACGGGGCGTTGGCCTGTTAACATATTTCCACCAGGGATAATCCTGCCCGCCCGCATATTCCCACTTATCAATATATACGGTATTGCTGCCGAGCGACTTAATATCCTTCTGTATCGCCTGCTCCAGGCTGCCTACGGTCGATAACACGCTGATGATACAGAAGATGCCGATGGTAACGCCAAAAAGAGAAAGAAATGTGCGGAGCTTATTTGACCTGAATTCCTGCAGGGTCATTTTTAAGCTGCTCAATATGATAGCGGTAAATCTCAGCATGCCTTGTAAAGGTACAAAGGGAATGATAGCGGCGCATGGACGGATAAATAAAAAAGAGGAAGTATCAGAACAATCTTGAAAGAGCCGCGACCCGCGTATGCGAAAATCATTTCCGTCTCAGGTATTCAAATAAAAAAGGCCCCCTAAAAGCGTCTAACTTTTGGGGGGCGCTTCACTTTTGATACAGCCTTTTTATGTACAGCTTAATTACGACAGGCGTTGGCCTGATATATTGAGCTTTTTATTTGTTTAATGCCGGTTGAGGCTTACCCGAAATCTTTGCCGGTACGCTTACAGAATCTCCCAACTCACGGCTCTTTCTGAAATCCACCAGGATCGGGGCGGCAACGAAGATTGAAGAATAACAGCCGGTCACTACGCCGATCAGCATAGCGAAGGCGAATCCTTTGGTTACCTCTCCGCCTACCAGGAAAAGGATCAGGATGGTCAGGAATACGGTTAAGGAGGTCATGATGGTCCTGCTTAACGTATCATTGATGGCCCTATTGATGATCTGCGCTTTGGTAGAATTTTTCATAGAGTGGCTATACTCCCTGATACGGTCGTACACTACTACGGTATCGTTCATGGAGAAGCCGATCACCGTCAGGATGGCCGCGATGAAATGCTGGTCTATTTCCAGCGGGAAAGGCACTATGTTCTTAAAGTAAGAGAATACGATAAGCGTAACCAACACGTCGTGCATCAATGCTACCAGGGTTCCGATGGAATATCTCCAGTCGCGGAAGCGAAGGAAGATATAAATAGTGATACACAGCACTGACCAGAAAGTGGCCCATTTGGCGCCGGTTTTAAGGTCGTCGGAAATGGTGGCGTCAACGCGCTTGGTGCCCTGGATATATTTATTTCCCTGGGTGAATTGCTCAAGGGTTACCGTAGCGGGAAGTAAGGGCTTTAAGCCGGTATACAATGCATTCAATACGACAGAGTCGGCAGCCTGCCCTTCCTGGTGAATAAGGTAGTCGGTAGTGATATCAAACTGGTCGCCGTTAGGACCGTATGTTTTTACGATGGGCGATTCGTCAAAAACCTTTTCCAGGGCGCTGCGGATCTCTTCGGATTTCTGCGGCGTGTCAAATTTCACGACATAGCTCCGGCCTCCGCTGAATTCCACGCCTTCTTTAAATCCGTTAAAGAAAGTGCCCAGGCCCAGGAGAAAGATGATCACCGAAATAACATAAGCATATTTGCGGTACTTAATAAAATTGTAATTGGCATTTCTGAACACCCGCCTGGAAACCTTGGTAAAATAATTAAAATGACGGTTCTTGTTCATATAGAAATCAGTGATCAGCCTGGAAACCAGGATACCGCAGAACAGCGACAGCAGGATACCGATGATCTGGGTAGTGGCAAAACCCAGTACGGGACCGAGCCCGTAAATAGCAAGGATGATGGCCGTCAGCAAGGTGGTGATATGCGCATCCAGCACGGGCGGGAGAGAGCGGTGGTAGCCCAGCTTCACTGCCTGCGCATGGCTGCTTCCCCGGTTCAGTTCATCCTTGATGCGTTCAAAGATGATCACATTCGTATCCACCGCCATACCGATAGTTAAAACCAGACCGGCAATACCGGGCGCGGTGAGCGTTGCCTTCAGCGCGCTAAGCACGCCTATCGTAAACAGCAGGTTCAGTATAAGCGCTATATTGGCTACAATACCGCCGGTATTAAAATAGACCAGCATCAGGATGAAGATGACGATAAAAGAGATGGAGAAGGAGAGGATGCCTCCATTTACCGCATCCTGGCCAAGGGTTGGTCCGACCACCTGGTCCTGCACGATCCTGGCCGGCGCCTCGAGCTTACCGGCTTTGAGGATATTGGCAAGGTCCTGCGCTTCTTCCACGATCAGTTGGGTATTGTTCTTTGCTCCTCTGCCCATGGTGATCCTGGAGTTGCCTCCTTCGATCTTTTCACTGGCGACAGGCGCCGAATAAACAATATTATCGAGGACGATGGCGATAGGCCTGTTGTCTTTGGCCGATCTTTCGGTCATCTGCGCCCATATGCGCGCGCCGGCCGTATTCATGCTCATGTTCACCAGCACATCGTTGGTGATGGGGTCAAAACTCTGATCGGCGCTTTCTATAGCGGAGCCTTCCAGTAAGGCGCCTTCTTTTCCGGGAATGGTTTGGATGGCGTACAGGTCAAGGAAGTTCAAAACCTTTCCATTAGCGTCTCTTTCCTGTTTTCCCCACATGAACCTGGCATTTGCGGGGAAATTGGCGGCAACCGCCGGTATCTTAAGATAGGCATTCACTTTAGCTGTATCGCTGATCAGCGAGCGGCCGATGGAAGAGCCGAAGCTCTGTCTGCCTGAAGCGTCCTGGTAGGGTTGGGCGGGCATTAATACCCTGAATAAGGGATTAGCCTGGCTGGCCCTGATAGCGCTATCAGACAACGCGACTGTAGCGCTGTCGCCTGCGGCAAGCGCCGCGGAATCGACTGCAGAGGGCGTCAGGGTTCCCTTGGAACCGTATAACGCAGTACCCAAAGCCCTGTCGGCATTTTGGATCGCAGCGATCATGACCTGGTCGTTGAGGGTATATACCTCAAAGAACTGGAGGTTGGCGGTTGATTGCAAATATTTCCTGATCCTTTCGGGATCGGTAGCGCCCGCCAGTTCTACGGTGATGATGCCTTTGTTTTGATCTAAGCTGATATTGGGCTGAGCGACGCCGAACTTGTCTATACGTCTTGTCAACACCTGGAAGGTCTGCTGCATGGCAGCATTTGCTTGTCCCCGGATATAAGAAACCACCTGGTCGTCTGAAGCATTGATGCTTAATTTATTTTTATTGGTGTTGGCAAATTGGGGAGCCAGTCTTACCGTGGGGTTCTGCGATTTAAATGAAGTTGCAAAAAGATCGATAAAGTTCTGATCGCTGTTCAGCTTGCGCGTCTGCGCTTCTTCAATGGCCTTCAGCAGCATGGGGTCCTTGGGGTTATTGGCAAGTCCTTTGATCAGGCCGTCCAATGCCACGTCGAGCGTTACGTTAATGCCTCCCTGGAGGTCAAGCCCCAGCAACAATTCGTTTTCTTTGGCTTTCTGGTAGGATTGCCCCCACCAGGTGATCTTCTGATCGTTGGTGCTGTCGAGAAGTTTTTCCAGCCTTTCCTGGTAGTAATGGTCAATGGTATCCTGGTACAGGGACTGCACTTCGGGGTTGCCCGGGTATTTTTGGGCAGGGTCGGGGTAAGCGCGCTTTACCTGTTGCATGGCCGTCTCTTTCATGGCCTTTTCGTGTTTGTTCACGAACCAGGTAAAAGAAAGCTGGTAAACGGATATAGCGATGAGTAAAACAGTAAAAATGCTAACAAGCGCTCTCATTGAATGATATTTATTTTTTTAGAGTTGGCAAAGATAGGGTTTTCAACGGCTTCACCTTACATTTGCATTCCAAAAAAGAACCAACAAATGCAGTTATCTTCTCGTTTAGATCGTTTCAGCGAACCTGAAACATTGAAAATGGCTAAACTCGGCCGTGAATTAAGAAGCCAGGGGATCGATGTGATCGACCTGAGCCTTGGCGAACCTGATTTTGACACTCCCCAGCACATTAAAGAGGCCGCTAAAAAAGCGGTGGAGGACAATTGGAGCCATTACCCCCCGGTGGCAGGCTACCCCGAACTCCGCGAAGCGGTTTGCTTTAAATTTAAAAGGGATAACAACCTGGATTATAAACCTGAAAATATTATTGTCTCCACAGGCGCCAAACAAAGCCTGGCCATGGCCGTTTTTGCAGTGGTGGATACGGGCGATGAAGTGGTCATCCCTACGCCTTATTGGGTTACTTACTCCGAGATCGTAAAGATGGCGGAAGGAACCGTTAAACTGGTAAGAACGTCTATTGATAACGACTATAAGCTTACGCCCGCCGAGTTGGAGGCCGCTATCACGCCAAAGACAAAGCTGTTCATTTTTTCTTCTCCTTCCAATCCTACAGGATGCGTATACAGTAAGGAAGAGTTGAAAGGGCTGGCAGAAGTGTTCAAAAAACACCCGCAGGTATTTATTATTTCTGACGAAATATATGAATACATCAACTATGTGGGCAAACACGAGAGCATTGCGCAGTTCCCCGAGCTGAAAGACCGGGTTATCCTCATCAATGGATTGAGCAAGGGATTTGCCATGACGGGTTACCGGCTGGGCTATCTGGCCGCCGATCCTGCGGTGGTAAAAGCCTGCGAGAAATTACAGGGTCAGTTTACCAGCGGCGCCACGGCAGTTACGCAAAGGGCGGCCATTACCGCTTTGAACGCCAGCCTCGACGCTTCGCTGGCCATGCTGGAAGAATTTAAGAAAAGGAAAAAAAGAGTGATAGAACTGCTGTCCGCCATCCCCGGAATAAGATTATCGGAACCTGACGGCGCATTTTATGTTTTCCCGGAGGTCAGCAGCTATTTCGGACGCAAGGACGGCAATGAGACGATCAGCAATGCCGACGATCTTTGTATGTATCTTCTGAACAAAGCGCATGTGTCTACCGTAACCGGAAGGGCATTTGGCGAACCTAACTGTATCCGCCTTTCTTTTGCCAACAGCATGGAAAAGATCGAAGGGGGATTAAGCAGGATCACGGAAGCGTTGAAGAAATTGCAATAAGCTGCCGGTGCAGTTGTAAGACCTGGGGAATCACGGGCTGGCGCTCGTCATTGACGATGATAAAATCGCATAGCTTCATTTTAATGCTTTCATTGATCTGGCGCGCCATCCTTTCCAATACTTTTTCGCGGGATATGCCGTCGCGCTCCATGGCGCGACGGATCCTTAGTTCCGCCGGCGCGGATACGCCGATAACATAATCCAGCTGACCTTGTACGCCGCTTTCAAAGATCAGCGCGGCTTCGCGGAGCGCATAAGGACCGGATTGTTCCTTCATCCACCGGTTTGAGTTCCGGATGGTAGCGGGATGAACAATGGAGTTTAATAAGGTCAGGCGCCGGCTGTCCCGGAATACTAACGCAGACAGGTATTCGCGGTCTAACTTCCCTTCCTTATAAGCCTCGCTTCCGAAATGCTGAATGATCTGCTTTTTCAGCGAATCGTCTTCATTCATTATTTTTTTTGCCGCATCGTCGGCATAATATACCGGGATACGGAGGGTCTCGAATATGCGCGCAATGGTTGTTTTACCTGAACCAATGCCGCCTGTTATGCCGATCCTGAGGGTCATTTGATAGCGTATCAGGTTTATAGAAAAAACTCCGGATCATAAGGTCGATCCGGAGTTCAATCAGGTAAAGGAAAATCATATCATCGGATCATCCCTGCCGAATTATTTAGCCGCCGCAGCCGCTTTATTCAGTTGGGCGGTCCATTCCATGGAAATAGCGCTTTTTTCTATTTTCAGGTAGCTGCCCGGGCTTGTTTCCAGCGATATGGTGCCGTCTTCATTGACTTTATTTACCGACCCGTGAATGCCGGCTATGGTAACGATCTTGTCGCCTTTCTGCATGTTTTCCTGGAACTGTTTGGCCATCTTGGCTTTTTTAGCCTGGGGGCGGATCATAAATAACCAGAACACCAATACCATACCTCCTAATAAGATCATGGAATAATAGGGGGATGTCTGTTGAGCCTGAAGAAAAATGGATAATGTAGTCATGGTAGTTGCTGTTTATTGAATGATAAATTGAATGTTTAATTGTGTTGGGTTATTGGGGAGAAGCGGATGCAGCCCCGGGCTTTTTCTGTACTTCTACCTCAAACGAAACGGTTTGGACGCCGGAGCCGGGAATATTGGCCGATACCGTCAGCTCTTTATGTTGCAATCCTTCCCTGCCTTCGCTGTTAAAGGTTCCGGTGATCTCGCCTTCTTCGCCCGGCGCGATGGGTTCTTTGGGATATTCGGCGATGGTGCAGCCGCAGGCAGGCTGTACGGATTGAATGATCAGGGGGTTCTCGCCGCTATTCCTGAACCGGAAGGAGAGGGCTACTTTCTGCCCTTCCGTGATCTTGCCCAGGTTCTTTGCGGAATCCAGCCATTGGATCTCGGTCAGTTTTTTAGGTATGCCGTTTTCATGCGGAATATATTGTTCTGCATCGTTGTCGTTGCAGCTGAGGATGAACAAGCAAATGACGGCAATCAGGAATCTGGGCATAGGCGCTTTTTTGCAAATCTAATCAAAGCTATCATATCATCAGGATTTAAAGTCGACTTTATCGGGAGCTTGACCGCATGATCAGCATTTCATTCCTGTTCAACTGCTTCATACATTTATTGCTCCCGGAGGAGGTCTTCCATTTAGTACTCCGGCATATTTCCGGCGTCTTATTTAAAGGCAACCTTATGCATTTTATCGCCCTGGACAAGCTCTTTGTGAATATTGTCCAGTATGCCGTTGATAAAGTGGCCGCTCTGTTCGGTGCTGTATTCTTTGGCCAGGTCGATGTACTCGTTGATGGTTACCTTGGGAGGAATGGTTTCAAAGAAGAGGAACTCGCATACGCCCATGCGCATAAGCAACATATCGAGAATGGCAATGCGTTCGGGGTCCCAGTTCTTTAGCTTTGGGACAATATATTCCAGGGTCAGTTCTTTTTTCTCCAGCGCGGTTAATAAGAGATCTTCTGCAAACTTTTTTTTGTCGTTCGTCATCAGTTCCTGTAGTTCGAGACCCGAAGGCTTGTTCAAGAAACCGACGGTAAGCAGGCTCGCCATATCTGCGTCGTCTTCCCAGTTGGGGAATTCTTCTTCTATAAAGCCGGTGAAGTTTTCATTAGGCAGCATCAGGTCGGAAAGGATAAATTCCAGGATCTCTTTTTCTTCCTTTTTATCCCTGGATGGTTTAGCGATATATTCCCGGTATTTTTCCGTGGTAGTCAGTTCGTGATAGATCTTTTTGATCAGCTCGAAATCATCTCTCAGCTGGGGTTTCCATTCTTTTTCGGCAAGCTGGTAAGAAGGGTGTTCGAGGATTTTCCAGAGAAGATGATTCCCTGCGATCTTGGTGCTCACTTCCAGGTCTTCCTTGGATGGCAGGTGTTTGGAAGCCTTGTTTTTTGCATCCGTTTCTGCAAAGCGCGCTACTTCCGTAATAAAGTGAATGAGATATGCCAACAGTTCCCGGCTCTGATCAAAATGTTTCTTTAGCAATTTGCCGGCTTCAGCAGGCTTGGGTCCTTCCTCCCGTCTTTCCAATGAATACAATGTCTGCAATACCTTAACCCGGATATTTCTTCTGCTGATCATTATGCAATGAGCTATTTAAGGCCGCAAAGCTACAGGTTTTCAACTGGCGGCGCAAAGAAAACCCGGAATTATCTTTTGAAGATGGTCAGAACATAAACTTTTTCCTCGCCTGTTCCTTCGCCCGGGGCCGACCGTAGACCGGTTTTCCTATAAGTTAGGGTTACGGGAAGATCGTCTACCCTGAAATCTTCGGGAAGATCGATGGGTTCGTACCAGCGCTGGTCGCCCATTTTAAGCGCCCATGCCGTCGCGTCGCAGGAAGTTCCGCAGGCAAATTTTAAACGGGTTACCACTCCTTCTTCCCCCGCGGGAGGATAAACGGATGATTTGGAGCAGGAGCCGGCCAGGATGGCCAGTATCAGCAGAAGCCTGTTTTTCATGGAAAGGATTGAAGGATAAAAATAGCATATGCATCCTTCAAATACAAGCTTACCTGAAAAATTGGCATTGGCTGGTAGGCGGTTTGGATAAAATGAAGGTTAAGCTGACAGAGCGGGAGGATTGTATGAAAAATTGGCTTTTAAAACGATTTGGTATAAAATTGGTTTACCTTAGCCGACTGCTATCCCGGCAGTCTAAATCATTGCATATTCATCACTTTTAAATTAAAAATTGCTAAACTATGGCTAACAAGTTAAAGGTTACCCCCTTGCACGACAGGGTAATCGTGAAACCGGCTAAAGCGGAAGAGAAAACTGCTGGCGGAATCATTATCCCCGATACGGCAAAAGAAAAACCTCAGCGCGGAACGGTTATAGCAGCCGGACCTGGCAAAAAAGATGAACCGACCACCGTTAAGATCGGCGACGTTGTATTATACGGAAAATATTCCGGAACAGAGATCCAGATAGGCGGAGACGATCTTCTCATTATGAGAGAAAGCGATATTCTCGCCATCGTCTAATAGCATTTACTTCTTTTCAAATTACATTACATTTTAAATCATTAAGGTATATGGCAAAACAATTGTTTTTTGATATCGACGCCCGCAATAAAATGAAGAGAGGGGTCGATGTCCTGGCTAACGCAGTGAAAGTTACCCTGGGTCCGAAAGGACGCAATGTAGTGCTGGAGAAAAAATTCGGCGCTCCTGCCATCACCAAGGACGGCGTTACCGTAGCGAAAGAGATCGAACTGGAAGATCCTATTGAAAACATGGGCGCACAGATGGTAAAAGAAGTAGCTTCCAAAACTGCAGATATTGCAGGAGACGGAACCACTACGGCAACCGTACTGGCGCAGTCGATCATCAGCGAAGGGCTGAAAATCGTGGCCGCCGGCGCTAACCCGATGGATCTTAAACGTGGTATTGATAAGGCGGTTAGCCTTGTAGTGGAAAACCTCAGGGGCCAGAGCCAGGCTGTTGGAAGCGAAAGCAAAAAGATCCAGCAGGTGGCTACCATCTCCGCTAACAATGACGAAGCCATTGGCAAACTGATCGCCGAAGCGTTTGCGCGCGTAGGCAAGGAGGGCGTGATCACCGTAGAAGAAGCAAAGGGAACCGATACTACTGTTGAAGTGGTGGAAGGCATGCAGTTCGATCGCGGTTATACTTCCGCTTATTTCGTTACCAACAGCGAAAAGATGGAAGCTGAATTGCAGAATCCTTATATCCTTATCTATGATAAGAAGATATCTGCCATGAAAGATATCCTTCAGATCCTTGAAAAAGTTGCCCAGAGCGGCCGTCCCCTGCTGATCATCTCTGAAGACCTGGAAGGCGAAGCGCTGGCAACCCTCGTTGTAAACAAATTACGCGGAACGTTGAAAGTAGCGGCAGTAAAAGCTCCGGGCTTTGGCGACCGCAGGAAAGAAATGCTCACCGATATCGCGATCCTTACCGGCGGAACCGTGGTCAGCGAGGAACTGGGGCATAAGCTGGAAGCTGCCGACCTTTCTGCGCTTGGCCAGGCTGCTTCTGTAACGATTGACAAAGACAATACCACCATCGTTGGCGGCAAGGGCAAAAAAGCCGATATCACCGCGCGCATTAACCAGATCAAAGCGCAGGTAGAAAATACCACTTCCGATTATGACAGGGAAAAATTACAGGAACGTTTGGCTAAACTGGCCGGAGGCGTTGCCGTACTGTATGTCGGAGCGGCTACCGAAGTGGAAATGAAGGAAAAGAAAGATCGCGTGGACGACGCATTACATGCTACCAGGGCAGCTGTAGAAGAAGGTATCGTTCCGGGCGGAGGCGTTGCGTATATCCGCGCTATCGAAAGCCTGGAAGCCAAAGTTCGCGGACAGGTTGAAGACGAACAGACTGGCATGTCCATCGTGAAAAGAGCGCTCGAAGAGCCTCTTCGCCAGATCGTGGCAAATGCCGGCATTGAAGGATCGATCGTGATCCAGAAAGTGAAGGAAGGCAAGAACGATTTTGGTTTCAATGCCCGCTCAGAACAATATGAGAACCTGTTGAAAGCAGGCGTAATCGATCCTACCAAGGTTACCCGTATCGCATTGGAAAATGCCGCTTCTATTGCAGGAATGTTGCTGACCACAGAATGCGTGATCGCCGACAAACCTAAAAAAGAAGAGCCCCATGTACATGGCGGCGGCGCTCCGGGAATGGGCGGAATGGATTATTAACCGACAGTTCATTTTCGATAGAAGTCCCCATTGGCAAGTCCGATGGGGACTTTTTTATGGAACCTCATACGGCGCTGATCCGCCCGCGCATGCCCGGTAAGATCGCGGGGCGATTATAAAACCGAGGCTGTCTGATGTTCGCGCATGCACATTGAGCAATGGCCTCAAATACCCAGACTGCTCCCGGCAGAAAAGAATAAATGGTTTATCATTAACTTTGCAAACTATGACACAAGATCAGATTAAGGATATAAGGGACCGCATTGTTGTCCTGAGGAGGTTTCTTTGACGTCGATAACAGACAGGATAAGATAAACCAGGAAAAACAACTTTCGGTATCTCCCGGGTTCTGGGACGATAATAAACGCGCCACGGAAATACTCAAGAACATTCAACTGAACGAGTATTGGGTAAAACTCTATGAGCAGGCGGAAGCGGCTGTGGAGGATTTTGTGGTGCTCTACGATTTCTGGAAAGCGGGAGAGGCCATGGAGGAAGAGACCAGGGAGGCTTTTGAAAAAGCTGTCCGCCTCGAAGAAGAAGCAGAGTTTAAAAGCGCCTTGAACAAGCCGGAGGACGAACTGCCCGCTATCCTGCAGATCAACAGCGGGGCGGGCGGCACCGAAAGCCAGGACTGGGCGGAGATGCTGGCGCGCATGTACCGCATGTACGGAGAGAAACAAGGGTTTACCGTATCGCAGTTAGACTGGCAGGACGGCGATAGCGCGGGTATTAAAAGCGCTACCCTTCAATTCGACGGCCCCTTTGCTTATGGCTTATTAAAGGCGGAGAGCGGGGTGCATCGGCTTGTCCGCATATCTCCATTCGATAGCAATGCCCGTCGCCATACTTCTTTTGCCTCGGTATATGTCTATCCACTGATTGATGATACCATTGAGATCGAGGTTAGTCCCGCAGACGTGGAATGGGCATTCTTCCGAAGCGGCGGCGCAGGCGGCCAGAACGTGAACAAGGTGGAAACGGCGGTACGCCTCACCCATAAGCCTACGGGAATAATCGTGGAATGCCAGCAGGCAAGAACGCAGGGCGAAAACCGCGAGAAGGCAATGGCCATGCTGAAAAGCCGGCTATATGAGGAGGAGATGCGTAAAAGAGAGGAAGTTAAAAATGCCGCCAATTCCTCCAAGAAAAAAATAGAATGGGGATCGCAGATCCGTTCCTATGTATTCCATCCCTATAAAATGATCAAAGATCATCGCACCGATTATGAAGTGGGCAATATACAACCCGTCATGGACGGGGAACTGGACGGGTTTATCAAGGCTTACCTGATGATGGAAAAAGAAACGGCATAATAAGAAAGCGGTTATATGCTTTCGTGAGATGAACAATCGAAAGACGCATAGTTGGCGATCGAGCGATCTTCAATAAGATATGCAGGCTTTTGAACTTTGAAAAGCCTGCGTGTTTGAGATTACCAAAGAACGGCTTTCATAATAAATTAAAGGCTTATGAACGGGATGCGCCTGAGTAAATCATTCAAAACGCCATGTTATGGACTTAGGTTATTTCTCCTATCCGCTTCCTCAGAATGAACCCGCGCTGAGCTATGCCCCGGGCTCGCCTGAAAGAGCGGCCCTAAAAAAGACCATTCAGCAGTTTAAGTCGACCCGGGCCGATATTCCTATGTATATCGGGAATGAGGAGATAAGGACAGGAAAGCTGGTTGCCCTTCATCCGCCGCATGAGAGGGATCATTTGCTGGGATATTTTCATGAAGGCGATACGACCCATGTTGAGCAGGCCATCGCGGCGGCCCTGGCGGCTAAAAGCGGCTGGGAGGCGCTGTCCTGGGAAAACCGGGCAAATATTTTCCTGAGGGCCGCCGACCTGATCGCCGGGAAATACCGCTGGGCGATGAACGCCGCTACCATGCTGGGACAAAGCAAAAATGCGTACCAGGCAGAAATTGACGCCGTATGCGAGATGGCAGACTTCCTGCGATTCAATGTGCATTTCTTAAGCGAAATATATCAACAGCAACCGGGTCATTCTCCCGGCGTGCACAACCGGATGGAGTACCGCCCGCTGGAAGGATTTGTGTTGGCGATAACGCCTTTTAATTTTACGGCCATCGCAGGGAACCTGCCAAGCTCCGCCGCCATATGCGGTAATACGGTGGTCTGGAAGCCGGCTTATACCCAGGTATACAGCGCGCAGTTGTTCATGCGTATTCTTAAGGAAGCCGGCCTTCCCGACGGCGTGATCAACCTGATCTATGTAGATGGACCGGCATTGGGCAGGGTTTGTTTTGCCCATCGCGATTTTGCGGGCATTCATTTTACGGGGTCT
>JAEUVR010000120.1 GCA_016786785.1 Chitinophagaceae bacterium
CAGTCTATATTAGCCCAGTTGCCAGTTGAACCGGTTTTAAGGCCCATCCATATTTCAAAGGCCGGTTTGCCGCCGCCAGGATCATTATTGTCCGTTGCTTTTTGGCAGGATACGTTTATGAAAGCTAGCATTGTCAATACAAGCGTCATTATTTGTTTCGTGATATTCATAACAAGAAGTTTAAGCATTAAAGCATTTTCTTTACGGCGTAAAGTTGTCTTATTTTAATGTCCACATCAATACCTGAAACGGTGGTTTCCGGCCGCAAAAAAATCCCCTGAAAAGGGGATTGATCAGAGCGTTTAACTAGTATTAATTTGCAGGAGAAGAGTAGGGCCTTTTTGACAAATGGCCCCGGGTTGTTCCCGAAAGAACAAACGCTTTGCAAGTAAAAAACCTGCAAAGCGTTATATCCATTTCGTGATCCCGCTGGGACTCGAACCCAGGACCCATACATTAAAAGTGTATTGCTCTACCAACTGAGCTACGGAATCATCCCGTTTGTATTGGGGGTGCAAAAATAAGGCAAATATATATTGCGCCAAACTTTACCTTAAATTTTATTCAAGGTTTTCCTACCGAAAGTTTTTTCCCTCTCGGAAGTCTGTTACTTTTGTTCCTTAACCATGTATCAGCGTATGTCATTCTTCAACAACAAGGTGGTGGCTATTACCGGAGGAAGCGAAGGAATAGGAAGGGCGCTCATCCAGGCGCTTATCCCCCTGGGCGCTAAAATAGCTACCTGCGGCAGAAACTATGACAAACTGTATAACCTCCAGATGGAATATGCCGGGACCCTTCTTCATACGGTCGTTTGCGATGTGAGCAAGGAGAATGATTGCAAAAAATTTATCGAATCTACCATTAAAACCTTCGGCGGCATTGATATACTGATCAATAATGCCGGCATCAGCATGCGGGCGCTGGTCAGGGATCTTGACGTGGAAGTGATCAGGAAAGTGATGGACGTAAATTTTTTTGGCGCGGTTTACTGCACTACCCTTGCATTGCCTTCAATTGTTGAAAGGAAAGGAGTAGTGGTAGGCGTATCTTCCATAGCCGGATACCGCGGTCTCCCGGGAAGAAGCGCCTACTCTGCCTCTAAATTTGCCCTCCAGGGCTGGCTGGAAGCTTTAAGAACAGAACTGCTCGAAGAAGAAGTGAACGTTATGTGGGTATCCCCCGGCTTTATCGCCTCGAATATCCGCAACGCCGCGCTGGACAGCGAGGGAAACGCTCTCTCCTCCACCCTGATGGATGAATCGAAGATGATGACGGCCTCCGAATGCGCAACCCATATCATCAATGGCATAGAAAAACGAAAACGCACGCTGATCCTAACGTCTACCGGCAAACGGACTGTATTGCTCAACAAATTTTTTCCGGCTTTGACGGATAAACTGGTGCGTAAATTTTATTTCGAAAAGGGAATGCTGAAAAAATGATATGCCTCTATTAACCCTGACATCCGATATTGGCCAACAGGACTATCTGGTAGGAGCCGTAAAAGGACAGTTGTTGCAGGTTAACGCCAATTTTACCCTGGTGGATATCAGCCATCGCCTGGCGCCGTTTAATATATCACAGGCGGCATATGTTTGCCGGAATGCCATCAAAAACTTCCCTCCTTTTACCTTCCACCTCGTATTGGTGAACCTTTTTGAGCAAAAGCCCGAGCAAATGCTGCTCTCCTACCACAAACAGCAGTATATCCTCTGCGCCGATAACGGCCTTCTCTCCATGATACTGGAAGAAGATCCCGAAATGGTGATAGGTCTTCCGCTCGATAAGACGGCCATAAAAAACACCCTATATTGCGTGGAAGTGATGGGCAAGGCGGTCCAGCAGCTGTCTTCCGGAACGCGGCTTACCGATATAGGCGATCCTGACTGTCAATACATGAAGCGAACGCCCCTCCGCCCCCTACTGGGCGAAAACTGGCTGGAAGGACAGATCTTGTTTATCGACCATTTCGAAAACGTCGTTGTGAACATTACCCACGAGCAGTTTGAAGCGCAACGCAAGGGAAGAAGCTTTAAAATAATATTTAAAAGAGATGAAGTGATCTCTGCGATCAGCGAAACCTATGCCAATGTAAAAGAGGGCGAAAAGCTGGCTTTATTCAATGCCGCAGGATATCTCGAAATCGCTATTAATAAGGGAAACGCCGCCGGGTTATTCGGCCTGCAGAACTTCACGGAGAAGTCGCAGAACCAGCAAAACCGGCTGTTCTACCAAACCGTCAGGATCCAGTTTGATTAGCCTGAAAAGCCCTTCTATCCGTATTGTTCTTTCATTTGCACGAACCAACGTTAAGGGTCAGGTTACTGATATTCCCTTTCTTCCTCAAATCTTGCTCGTTCATACTCAAAAATTAGGTAAAATTCCTGTAGGTTTGCCAAGTTTAAATAAACCCAACGTTTTATGAATTTCAACAGATTGAACAATATTGTCGGGTGGATAGTGTGTTTGATTGCCTGTGCCGTTTATGTTTTGACGATGGAACCTACCGGTAGCTTCTGGGATACCGGCGAATTTATTTCTACCGCGTACAAACTACAGATACCGCACCCCCCCGGAGCGCCTATGTTTATCCTGCTAGGACGTTTGTTTATCATTCTGTTTGGCGACGATCCTGCTTCCGCAGCGCGCGGCGTGAACTTCATGAGCGCTATTGCCAGCGGATTCACCATCTTATTCTTATTCTGGACCATCACCCATTTT
Source organism: Chitinophagaceae bacterium (assembly GCA_016786785.1). Lineage (GTDB taxonomy): Bacteria > Bacteroidota > Bacteroidia > Chitinophagales > Chitinophagaceae > Flavitalea. The sequence continues at coordinate 2,725 of JAEUVR010000120.1, forward strand.
GCGCGGAAGATCATGCAGAAAGGCCAGGAAGCCCTGTCTTCCAACCAGGTTACCGCAATTATGAGCGCAGGCATCGTGGGCGCGCTGGCCTATACTTTTTCGGATTCTTTCTGGTATAGCGCCGTGGAAGGCGAAGTATATGCTTTATCGTCCCTGTTTACGGCTATCGTATTCTGGGCTATCCTGAAATGGGAGCATGAGGTGGACCAGGAAAGCAAAACGGACGGACATAAGTTTTCAAGGGCAGACCGCTGGCTGGTCTTTATTTTTTATATGATGGGCCTCTCCATCGGCGTACACCTGCTTAACCTGCTGACTATCCCCGCCATCGTCATGGTATATTATTTTAAACGGTATAAGGTTACCCGCTGGGGCGCTTTTTTTGCCTTTCTCCTCGGATGTATCATTACCGGCATTGTCCAGGTAGCCATTATTCAATGGTCGATCAAGGGCGCCGGCGCTTTTGATATCTTCTTTGTGAACGAACTGGGAACGCCTTTCTTCGTAGGCTTTGCCTTCTATTTTATATTGCTTGCAGGGTTGTTATTGCTGGGACTGCGCTTCACCAGCGAACAGCTCTTTAAATTCGACCGGTTCCCGGTCTGGCTATCTGCGATCGTATTGTTGTTTTGCTTCCCCTTCCTGAAATCCGCCGGATCCTTCGTGATGTTCTTAGTGGGACTGGGCGTGCTGATCGCGATATGCTACTCTTACAAACAACGCATTTATTCCTTCCTGCGCATCGCTATCTGGTCCACCGTTTTTATCATCATCGGTTATTCTACCTATTTCACTACGCTGATCCGTTCTAATGCGAATCCGACCGTGGATATGTACAATGTGGACAATCCCGTGAGCCTGGTGGGTTACCTGAGCCGCGAACAGTACGGAGACTGGCCCATTTTATTCGGCCCCTTCTTCACTGAAGAGATCACCAATGAAGATTTTGTAAATGCAGGCGACCTGTATGTAAAAGGAGAAAAAAAATATGAAAAAGCGGGAATCGTGCAGAAGATGAACTATTCCGGGATGGAAACAGCCCACCTCTTCCCGCGCATGTACGATAATGGCAACGAAAGAAACCAGGAGTTCGTGTACCGCGAATTCGGAGGCGTAGATGAAGGCGAACAACCTACCGTCGCCAATGATATCAAATACTTCGCCGACTACCAGTTCCGCTGGATGTACTGGCGCTATTTCATGTGGAATTTTGCCGGTAAACAAAATGACCTGCAGGGCTTCGGCAATATCCGCGACGGAAACTGGAATAGCGGGATCGATTTTGTAGACCGCCTCTTCCACAGTCCGACCAAAGACCTCCCCGACACCGCAGGAAAAAGTAATAAGGCAAATAATTCGTTGTACTTTCTCCCGCTGATATTGGGGATAATCGGGCTGATCTATCAGCTGAACTCCGATAAAAGAGATTTTATCATCTCCTTTCTCCTCTTCTTCTTTACCGGTATTGCCATTGTGGTCTACCTCAACCAGGCAGGATATCAACCCCGCGAAAGAGATTACGCCTATGTGGGATCTTTTTATGCCTTTGCCATCTGGATCGGGCTGGGCGTATTATGGGTGCGCGAAAAGCTGGGCGGCGTAATAAAAGGCGCCGGAGCCACCTATGCGGCATTCCTCCTCTGCCTGATTGCCGTTCCGGTATTGATGGCTTCACAGGAATGGGATGATCATGACAGGAGCAAAAAATACCTGGCCCGCGATATGGGCAACAACTATATGCAAAGCTGCGAGAAGGATGCCATCCTGATCACCTTTGGCGATAATGATACCTATCCCCTATGGTACACGCAGGAAGTAGAAGGCGTCCGCCCCGATCTCCGCGTGATCAATTATAGCCTGCTGGGCACCGACTGGTATATCAACCAGCTTCGCTATAAGCTCAATGAAAGCCCTCCCGTCGACGTGATCTTTACGGCAGAACAAATACAGGGCAATAACAGGAATGTAGTGCCGGTATACCCTCTTCCGGGTTATGACCAAAACCAGTATTATGACCTGGAGAAAATATTAAGGGAAGTGGTAGCCAGCGAAGACCAGCGCTATAAAGTGGCCATGCAAAGCGGCGACCAGGCAAATGTATTTCCCGTTAAAAAAGTAACTATTCCCGTAGATGTGGAAGCGGTTAAAAAGACCATCAAATTTAACCCGGGCGACAGCATCCTGAGCGAACTAAAGATTGATATATCCAGGAACTATATCCAGAAAAATGACCTTGCCGTATTGTCGCTGATCGCGGCCAACAAATGGGAACGTCCTATCTATTTCACTTCCACACAGGAACTGCGGGCATTGGGACTGGAAAAATATGTTCGGATGGAAGGATTGTCTTATCGTCTCGTCCCCGTGGAAAATCATGGAACGCCGTTGCCTGAGAACGAAATCGCCTATAAGAACGTGATGGAAAAATTTGCCTATGGCAATGCCGCCGCTTCGAAGGTTTATTTTGATGAAGAAAACCGCCGGCACCTGAACAGCGTAAGGCTGGCCCATGCCACGCTGGCCAAAAGCCTGATCAATGCCGGCGCAAAGGATTCCGCCAAAGCCGTATTACAAAAATATGATCAGTCGGTATCAGAAGCCAACCTCCCCTATGGGCAGACCTCCAACCGGGGTAATTTTCACAACAGCATTTCCGCTGATTTCCTGGAAGCGGCTTATGCCGCCGGCGACCTGGCGCTTGCCAAAAAAGTTAATCAATCCCTGAAAAAAGACCTGGAGCAGCAATTGATCTATTACCGCTCGCTGGGAGATGAGGACATGAGCAATGAACAACTGGCCATGCAATCGGCCTCTGTTCTTAATAACAAAGGCGGCGCCCTATCGGCCAAACAACAGACCTTCGCCTATGATATCCTCTCCTCTTACCAAATGCTGGAGCATCTGAAGCAACTGGAACAGGAATACCATGTCAGCGCGCCCTCTGTTGAAACGCCTGCAGATACGCTGACCACTCCCGCGCCGGCCAAGCCGTAAAGGGATAATACGAACCGGCATGCAGGCCGCCTATAATATTCAGATCCCGGAAATGAACTTTCCGGGATTTTTTTTATTATGTATTAATAACGACCTTGGGGTGGGCGGCTTGTCCAAACGCCCAGCTAAAAATGACCAGGTATGAAAGGATATAATTTCTCGAAATTCAATCCTCAGGCGGAAGGAAAAACAAAATTTGAACAATTGCTGGATATCTTCATGCAATTGCTGACTTATACCAACGGCGATGTGGCTGAAGCCCTTAGCTGGATGAACCAGTTAGACAAAGAGTACGATATCGCCAACGAAGAATACGGCATGGGAGATTTTATTGAAGAGCTCAAGGAAAAAGGATACATAAAAGAAAACCCGGCAAGCGGCGAAATAAAGATCAGCTCCAAAACAGAACAGGGTATCCGCAAGCGTTCGCTGGAAGAGATCTTTGGCAAACTGAAAAAAACCAAGCAAGGCGAACATCGTACGTTTAAGCCCGGTCAGGGAGACGAGCTGAATCCCGAAACAAGGCCCTTTCAATTCGGCGATATGCTGGAGCAGATCGATTTTACGACCTCTATCCGCAACGCGCAGATCAACCATGGCATTGATGATTTTATGATGAATGAAAATGATCTGGCCATCCGGGAAGCCGATTATAAATCGCAGACCTCTACCGTATTAATGATAGATATCTCGCATTCGATGATCCTTTACGGGGAAGACCGGATTACGCCGGCAAAAAAAGTAGCCATGGCATTGAGCGAGCTCATTACCACCAAGTATCCCAAAGACACCCTTGATATTGTAGTGTTTGGCAATGACGCATGGCCGGTAGAGATCAAAGACCTTCCCTATCTTGAGGTAGGGCCCTATCATACCAATACGGTAGCCGGGCTGGAAATGGCTATGGATATCCTTCGCAGGAGAAAAAATCCCAATAAACAGATATTTATGATCACAGACGGTAAACCTACCTGTCTGAAGATCGGTAAACGTTATTATAAAAATAGTTTCGGGCTCGATCGCAGGATCACTAGCCGCTGCCTCAATCTGGCCGCGCAATGCAAAAAACTGAAGATTCCCATTACGACTTTTATGATCGCCACCGACCCCTACCTGCAGCGGTTTGTACAGGAATTCACAGAGATCAATAACGGAAAGGCGTTTTTCGCCTCGCTGGACCGCCTGGGGGCATTTATCTTCCGCGATTTTGAAAGCGGCAAAAGAAAAACCGTTTATTGATATAAAGGAACAGTTTAATAAAATAAATTAATATGCTGATTATCAATAAATTAAATATCATCAATTAGCGAAAAAGGGCCGGGACGCATATTCACAAAAGCTTAAATGCATCGTTCAATACAATCAATAAACTAGGGAACCGGCAGATCATATCCTGCGTTTAAAAGCATCGTTCAACAGCAATCAGTAAAAGAGCATTTCAAATGACTAAGGCAGATATCAGAAAGGTTAACACATTAGGAGCATTAATAAAAAGCGGATATAAATCAAAAAATATTAAGGATGAGATAAGGGAGAACCTGATCGGCAAACTTCAACACGCCGAACCTTGTTTTACAGGCATTGTGGGCTATGAAGAGACCGTAATACCCGATGTGGAAAGGGCCTTGCTCTCCCGTCACAATATTTTATTCCTCGGCTTACGCGGACAGGCAAAAACAAGGATGGCCAGGCAGATGGTCTCGCTGCTGGATGAATATATTCCTGTCGTCGCCGGAAGCGAGGTCAACGACGATCCCTTCCAGCCTATTTCCCGGTACGCAAAAGAGCTGATCAGGGAAAAAGGAAACGACACGCCTATCGAATGGCTTCACCGCAGCGAGCGTTATGGAGAAAAACTGGCTACCCCGGATGTGAGCGTTGCCGATCTTGTGGGAGATATCGACCCTATTAAAGCCGCCAATCTCAAATTGAATTTCAGCGATGAGATGGCAATCCATTACGGCATTATCCCCCGGAGCAATCGCTGTATTTTTGTTATCAATGAAATCCCCGATCTGCAGGCCAGGATACAGGTAGCGCTGTTCAATATCCTGGAAGAGGGCGATGTGCAGATCCGCGGATTTAAATTAAGGATTCCCCTGGATATCCTTTTTGTTTTTACGGCTAACCCGGAAGACTATACTAATCGCGGTTCCATCGTAACGCCCCTGAAAGACCGTATTGAAAGTCAGATACTAACCCATTACCCGAAAACGATCGACGCCGCCATGACCATTACCGAACAGGAGGCCGATATAACCGAACGGCAACTTTCCCTGGTAAAAGTCGGCGAACTCGTCAAACGCCTGATAGAACAGGTTTCTTTTGAAGCCCGCGCCAGCGAGTTTGTAGATAAAAAAAGCGGCGTTTCGGCGAGACTAAGCATCTCTGCGCTCGAAAATGCTTACAGCTCGGCTGAAAGAAGAGCCATTATCAACAAGGAAAAAGAAACGCAGGTATGGGTGAACGACCTGATCGGCATCATACCTTCCATTACCGGTAAGATAGAACTGGTTTATGAAGGAGAGCAGGAAGGACCGTTCCAGGTGGCCATGAACCTGCTTGATAAAGCGATCCGCTCTGTATTTACATTGTATTTTCCCAATCCTGATTCGCTTAAAAAAAGAAAGGGGGCGCAGCCGGCAGAGAATCCATACCGCGCTATCCAGACCTGGTTCGATAAAGGCAATACCCTTGACCTGCTTTTTACTATGAAGGATGCAGACAAGATACAAAGCCTATACGCAGTGGATGGTTTGCATGCGCTGGCGAGAAAATATTTTAAGCAGGCCGGCGAAAAAGAAACGGCCCTGCTGATGGAATTTGTGTTGCATGGACTATCAGCCTATTCCCTGATCAGCAAAAAAGTGGTGGATAATAAAATAGCTTTTAAAGATCTTATGGGCTCGATGCTGAACTTCGGAAACACTTCAGCTTTTTCTGATGAAGAGATGGAAAAGGAAGATTAATTAAATGATATTGACTTCCTTTTCAAGCATAACTTCAAATTTTTCTTGAACGCTTTCAACTATTTGTTCGCTTAGCTGATTGATTTCTTTTCCGCTGGCATTTCCATAGTTGACCAATACCAATGCCTGCCGGCCGTGGCAGCCAGCATCGCCTGAGCGATAACCCTTCCAGCCGCATTGTTCGATCATCCATCCTGCGGCAAGCTTCACGCCCTCGCCGGAAGGGTACCCGGGTATTCCCGGAAAAAGGGTAGACAAAACCGCATATTTTTCAGCGGAAACAGTCGGGTTCTTGAAAAAACTACCGGCATTGCCGATCTGCTCAGGATCAGGAAGCTTGGAACGGCGGATATTGATCACCGCCTGGGAGACAGCGGCCAAACTGAGTTCAGTTACCTTCATTCTTTCCAATTCTTCCTCTATTGCGCCATAGCTGGTATTAAAAACCGGCATTTTGTGGAGTCGGTAAATAACCTGTAAAATAACAAAAACGCCTTTGTAAGTATGCTTAAACACGCTTTCCCGGTAACCAAATTGACAGTCCTCCGCTGAAAACCGAACCACGGCCTTCTCTTTTATATGGAAAGCTTCCAATTCATGAAACACATCCTTTATTTCTACGCCGTAAGCGCCGATATTCTGCATAGGGGAAGCGCCTGCCTTGCCGGGTATCAACGACAGGTTTTCCACGCCGGCAAATCCGCGGTCGATACAATAACGCACGAAGCCGTGCCAGTTCTCCCCTGCCCCTACTTTCAGGTAGATATGCTGATCATCTTCCCTGACGACTGTTATGCCGCTGATATCGTTTTTGAGTACGATGCCGGGATAATCGCGGGTAAAAAGAATATTGCTTCCTCCGCCCAGGATAAGGATATCGTTTTGATGACCGGCGGCAGATAGTCGACCATATTCCGATATAGCTTCCTCCAGTTCTTCCATTGTATGAAAGGAGGCAAAAAAATCAGCCCGGGCGTCGATGCCAAAAGTATTATAAGGACGCAGGGAAAAATGGCGGTTAATGTTCATGACAATGCTTTATATAACGCGCTAACGATCTACGTCAGGGATGATCACAACGCTCCTGAATCGCTTATCGCTATGCAGTATGGCTATTTTTTCCAGGATATCTTTTTTGCATCTTGCGCCCAGTCCCCCGTCCTTTGGCAACTTAAGCGACAACTCCATCAGGTACTGGTTCCGGAGCCGGTTCACCACAGGTTCCGCAGGCCCCAGCAAATACTGGCCATATAAGGGGCTCAGCATTTCGGCAAACCGGCGCGAAGCGGCGTCTGCGATCTCCTTCGATTTGTGTTTGAAAGTAAGCAAAATGAGCCTGGAAAAAGGAGGGTAAAAAAAACGCTTCCGGCTATCTATCTCCTGCTGATAAAAAGAAAGATAGTCATGCTGCTGTACCAGTTTCAATAGCGGATGCCGGGTATTAAAGGCCTGGATGACCACCTTACCCCGCATATCCTTTCTTCCTGCCCTGCCGCTTACCTGTTCCATCAGTTGAAAAGCTCGTTCATTGACCCGGAAATCGGCAAAACTCAGGATGCTGTCGGCATCCAGGATACCCACCAGGTGCACATTCTCAAAATCAAGCCCCTTCACCACCATTTGCGTACCTACCAGGATGTCTATACGCCGCTTCTCGAACTGTTGGATCAGCGTATCATGCGAATGCTTCCCACGAACGCTGTCGATATCCATCCGCGCGATTTTTGCGTCGGGGAACAGCTCTTCAAGCTGCTCCTCGATTTTTTCGGTTCCGAAATTCTTCTGTACAAATTTATCGCTGCCGCAAGCCTGGCAACGGTAAACCAAGGGATACAGCCTGCCGCAATAATGGCAATGCAGCTTATTGGTTTTTTTATGAAAGGTCAGCGTAACATCGCAATCATGACAATGCGGTATCCACCCGCAAACCTGGCATATCTGGTAAGGCGAATATCCCCTTCGGTTCTGAAAAAGAATAACCTGCTTTTCCCTGCTGAGCGTTGCGGTAATGTCTTGCTTTAATGATTCCGTAACAATGGTCTTACTCTTATTCTTCGCGTTATCCTTTTGGGTATCCACCAGTTCTATTTCGGGAAGATGAACGCCTCCGAATCTTTCATGAAGCCCTACCAGGCCATATTTCCCATTGAGCGCATTAAAGTAGGATTCGAGAGAAGGCGTGGCGCTGCCCAGCAATACCTTTGCCTGCAACTGCGAAGCATAATAGATGGCCGCATCCCTTGCATGATAACGCGGAGCAGGCTCCTGCTGCTTGTAAGAGCTGTCGTGCTCTTCATCCACGATCACCAGGCCCAGGTCGGAAAAAGGAAGAAATAAAGCAGACCTGGCGCCCAGCACGATCTTCAGTTCGCCGCTCCTTACCCTGTTCCATATTTCAATGCGTTCGTTCTGGTTAAACTTACTGTGGTAGATACCGATATACCCGCCAAAATGTTTCTCTAACCGGCGGATGATCTGCGAGGTAAGCGCAATCTCGGGCAGCAGGTAAAGCGTTTGTTTTCCCGTCCTCGCCATTGCTTCCATCATCCTGATATATACCTGCGTTTTCCCGCTGGAAGTAATGCCATGCAGTAGACAAACCGGGCGCTCCTGCAGCAAGCGGTTTACCTGCAGTAAGGCGGTTTCCTGAGCGGCGCTCAGTTCAAAATCTATAAGGATATTGCGGGGAAGGTATTTTAACCGGTCTACATCTTTTTTTTCGGATATTAAAATTCCTTTTTCGATCAACCCTTTTAGTTGCGCATCCGAAGCTCCGCTTTTTTTTAGTAATGCCGCTTTAGACACTTCGCCCTCCGCTTTTGAGAGATGGATCCAGCCCAATAACAATTCCAGTTGTTTTGCCGCCCGTCCCCAGTTGTTTAATAGGAACTCCAGTTTTTCTTCGTCTTCATACGCAGGGTTCAGCCGTATAAAACTTTCTTTTTTCGGCTTATAACTTTCTTTCAAAGACTCCCAGATAAAGCACAGCTTTTTTTCAACCAGCCTTTTGATCACAGGATATACATGACTTTCATCCAATACCTGCTGCACTTCTGCGATGGCCAGCTCCTTTTTTAACAGCAACGCTTCGGCTACCAGGAATTCTTCATTGTCCAGCGATGAAAAATCATCTCCAAACTCTTCATTCAATACCAGCAGGGTTTCGCTGCTTAATTTAAAATGCGCAGGCAGCGCGGCCGCCATCACTTCTCCTTCGCTGCACATATAATAAGAAGAGATCCATTCCCAAAGTTTTAATTGCTCCGGGAAAACGATGGGCTGGTTATCCAAAACGTTCAGGATATCCTTGGTCTCAAAACCTACAGGAGGCTGATCGTGCAACCGCTTGACGATGCCGGCATACCTTTTATTCTTTCCCAGTTCCACTTCTACCCTGACGCCCGGCTGCGCTGCCTGGCTCAGCAAAGGAGGAACAGACCAGGTGTAGTTTTTAGGCAAGGCCAGCGGTATAATGATTTCGGCATACATATAATCCCTGCAATATAATTAATGTGCGCCCGTCAGAGGTAAGAAAAACAGCAGGGAATAAGATTATTTACGGATCCAGGAAGCGTTATATGCTATTAATTTTTCTTCCATAATATCATATACGCGTTTTTTTAATTCCTGCGTCTGATGAATAGTTAATCCTTCCACGCTGACCTCATCCAGAAAGACAACCCTTGACCTGCCCGGGGTAAGCGAAAAAAAATACTCATAGGGCATCCTGTCGTACGAGTCCAGAAATAGCAAGGGTTTGATAGGCGTTTGCGTTTCAATGGCTATGCGGAAAGCGCCGTCGTAGAAAGATTTTAACGGCTCATACGTTTGGTTAAAAGAACCCTCTGGAAACATAAAAATGGAAATGCGCCGCTTAAGAATGGACTTTAATATCCTTACGCTTTTAGCTCGGTTTTCTGCGCTGCTCCTGTCGACCGTAATAATCGCTTTTCTATATATAAAACCAAAAAAAGGAATACGCGATATTTCCGATTTTCCCAACACCCTGACCGGCTGCCTGATAGCTTTCACAATAACTGGGGAATCTATGTAAGAAATATGGTTGGCTACAAATATGTATTGCTTGTTTTTATCATGCGGGTATTCATAAATATTTTTGTGGGATATGCCGATAAGAAACCACCAGCAATCAGCCCAGCGCATGCAGAGTCTGTAGATAAAATTTCCTCCCTTTATTTTTCCGAATAACGACCCGATAGCCGCAAAAGGAAACACACAGAACATCAGCGCGACAAAAAGCAGCATCGCATAAACATTGTAAATAGCCTTCAGAATAAGTCGGGCAGGTCTCATAACTTAAAAGCAATCTGCTTAATATGTCCGGGCGAAACAAATATATTTAAACGACCAACAGTATCGGAAAGGAGGATACAATGTACGATGCATAACCGAAATTTAAGAAGTCGGCGCACGATTTATTGCGGTATCGTATATTCTGCCGGAACTATCGTAAATGCCGCATACAAACGCTCGTAAATCCCGGATGGCAATGCCGGCATTGGCGGCCCATTTTGAGCTTATCCGCGGCTCCATATAGTCTTAAGGCTGAAACTGGGCTCTATTTAACAATGCGTACCGGCCTTGAAATAGACATAGGCGTTCAATTTTTCAGTTAATCGGACCGTCCGTCCCTTTATAGGCATAGTTTCGTAATTTTGCCCGCTTATGGCGAACAAACGGACCGTGGCTTTTCATACGTTGGGCTGTAAGCTCAATTTTTCAGAAACCTCCTCTATCTCCAGGCTCCTGGAAGAAGAGGGTTTTGAGAAAAGAAGATTTGATGAAGCGGCCGACATTTATGTTATCAATACCTGTTCCGTGACGGATAATGCTGATAAGGAATGCCGTCACCTGGTACGCCGCATCCAGCGGCAGGCTCCCGAAGGGCTCGTAGTGGTCATGGGATGTTATGCCCAGTTGAAACCCCGGGAAATTGCCGGGATACCAGGCGTTAACCTGGTGCTGGGCGCCGCCGAAAAATTTAATATCGCTCAGCATATCCGGGAACTAACCAGCGGCGATTCGGGAAAAATATGCTCCTGCGACATCGAGGAAGTGACGGGATTTCATGCGACTTATTCAGGAAATGACCGGACCCGGTCATTCTTAAAAGTACAGGATGGCTGCGACTACAATTGCTCGTTCTGCACCATTCCCATGGCAAGGGGCAAGAGCCGGAGCGACGCTATTGATAATGTTGTGCATACCGTTAAGCAATTGGGAGAAAAAGGGATCAAAGAAGTAGTGCTGACCGGCGTGAACCTGGGCGATTTTGGCAAAGGCGCCGATGGAAATAATACGCGTGAACGATTTATAGACCTGATCAAAACGCTGGACAATACTGAATCCATCGATCGTTACCGTATCTCCTCCATAGAACCCAACCTGCTTACAGCCGAGATCATTGAATTTGTCGCCAATAGCCGCAAGTTCATGCCGCATTTTCATATTCCCCTGCAAAGCGGCAGCAATAAGATACTGGGATTAATGAGAAGAAGATACAAAAGGGAACTGTATGCCGAACGCGTATCGCTGATCCGTAAATTCATCCCTCATTGCAGTATCGGGGTTGATGTGATCGTCGGTTTTCCGGGTGAAACAGATAAGGATTTTATGGAAACGGTCGACTTTTTACATTCCCTGGATGTTTCGTATCTACATGTTTTCACTTATTCCGAGCGCGACAATACCCATGCCCTAAGCATCAAACCTGTAACGCCTATCGCCATCCGCAATGAGCGCAATAAAATACTGCGGAACCTTTCCTTCAGGAAAAGCCAGGATTTCAGCCGTCGCCATATGGGGCAAACGCGTAAAGTGCTTTTCGAGATCAGCAAACGGAACGGCATGATGGAAGGTTATACCGATAACTATATTAAGGTAACAACGCCCCGCCGGGAGGAATGGGTTAACCGGGTCATAGACTGGCGGTTATGATTGCCCGATGATGGATTGATGCCGCAAATTGGGTTCCCGGATATTGTCCATTTTAAGGGTTTTCAGCGTCAACATCCCGGTAGCGACTTAGCTTCAGCCTTAAGGCTTTATGGAGCCGCGGATAAAATTCAAAATGAGTTGCGTCAAATCAAGAGAGCCGCCGATCGCGAGCAGCCTGGGCGGGAAATAAAAATTCAAAATAGTCCTGCCAAATCCCAAGAAAAGTCGCCAAATCCCTATCTTTTTGCGAAATTTACGTAGGCGGTCAACGCATAATTGCATCAATCCGTATAAATCAACCGCCTGGCGATTTTATGAATGGCCCGCTATCTTATCCATCTCGCTTTTTATATACGGCATGCCTGGCGCTCCTGCTGTCGTCCTGCAGCAAGGAAAACAGTATTGAATCCGAAGATCCGGCTGACCGTGGAGAGGTAAAGATCGATTTCCAACATGTCGTAAAGAATGCGCCGCTCAATTTCAGCGACGAATACCTAAACGATTGGGGAGAGAATTATACCGTCAGCACGTTCAAATATTATATACACGACATACAATTGATCGGCAAGGATGGCAATGCCGTTTCCTTATCTTCTGACTATTTCCTGGTTGATGAAGACCTGCCCGAAAGCAAACAACTTGAGTTGTCGGCGCCTGAAGGCCTGTATGACGCTATCGCATATACAATAGGGGTAGACAGCGCCCGGAATGTCAGCGGCGCGCAGACCGGCGCGCTGGATCCTACGTTGGGAATGTTCTGGACCTGGAATAGCGGGTATGTCATGGCCAAACTCGAAGGCCGCTCTCCTTTTTCATCAGGCCTTAACCAGGAGTTTACCTATCATGTGGGAGGATTTAAATCGCCCTATATCACGATCAAACGGGTAATGCTCCCGGCTCCCGATGCGCAGATTTTCCTGGTATCAAAAGAAAACCCTATTACCATCAATATTCAGGCGGATGTAAATGCCTGGTTCAGCTATCATACCCCCGTAAAGATCGCAGAAAATCCCGCCGCCCATTCGCCCGGCGAATTGGCTAAAAAGCTTGCCGACAATTATGAAGGGATGTTTTCGATAAGGAAGATAGATATAGAATAAATGTTAATCAAGCACAATCAACAGTAGAACTACTTAGCTTTTCAATTCAATATTCTACAAAACATTGGATCTGTAAAACATATTACCATAAGAATTAATAGGAACATAAAAATTTAATAAATAATTAATGCATTTTTCTGTTGATGCGTTAAAAAAAATTAGCGATTGTTTATCTTTGCGTCCGTAAAACGATGGGAAAGATCAGCAGCATATTAATATTATTTTTATTTATTATCAATGTAACGCCTCAGCTGTTTTCATCTGCCTCTTCTCTTTCGCATGTGAAAGGAGCTTTGTCCACGCAGAAGGCCGACAACGCTTATAGCGTCATTGTCCTTCTTAACCAAATGATGGAGGAACCCCAGGCTAAAGAAAAGCCGGAGAAAAACGATAAAAGCTCTAAGCTGAACATCATGCCTTCTTCAGAAGATTTTTGTCATCCTTCCAATATGTACATACGGACCCCTGTCCGTTTTTATTTCATAAGCGCTTTTGCGAAGCTGGAAGAGAGGATGTACGCGCATCCTTGTTTCAATATTATTTCCCCGCCTCCGGAAATAGCCTGACTGGCTTTTACCCCTTTTTCAATGAAGCCCGGTTTCAGGAGCTTCTCTTAACATTCAGGCATAAGCTGCTTAATTACCATTAAGAATGCGTTGCCGTTTCAGCATTTTAAAGATTTACAAATGAAAACTGTATTATTTTTTTCAGGTATTCTTTCCATCATAGTAAGCATGACAGGTTGCCGCGCAGACGCAAAAACCGACAACGCCGGCGTCAGGCCGGTCGCTATTCCTGTAATTAAACTTAAAGCCAAAGACACGATCGTTCAGCAAGAGTATGTCGCCGATATTCAGGCGGTAAAAAACGTAGAGATAAGGTCGAAGATTTCCGGGTTCATTGACAAGATACTGGTAGACGAAGGACAGGAAGTTAAAAAAGGTCAGCTTCTTTTTACGATTGCCAATGCGGAAAATCAAACGGCGTGCGCGCAGGCTAAAGCATTTCTTTCTAATGCGGAAGCGGAGGCTAAAGCCGCAGAACTGGATCTTTCAAGGATCAAAACGCTCGTAGATAAACGCGTCATTTCCCAAACCGAATACGAGCTGGCCAAAGCCAGGCTGAAAGCCGCGGAAGCCAAGGTAGAAGAAGCCGGATCGCTGAATGAAAAAGCGCATATCCGGCTGGGATATGCCAATATCCGGGCGCCTTTTAACGGCATCATCGACCGCATTCCTCAGAAACTGGGCAGTCTTGTTGATGAAGGAACCTTATTAACCAATATCTCGGATATAAGCAGCGTGTACGCTTATTTCACGGTTTCTGAAAATGAATACCTGCGGTACCAGCGGTTAAAGGGGACAAGCGAAGCTTCCGCCTATGACCATATCAGGTTGATACTGGCCGACGACTCGGCATTCCCTCATACCGGACGGATAGAAACCATGGAAAGCCAGTTCAACCGGCAGACCGGGTCCATTGCGTTCCGGGCCAGCTTTCCTAACCCCGAGAAAATGCTGAAGCATGGCGCGAGCGGAAAAATCATTCTTACCTCTGCCTTGACCGGCGCCCTGATATTACCTCAAAAATCGGTCATGGAGATACAGGATAAGAGTTTTGTATTCGCCGTCGACAAAAACAATAAAGTAACAATGAAAAGCTTTGCTCCTAAAACAAAGATCAAAGAATTTATTGTGGCGCAATCCGGGCTATCCGAAGAGGATGTGATTGTGTTTGAAGGCATACAGAATATCCGGGACGGATCTTATATAACGCCTGAATATATAGCGCTTGACAGCGTTCCTTTCTTTAGCTATAAATATTAATTGCGACCCGCCCGCTTATTTTACGATATAAGCGGGCCAGCGGTTCCCTCCTATCTTTTATTGTAAACGATTATACAATGGTTGAAACCTTTATACGGCGACCCGTCCTGTCGCTGGTGATCTCATTGATCATTACCCTATTGGGAGTCCTCGCTCTCTTCTCCCTGCCCATTACCCAGTTCCCGGACATTGTGCCGCCATCCGTAGTGGTCACCGCAAATTATAACGGCGCCAATGCCGACGTGTGCGCCAAGGCGGTAGCCACCCCGTTGGAAAGAGCCGTCAATGGCGTTCCGGGCATGACATATATGAACTCCGTTTCCAGCAACAATGGCGCCACCCTGTTGCAGGTGTTTTTTAAAGTAGGGGTAGATCCCGACCAGGCGGCCGTAAACGTGCAGAACCGCGTCACGACCGTATTGGATGAATTGCCTGAAGAAGTGATCAAAGCGGGCGTCGTAACAGAAAAAGAAGTGAACAGCATGCTGCTGTACCTGAATATCTTCAGCAGCGACACCAGCGCCGACGAAGAGTTCATTTATAATTTCGCCGACATCAATGTAATGCACGAGCTAAAGCGTATTGAAGGCGTCGGGTTTGTCGATATCATGGGCGCCCGCGATTATTCGATGCGCGTATGGCTGAAGCCCGACAGGATGCTGGCGTATAACCTCTCCACCGATGAGATCATTGCGGCGCTCCGTAGCCAGAATATCGAAGCGGCGCCGGGGGTAGCCGGCGAGAACTCAGGCAGAAGCGGGCAGGTGAAACAATATGTATTAAAGTACACCGGCAAATTCAACAAGCCGGAAGAATATGCCAATGTTATCCTGAAAGCTGGCGCCGACGGATCGATATTGCGTTTAAAAGATGTAGCCGATGTTGAATTCGGAACCGTGAGTTATGACATGACCTCCAAAACAGACGGCAGACCATCCGCGTCGATCATGATCAAACAACGCCCGGGAAGCAACGCCCAGGAAGTCATTGATAACATCAAACAAAAAATGGCGGAACTGCAGGAAAGCTCTTTTCCTCCCGGCATGGAATATAATTTTGCCTATGATGTTTCCCGGTTTCTCGATGCGAGCATCAACGAAGTGATCCGGACGCTGATAGAAGCTTTCATACTGGTGTTTATCGTTGTATTTATTTTTCTGCAGGATTTTCGATCAACGCTGATTCCCGCCCTGGCGGTCCCGGTATCGCTGATCGGAACGCTTGCCTTTATGCTGGCGCTTGGTTTCTCTATCAATATGCTCACCTTATTTGCGCTGGCGCTGGCCATCGGGATCGTCGTCGACAACGCCATCGTGGTGGTTGAAGCGGTGCACGTGAAGATGACGGAAGAACATCTCCCTCCACTGGAAGCCACGCTCTCGGCCATGAAAGAAATCAGCGGAGCGATCGTAGCCATTACGCTGGTGATGTCGGCCGTATTTATTCCCGTGGCCTTTCTTTCCGGCCCTGTAGGCGTATTCTACCGGCAGTTCTCCTTAACGCTTGCCATTGCGATCTTCATTTCCGGGATAAACGCGCTCACGCTTACCCCGGCGCTATGCGCCCTCATGTTAAAGCACGATCCGTCAGCCGTAAAGAAGAAGAACCTGACCCAGCGCTTTTTTACCTTATTTAACAAGGGCTATGATCGCACGGAAAAAAAATACGGCAATGTTGTCGCCTGGATAGCTGGCCGCAAGCCGGTTACGCTCAGCATGTTCCTGTTTTTCTGCCTGTCTACATGGGGGCTGGGCAGCATCCTTCCTTCAGGATTTATTCCTACGGAAGACCAGGGCGTTATATATGTTAATGTCACTACGCCTCCGGGCTCAACCCTGGAGAGAACCGAAAAAGTATTGGATGCCATTGAAATAATCAGCGCGAAATCCTCCACGGTCGAAAATATCAGCACGCTGGCCGGCTATAGCCTGATAAGTGAAATTTCAGGAGCCTCATATGGAATGGCCATGATCAATATGAAGAGCTGGAACGACAGGGATATATCCGCCAATGAACTGATCAGCGAACTGCAAAAGCAAACCCAACAGATCACAGATGCAACGATCGAATTTTTTGCGCCGCCTACCATTCCCGGCTTCGGCAATGCCAGCGGTTTTGAACTGAGGCTGTTAGACAATAACCGCGGCGGAGACCTGATGCAGACGGCAAAAGTGACGGAGGGTTTTATAGAAGCCCTTCGCGAAGACAAAGCCGTCGGCTCCGCTTTTACCAGCTTTGACCCGAACTTCCCGCAATACATGATCCATGTAGACCAAGAAATGGCGGCCAAGAAAGGGGTTACCGTGGAGAATGCGATGAATACGCTGCAAACGTTACTGGGCAGCTATTACGCTACCAACTTTATCCGTTTCGGACAAATGTACAAAGTGATGCTGCAGGCTCATCCCGAATACAGGGGCGCGCCGGAAGACGTACTTAACCTGTATGTAAAAAACGATAAGGGGGAAATGGTTCCCTACTCCACCTTTATTACGCTGGAAAGAGTACTCGGTCCGGAACAGATCACGCGCTATAATATGTATCCCTCGGCGATGATCACCGGTGATGCGGCTATGGGTTTCAGCAGCGGAGAAGCCATAGCGGCGATTGAAAAAATAGCCGCTGAGCAGCTTCCCCGCGGATATGATTATGAATGGAGCGGTATGACCCGGGAACAGATATTATCGGGGAACCAGGCCATTTTTATATTTATCATCTGCCTGGTTTTCGTATACCTCATCATGTGCGCGCAATATGAAAGCTTTTTGTTGCCCCTGCCTGTTATCCTTTCTTTACCTGCGGGTATTTTCGGATCGTTTTTATTCCTGCAGATGGCGGGACTTGAAAACAATATCTATGCGCAGGTGGCCCTGGTAATGCTTATCGGCTTGCTGGGCAAAAACGCTATCCTGATCGTGGAATTTGCCATTCAGGCGAGAAAACAGGGATTACCCGTTCTTGATGCCGCTATCCGGGGATCTAAGGCCAGGTTAAGGCCTATCCTGATGACCTCTTTTGCTTTTATTGCAGGACTTATTCCCCTCTGCGTTGCCGATGGCGCCGGCGCCGTAAGTAATCGCACCATCGGGATGACCGCCGCCGGCGGAATGCTTGTCGGCACGTTGTTCGGGCTTTTCCTGATACCTGGCCTCTATGTGCTGTTCGCAACATTATCAGAACGAAAACCTGCGCCGATGCCAGCGGAGCCGCCTGTTGAACCATCGCCAACCCCAATACAAAATGCCTAGCGCTGATTAAAACCTGATGCCATGAATATTCTTCAGGAATCGGTCTATTTATACTTCAAAACAAATAACGCTTTATTAAAACAGAACAGATGAAAAGGATCAACATATATAGCCTGTTATTATGCCTTCTCGTTGCAATAATAGGCGCGGGATGCGGCATTGGGCGCCAGGCACAGATGCCCTCCGTAAAGCACATGCCGGATTCTTTTCCCGGGCAAGCGGACTCAAACAGCATTGCAGATATCTTGTGGAAGGATTTTTTCCTGGACACTCATCTCGCAGCCCTGATAGATACAGCGCTCAGCAACAATCCGGATCTTTTTATCGCCCTGCAACGTATTGAAATGGCAAGCGCCCAGGCAGCTACGAAAAAAGCGGCGCTCTTTCCGTCGGTTAATGGATCGATTGGAGTTAACGCCGATCGCTTTGGCGATTATACCATGACTGGCGTAGGTAATTTCGACACCAATCTTTCTCCCAATATCAAAAAAGATCAGCAGGTCCCTACCCGCCTTACTCCCGATTTCTTCGCAGGCTTCCGCAGCTCATGGGAGATCGATCTTTGGGGGAAACTAAAACATCAGAAAAAGGAAGCAATAGCGCAATTGTTCGCTACGGAGAAAGGAAGGCAGCTAGCCATTACTCATCTTATCGGAGAAGTGGCAGATCAGTATTATGAATTGCTCGCATTAGATAATGAGCTGAAGATCGTCAAAAAAAATGTTCAGTTGCAAGAGGAAGCGTTGGAACTGGTAAAAGTGCAAAAAGAAGGCGGCCGCGCTACCGAACTTGCCGTAAAACAGTTTTCCGCGCAATTGCTGAATACGCAGGCCATAGCATACCATATCCGTCAACAAATGACGGAGACGGAAAACAGGCTGAACATCATATCCGGGCGATATCCTCAACCCATTGTACGAGATGACTCGCTGGCGACCCAACCGTTTCCTCAACTATTAAAGACAGGGCTTCCCGCCCAACTCCTGACAGGCCGGCCGGATATCCAGCAGGCAGAATGGGAACTGGAAGCCGCGCAAGCCAATGTAGCTGCTGCAAGGGCCGCCTTCCTGCCTTCGGTGAACCTCTCGCCCTATGCTGGATTCAATAGTTTCCGCGCCCGCCTTTTATTAGATCCTGCTTCATTCGTATATGGAGCGGCGGCAGGATTAACGGCGCCGATCTTTAACATGAAACAGATCCGCTCACATCACAAGATCGCCGCCGCCCGGGCGGTTGAAGCGGTATATAATTATCAGAAGACCCTATTGAACAGTTATGGCGAAGTAATGACCAACCTGGAAAGCATTAAAAACAATACCCTGGCCTTAGCGCTAAAAGAGGAAGAGGTGAACGAACTGAGCAATGCAGTAAGCGTAGCCAGGGATCTTTACCTGGCAGGCTATGCCAACTACCTAGAAGTGATCAGCGCCCAGAAGGGAGCTCTGGACGCAGAAATTGAATTAACAGAGAACAAAAAACGATTATTCCAATCCATGATCCATCTGTACAGATCGCTCGGCGGCGGATGGAAATAAATAGCGCTAACGTTTGCTTTTCAAAAACGGTATTAAATCCATTACCTTAGATGACTAAAAATTGATCGCAGTTATGAAGAACAATCGTAGAAACTTTTTAAAATTAAGCGGACTTACCGGGCTCGGCGTGGCCGGCGCAGGCGCATTGAAAGGATTTGCCCAGGAACCGGCAAATAATCTTATCAAACATTTCGATAGGAAGCCGCCCATGCAACGATTCAATATGTGCGATTATGCAGCGCCAAGGCTGGATAAGGTGCGCGTCGGGATCATCGGGCTGGGCGACAGGGGTCCTGGCCATCTTGAGGGATTGGTGAAAATTGAAGGGGTGGAGATCAAAGCCCTATGCGATGTTCGGCCTGAGGCCGCTAATAGCGCTAAAAAAAGCATTGACGGATACGGCCATAAGCCTGTTATCTATTCGGAAAATTCCGAATCCTGGAAAAAACTTTGCGAACGCGACGATATTGACGTCGTATACATCTGTACTCCCTGGGATATGCATACGCCCATGGCCCTGTATGCTATGGAACATGGAAAACATGCTTTCGTTGAAGTGCCCATCGCCCTGACCATCGAGGATTGCTGGAAACTGGTAGAGACCTCAGAGCGCACAAAAAAATATTGCCGGATGATGGAGAACGCCTGCTATGGCTCTCTTACAACGTTGAACATGGTCAGAATGGGTTATTTCGGCGAGATCGTTCACGGAGAGGCCGGCTATCTGCATAACCTTGTAGAACGTTATTTTTTCAATAAAAACCAGTATTGGGATATGTGGCGTTTAAAGAACAATGCCAGGGCCGTGGGCGATCTTTATCCCACGCATGGCCTTGGCCCCGTTGCCCAGATCATGGACATCAACCGCGGCAATAGCATGGATTTTATGGTCTCTATGTCTACCAATGATTTTACGCTGGCGGCAAAAGCCAAGGAACTGGCGGCAAAGGACGATTTCTTTAAACCCTTCGCAGACCTGAGCTACAGGGGCAACATGACAACTACGATCATCCGCACCAAAAAAGGCCAGACCATAAAACTGGGGCATGATACCAGCTCTCCGAATATTCATTCCGACTGGTTCAAGATCATAGGGACCAAGGGGACGGTCTTTGACGATCCGAAAAGGATTTCCAATGGCGGCGAAAAATGGCTCTCCGAAGAGGAAGCAAAAGCCATTGAAAAAAAATACGAGCCGGGCATCATCAAAAAAATGGGCGAGTTGGCCCAAAAAGCCGGCGGTCATGGCGGGGTAGATTTTTTACAGAACTGGTTTATGGTAGATCGCCTGCGTAACGGTCTTCCCCTCGACCAGGATGTATATGATGCCGCAGCCTGGAGCGTTATCGTGCCCCTGAGCGAATGGTCGGTAACCAACCATTCAAGCCCCGTGAAAATACCAGATTTTACCTACGGCTCCTGGATAACCAACAAACCCTTTGATATTTCCCTTAAGGAAGGCGGAAATACTAAAGTCAAGGTATAATCGCAGATTTGCAGGTATAGCATCGGTTTGGTTTTTACCCTGTTGGCATAACCCGAAAAATGAAGCGCGGCGTTATCAGTTCTCTAAGCGTATAAAAGAAAAAGTATCAAAACTATCCTGAAAAAGCGAGGAGCCGCGTAAACGATCAGGTATCCGTATAAAAAAGCTGTATCGATTTGCGATACAGCTTTTTTTATGTAGGATTAAGACTATTCTTTAATCCTCAGGTCGGTATTATAGCTGGTATAGTGATTATAGAAACCGGTCATCCATAACAATATAGGTTTCCTGTTGGTATTGCCGTCTACCACATAAGGTCGTATATTGTTTATCGTTGAGTTGCTGGTGATAGGAGTAACTTTCCATTTTCTGCCATTCCAGCGCTTGTGCTCTATCTCAAAATAACCCTCTATCTGGCGCGACAGGTAAACATTGGAAGGGTCCTGGTGATCCAATACAACCCCGCCGGAATAATGCGCCTCTCTCACTTTATCATCTTGTTTAAGCGAGGGCATCCATCCGCCCGATTTGGATATTTCCTGGTCGATCCATTTTGATCCGTCCCAATACGCATAATTATAGCGATGATCGTTTTCGTTGGGATAACGGGAATAGGTTACCACCGGCCGCTTGTTTTTGTCCAGCGCGATATCCCATATCCAGCCGCGGATATTGTTCTGGCTCGCATCGTATATCTTATTCACCTTGGCTATCTCGATAGGCGCTCCATTGATGGGGCCGAGCATTTCGCCGTTTGTCTGGTAAAAATTTCCCTTCTCATAGTACATATGATACACAGAAACATCAGGTCCGATCTTGGGATGGCCATCGGTAAAAAGCACGTCGATCCTGGACTTATTATCGGAAGTGATCTTCAAATAAGGAGGGTTGTCCCTGTTTTTATTATCAAGGTATATCTTGTCTTCTTTCCAGGTTTTCCCGAGATCGTCGCTATATGAATAATACTGCCACCATTGCGTGAAACCCTTGCCCACCTGGCGTCCGAAAATATAGATCCTGTTGTTTTCTTCCGAAAGCATTACAGGGTTCGTATAACAAAACCTATTGTTATTGAAAGTGAGCTTTACCTCGTCCTCCCAGGCAGTGATATCCTCCGCATTTACGCTTCTGCGCATAAATACGTCTCCCGAGTGCTCATTATAAAAAGTTATCATCTTACCGTCAGGCAGGAATAAAATGGTCGGAACATTATGGTCGTCTATCTGCAGTTTTTCGTGCAGGACAAAAGTTTGGATAGCCCCAGAATTGACATCGCGGGCGCTGATCAGCACGTCTCCCTTGCTGTTGATATACCCGTAATAGATGCGCTCGTGGTTTCCCTTGTGGTACACCGCTCTCGGGTCAGAAAACCAGCACCAGGCGGCATCTTTTGCTACCACTTCGTAATCCGCCGCCGATTTAGCGCCTTTTTGGGCATTGACGGATTGGAACCCGAATATACAGGCCAGTAAAAAAACAGTAAACTTCAAATTATTCATATTCATGTGCAATGGTTTTTAATCTGGTAAAACGGATAGCGGGGGAACATTCTTCTCATACCCTGCATACCCTTTATTCTGGTTGATCACCCCCTTGGTATTGGCATTAATGGAACTGGCAGGGATCGGCCACAACACATGATAAGGGCTCATCGTGTACTCATTGCCATAATTTGTTTTAACGCCCTTATTATAGAAGTCCGTTTTTCCCATTATACGGTCGTAGAAAAAGTTATTATCGGAAAAATTACCCAGGCTA
>JAEUVR010000410.1 GCA_016786785.1 Chitinophagaceae bacterium
GGGCGGGGATCTCCGTCTCTTCAGGTTGGTCTATCTTAGACAGCAGGTAGCCCTCCATTGCTGCCTGTAATGCCTGCCTTTCTCCTTCGGCCCAATGCCAGTCGCCTTCTGCGGTCAACTGCCGGTACCATTGTTCTACCAATCTTTTTTCTTCCGGCGTAACATTGCCTTTCCCATAACGCTGCAGAAGATCTATTGCCGTTTGTCTATCCATTTTGTGGGCTTTCAATCGATATGTCTGCCGGCAAAAGGAAAGGGGGTAATAAATAAAAAAATTATTGCGCTAATAAACAGAAAAACAGGCAGGGCAGGGAAATGCCGGCGCGGGAAATAGAGGACCTGATAAGTTTCAGGGCATGATGAATATGTTTTTTAACCGTTTCGTCGGAGATACCCAGCCTTTGCGCTATTTCCTGGTGAGATAACTGCTCTTGCCGGCTGAGCTGATATACGGCCCGCATTTTCGGAGGCATCTTTCCTACGACGCCGCTTACCGTTTGCTGGATCTCTTTTAAATATATCTGGGTTTCCGCGATGGGCGACTGGCTGAGCTCGTCCAGTTTATAAAGCAGGTTGAGGTAATGACGACGGGTAATATTCCTTTCAATATAATCAATGGCTTTATACCGAACGCAGGTTTGCAGATAGGCCGATAAAGAACCCTTAATGTCAAGTTCTTTCCTGCGGTTCCAAACGGACAAAAAAACCTCCTGTAAAATATCTTTTGCATCCTCTTTAGACCTGGTAATTTTTACCGTAGGGATGAACAGGGCTTCCCAGTAAGAGCGGTATAGCGCGGTAAAAGCAGCCTTATTATCCTCTCTCATCAATTGCAGTAAAGCTTGGTCTGTATGGTTGGCTTCCATATACGCAAATATGCAATTATAAAGTCGGCATTAATTGCAATAAAGCTTAAAAATAATAAATATATGGCGAATGGAAATAGAAAAATATTCAACAGGGGCGATACGCATAGAAGAATATAAATCGGTCGCGACTCATTTGAATTTTTATCCGCGGCCCCGTAAAGCGTTAAGGCTGAAACTGAGTCGCTACCTGTAAAACGCAGGTTCTTATTCCGGTTAATGAATAAATACGTAATTTGATCATTTATATTTAACGCTGAACAGCCTGGCGCTGTTTGAAAACAGGAGCGCCCTTATTAACCATTCATTATTATCATTAATTTAAAGTCGTATGACATCAAGAAGGAATTTTCTCAGAAACGCCGGGGCCGGAGCGTTTGCCGCTACGCTTTCTCCGATGATCTCGAACGCCGAATCTGCGGCATCAACAACAGCAGCGGCGGCAAAACCCGACCTGTTTACCGTAGGCATTGCCGGTTATACTTTTTATGGTTATAAAGACAACCTCGACAAAACGATTGACGTGATCAAAACCGTCGGCGTGAAAGAGGTTTCTCTTAAAAATTTCCAGCTTCCATACGATAGCACGCAGGAACAGACAGACCGGATACTGGCTAAATTTAATGCCGCCGGTATTTCTGTTTATGGCGTGGGAGTGGTCAGCATGAAAACAGAAAAAGAAGTAAATGAAGCTTTCCCCTATGCGCAAAAAGCCCGGGTGAAAGTGATCATCGCCGCGCCTTCATACGAGATGCTTCCGCTTGTAGAACAAAAAGCAAAGGAACACAATATCCGCGTAGCTATCCATAATCATGGACCGGAAGACAAACTGTTTCCGGATGTCGACGTTATCTATGAAAAGATCAAAGGCCTTGACCCGCTGGTGGGTATTTGCCTGGATATTGGCCATTCGTATCGTAATGGAAATGATCCTACTGAAATGCTGTTGAAATATAAGAGCCGCATCTACGATATGCATATTAAAGACATTGACCGGCCGGTGGCAGAAGGAAAAACAGTAGTGAACGGCCATGGGGGAATAGACTTTCCGCGACTGGTAAAAGCCTTGCGCAAAGTAAAGTACAGCGGCTCCTGTAGCCTGGAATACGAATACCCCGAACCCGCCCTGGGCATAGCGGAAAGCCTGGGTCATTTCAGGGGCGTGATAGCCGCGGTTAAATAAACGCCGGGCAAACGATAACTTCTACATCGTCTCCCTACGCATTAACCGCGTTCAAATAAGCATACATACCGATAGAAATGTCTAGCCTGGCTTCCCGTAAAACAGGCCTTACTCATCTTCGCGGCAACGATCAGGAGCAGACGGAACCCCGTCCCTGTTGATCGTTGCCGCGTTTTTTCGCATCCTATACCCTGGAATTCTCAGGCTGTTACTGGCAGACAGCCATATCCTTCCTCAAATCAACCTGTTATTATCCGGGATTTTTATTCTGGATGTATGATTCCTCCCTGTTTTTACGTTATACATAGGCTAAATCCAATGCCTTGAAAAAGATCATTTCCTCTTGTATTGCCTGCATATGCCTGCAATATGTATCTGCGCAGCCATCTGACGAGACTGCAGGGCTGCTGATACCTCAGAAAGAAAATAAGATCGTCGAATCGACTGTTATTAAGATCGAAAACTTAGGAGTAAATATCAATTCCGATCTACCCGAATTAAGGCCTACTATTTCCGCAGATGGCAACCTGTTATTCTTTATCTGCGAGAACCACCCCGCCAATACCAAATACAATTCCGTTCCCAACTCGCAGGATATCTGGTATTCGATAAGAGACAGCGCCGGCAACTGGAGCGAAGCCAGGCATCCGAAGTATCCGCTGAATACCATGCACTACAATGCCGTTTACTGGATATCGCCCGACAACAACCGGATATTGATCAGGGGAGCGTTTACAGAAGGCGCGTATTTTGGGAAAGGAGTCAGCATGTGCCATCTTCTTGCCAATGGCCGATGGAGCGAACCCAATATGCTGATCATAAAAAACTACGGGAAGTATGATCGCGGACGTCTTTCAGGCGCTACCATGGCTCATGACGGACAGACCCTGCTATTGTACATGACGCCAATAGAGGGAAGCGCGCTGAATGATCTCTTCGTCTGTTTTTTATTGCCCGACGGAACCTGGACAGAACCCAAAAGCCTGGGCAAGAAGATCAACCTCCCGGAATATGATGAAATGACGCCTTACCTCGCCGCAGATGGCGCCACCCTGTATTTCAGCAGCAACCGGCCCGGTGGGTTGGGGGACAATGATATTTATATGACCAAACGCCTCGACGATACCTGGCAGAAATGGAGCGATCCCATAAACTTAGGCGACCCGATCAATACAGAAAACTGGGACGCTTTTTTTACCCTTGACGCCGGAGGCGAATATGCTTATCTCACTACCAGCCTGAATACCTATGGAGAAAGCGATATCGTGCGCGTGAAATTATTAGAGAAGGTAAAACCTGATCCTGTAGTACTGGTAAGCGGCAATGTGTACAATCTGAAAACAAAGGAGCCGATCAGCGCTTCGTTGTTATACGAGACCCTTCCTGAGGGCGTTGAGGCAGGCAATGCGCTCTCAAGCCCTGTCGACGGGTCGTTCAAGATAACGCTGCCCTATGACAAGAATTACAGCATACGCGCAACGGCAGATCATTTTTTTGCCATATCAGAGAATTTAAACCTCGACTCGCTGGTAAAAGCAGGGTATAAGGAGATCCATAAGGATCTTTACCTGGCGCCGATAGAGATCGGTCAGGTGGTGAGGTTAAACAATGTGTTTTTCGATTTTGATAAATGGGATCTCCGGCCCGAATCGTTTATTGAACTGAACAGGGTAGTCGCCTTACTGAAAGAAAATCCCGCGATTGAAATTGAAATGAGCGCGCATACCGACAGCAAAGGATCAGATGATTACAATTTTAAATTGAGCGACGAGCGGGCGAGATCGGTAAGAAACTATATCCTTTCCAAGGGAATAGCCGGATCTAGGGTCATTTCGCAGGGTTATGGAGAAACCAAACCAGTGGCGCCCAATGATACGGATGAAAACAGGCAGCTGAACAGGAGAGTGGAATTTAAAATATTAAAAGACTAATTTAGTTGTGCGCTCACATTCTTCATGCAAAATCCTCCGATAGCTTGTTCAAGGACAACATGCCTGTACGCAAAGCCGGGCCTGGCGTCTTTTCGTTGAATACAAACCCAGTCCGACAACTGAATTTACGACCGCTAACAAGCCAGCTATTAAAACGTTTCGCCAACAAGTTTAATCTCCTTCCTGCGGCGTCCATATATCGGCGAATTCCTGCCGGCGCCTTTTAAGCTGGGCGTGTACAAAGGGACAAAGCGGTATTACCCTCAAACCGTTTTTCCGCGCATAGTCTGACATCGCGACAAACAAGCGTTTACCTAACCCCTTCCCTTCCGCTTTCGGAGAAACCTCTGTATGATGAGCGGTCAGTTCATTCCCTGAAATGCTGACGCTCATTTCGGCAACCTGTTCATCCGCCTCCTTTATATAAAAAGCGCCATGTCCCTGCGCATTAAGCGTTAATAATACATTATCCATAAAGAAACGATTAGTTCATTTTGATCATTTTAATGCCTGTTCACGAGAACCAAATGCCGCCCACTTTTTGTTCAATAAATGGTCTACCGAATACCTGCCGCTCCCCATTACCAGCAGACCGGTAAACGCCGTCAGGTAAAGCAAGGGCAACTCCTTTTTCGAAAAAGGATCGTCGATATGAATATGGAAAATGACTACCAGCATAGTGATGATAAGAGGAATAACCGCCAGTCTTGTTCCCAACCCGATAAGAACCAGTAAGGAACAGCCAAACTCCGAAAGCATGGCTAATGTCAAGGATGTGGGAGCGCCCATTCCCATGACATTTGCAAACTGAACAGGCTCGTCGCCCAAAAGCTTTTTCAGCTTCGGCAAACCATGCGTGATCATGGAGGAGGCGAAGATGAGCCTTACCAACAATAAAATGACGTCTGCCTGCCTGGAACTATAATCTGTACTAAATAATTTTTTCATTGGTCTTAGAAATATGTTTTATTAAACATTAAAGCGGATGTTGCCAATCCTCCGGATGCAAAACTACGTTTAGCGGGCGAAACATGCCATTGACGAATGTTAACAAACGGCATTGACCTATATCACTGTAAATATAACGCCGCAACGTTCAAAAGAAGAGTTAAACAATGGAACCGCCAGGACGGATTTGCCGATCATTTTTCAATTACCTTGATCAGATCGCCGGGAGATAGTTTGTGATCCAGCTCCATGCCATTCAGTATGGCCATTTCCTCGATTCTTTTTTCAGGAACCTTATAGGTCTGTAAAGCCTGCCTCAACGTAGGAGCGCCGGCAATGGTTTTTATCCTCACTCTTTCCGGTTTCTGATTTAGTTTGGAAGGATCGGTAAGCTGGTTGAATTTTAGCATCGTATTGGTGAAATAGGGAGCGTATTGATTAAAGTCGGGGGCGCCGGCCACGCCAATAAGATGATAGATATTTCCTCCATAAGAGATCAGGTAAGAGAGCGTTCGCAGTACGGAAGACTGCTGCTGCTGTTGCTGCTGATCCTGTTGCTGGTCAGCCAGCATGGCAATAGCCTGCAATCCGTTAACCGCGGTTTTCTTTGATTCGATAAGTTTAAGAGAATATTGCTGCAGAACCGCATTGGCGGACTCTTCCAATGTTTTTCCCGGGGCCATCGTCAACATCATCATCGCTTTTCCGTCCTTAGGCGCCATCTGTACACGCTGAGGGGTATTTTGAAAATACCAACCTGCAGGCAGGGGAAACTGCAATCTCAACAGGGGATGATAAAAAGTATTGTTCTCTACAAAGCCCTGGTTGGGATCTTCTCCATATAATAAACCTTCAATCCTTTTGAGATAACTATTTCTGTTTATCTGCATCTGGGCCTGGGTAAGGTTCAGTTTTTTCTGCCATTCGACGGCGCTCTTGCCAACCGCTTCGAACCTGTCTGCCGGATTGGGATGCGTAGAAAGAAAATCCGGCAACTCTTCGCCGCCTGCCTGCGCAGCGCTCCGCTGTAAGGTTTTAAAGAATCCCGCCATTTCCTTTGCATCATATCCTATCTTGCTCGAATACTCCACGCCCAGTTGATCTGACTGGCTTTCGTCATCTCTTCCAAACTTCAGGAACAACAAAGAAAGGCCCTGCGAAGCAGATTCGGCAAACTGCGCGAGATCGGGGGCAATCACCAATCCCGCGATCAGACCAAGTTGGCCGAGCATGGCGTTTCGCTGTTGAATAACCGAATGACGCGCGGCAATATGCCCGATCTCATGTCCCAATACGCCGGCAAATTCCGCTTCGTTATTAAAATGCGCCATGATGCCCCTGGTGAAATACACATATCCTCCCGGTACGGCAAAAGCATTCAATATATCCGAATCCACTATTCTAAACTCGTAGTTGAGATTGGGGCGGTGCGAAACAGCCGCCATTTTTTTTCCTTTCTCTGTTATAAAAGCCTGCAGGGCTTCATTTTCATACAAGCCGTATTGCGCCAGTATCTGCGGGTCCGACTCCTTGCCCAAGGCAATCTCCTGCGCCTCGGACATGAACACCATTTGTTTCTTACCCGTTACAGGGTTGGTAGAGCAGGAATCTGCTAAGAGAAAGAACAAAGGCAATATAGCGGAGAATAGCATCTTTTTCATAACGCCCGGTTTGTTTTAAGGTTGTACGGTAGATCTATATGCATTAAACGCATATATAAATGTCCAAGATTATCCAATATTTACCAAAAACTCCTGTTCAGGCAGCGCAAAA
The DNA here is from genome assembly GCA_016786785.1 of Chitinophagaceae bacterium. Taxonomy (GTDB): domain Bacteria; phylum Bacteroidota; class Bacteroidia; order Chitinophagales; family Chitinophagaceae; genus Flavitalea. Next base: position 6,702 of record JAEUVR010000410.1, read on the forward strand.
ACCGGGATATCAAAGCGCTATTGATAAACAGAAAAAACGCTACATTCACAGGTCTAAGCGCCAAAACCATGAATTGTTATACGATTGCTTATCTTTTTATCATTTTATTCAGCGTCAGCTGCGCGCAAAAACCAGGTAATGATAATAACCCATCCATGATTCGACATACCGTTGTATTTAAGCTCAAATATCCCGGCGATTCAAAAGAAGAAAAGGATTTTCTTAATGCCGCAAAGAAACTATCCGCCATCGAAGGCGTTAAAAACTTTGAATGCCTGCGCCAGGTAAGCAAAAAAAATAATTTTGATTTTGGGCTGTCCATGGAGTTCGATAACCAGGCGTCATACGACGCTTATTCCAATCACCCCGATCATGAAAAATTCGTGCAGGAAGTCTGGCTAAGGGATGTAGCAGATTTTCTTGAAATAGATTATGCGCCGATGAATGATTAGCCGCCGGCATTACGAAGCTTTCCGGCGTTTTTGTCGCCTGTCTATTCTTTTTTACGGAACAGGAATAAATTGTCCAGCCAGGTAAAAGCGTCTTCCTGCATGTTCTGGTTAAATTCATGCGGCGCATCGTACAATTTGGCGACCAGCTTACTGCCCGCCCGCTGCGAATCCCATACTTTTCTCATCTTCGCAAAAGCATCCTCAATTGCCTGCGCGGGAAATAGTTCATCCCGGTTGCCGCACAAAAACATCATGGGCTTGGGACAGGCTATGCTAGCTATATCCGGGAAATCAAGGAATTTCGACAATCCGGGATGCAGCATGGTATAAGAAGATTGACCGCCCAATATATTATTGCCCGGATACAGAAGTCCTTTATATGTCGCCATCCAGCATATGGAAACGCCGGCGCTGATGTGTTCGGACAATGCGGCAAGCTGCCAGGTACGATACCCGCCTACCGAAAGGCCCATAGCGGCTACGCGCCCGGCATCCACGTCCGGATGAGTAGCCAGGAATTCAGCGGCGCGAAGATCCTCGCGGGCGATAAGTCCGGCGAAAGATGATCCCATACTAAAAAGATTGGCGGCCAGGGCTTGCTGCCCCCCGTAGCCGCCGCCACCGCGATCAGACCAGTTTAACATATCCACCGATAAACATACATATCCTCGTTTTGCAAGTTCATCGCCTATAAACCTTCCTCCATAATTTATTTTCCATTTTTGAGCCGATGCCATTTTCTCCGGCGTTTCACCGAATGGTTCAATCACTTTTTCCTTTCCAATGTCAAACTTTGCTCCATGATCATGTAATAAAAGCACGGCGGGATGAGGCCCGGATGATTTTGGGACAAGCATAAGCGCAAGTACCCGGCTATCGCCGGTAAGATTAAAAACAACTTTACGCGCCACATAAACGCCACGGTCTTCCTCGGCAATAACCCTGGGTTCAAAAGCAACCGAAGGCGGTTCCGCAAGCAAGGATTCCCTTACCTTATTCCTGGCTTTTATACGCCAGGACTTAAAGCGGCCATGGCGGCCATGCAGCCAGGAAAGGGGATAATCCATGCGCGAAGACAGGTTTTCATAAAAAACAGGGACGCCTCCATATTTAACCCCGGGGGTTTGAAATTCAATATCCTGCCCGCTGAGGACAGAGGCCGACAATAACAATAAAACAAAACATGCTAATTTTTCCATAACCCTGCTATTTCCGCTGGTTAATGCTAGGCGATATCCTGCATTGTTCATTTATATGTCGTAGGAAGGTTTCCAACTTTGAAATATTTCTTTTTCGGCGGCCATATTTCCCATATGGATCGCTATGGAACTTTGATAAGCCGTCTCCGCATTAGAGATGGTTTTTCTTTTGCTACGGATACAATCAATAAAATCTTCCAGCGAATAAAAACTCGCTTCCCTGGTTTTTGTTTTTATTTCGTCGCTGGTTATTTCAACCGCTTCCCCCTGTGTTTTATTCAGCAGGGTAGCGCCGGCTACGCCGTCTACTATTCCTCTTTTGTTGTTTACCGATTCGGCATAGATAAATGCTTTCTCACGCTGAATTTCAACGGTGGCTTTGTCTCCGAGGATCCTGATAAAATACCCGTTATAAGCGTTCGACAATATAGAGACAATACTGGCTTTGATATCGTTG
>JAEUVR010000417.1 GCA_016786785.1 Chitinophagaceae bacterium
TCAGGGGAGGAACGATCATTCATAAATGGAGCGCGCTGGACCTCGACCAGGCCCTGAAAGCCCTGCAACAAATGCCATAAGATCAGCCATTGATAAACTATATCACCAGGAAAATCATTTACGGCGTATTCGTTATGCTCGGCATAATGATCCTGGTATTTTTTCTTTTCCAGGGATTTGGCGACCCTACGCGGCTTATCATGGGGCAGACCGCCGACATGAGCACCCAACAAAACATACGCAAGGAGCTTTACCTCGACCAGCCGAAATGGAAACAGTTTGCTTTATACCTGAACGATGTCTCCCCGGTAGCCATACATTCCAGGGCCGATATTGAACAGAAACAACTGCGGGGTTTGTTTATCGGGGGAGAAACCAAACTCGCGCTGAAGATCCCTTATCTCCGGCGATCCTATCAATCGAAAAGAGATGTCTGGGAAATACTGACCGAAGCGCTGCCGGGCACCATACTGCTGGCATTCGCAGCCATGTGCATTGCCGCTATCATAGGCATTCCCCTGGGCGCGCTGGCGGCCGTCAAAAAAAATACCTGGCTAGATTCTTCCGCCATTTTTACCAGCATTCTCGGCATCTCGGCGCCCTCGTTTTTTATGGGCATCGTGATAGCCTATTTATTAGGATTTGTCCTGAGCGGGTACACCGGGTTAAGCATGACCGGTAGTTTATTCGATACCGACCCTTTTGAAGGCAGGCAATTACAACTAAAAAACCTGGTTCTCCCCGCGCTCACGCTAGGCATCCGGCCGCTGGCCATCATTACGCAATTGACCCGCAGCGCCATGCTGGACGCGCTGAGCCAGGATTATATACGCACCGCTTATGCCAAGGGACTTGGCCCGATGGCCGTGATCGGGAAACATGCGTTAAGAAACGCGCTGAACCCTGTTATCACCGCTATTACCGGATGGTTCGCCGAACTGCTGGCCGGAGCTTTTTTTGTAGAATACATTTTTGGATGGAAAGGCATCGGAAAGGTTACGGTAGATGCGCTGGAAAACCTCGATTTTCCCGTAGTGATGGGATCTGCATTGATCGCTTCTTTCTTTTTTATCACGATCAATATACTGGCCGATCTGCTGTATGGCATAGTGGACCCCAGGATAAGGATACGGTAAACATTTGCCGCCAGCCGAGCGTAATAGCAAAGCGCCGTGCTGCTTAGCCGCCCGCTCTATCTCGAAAACTCCGAAGCCGCTTTGCGATAAATACTCATTCAACAGGTTTGTTTGCCCCTGGTTAATAGATTTTGTATATATTGAATATGATTCCATGAACGCCATTTCCTTTCCTGTATATTTTGACAACATTAATATTCATATTATGAGATCATTACTGTTATCGGGTTTATTTTTGATATGCTCCATAGCCTGCCATCATAAGCTCAGCCCCGGCCAGGAGTTCGCCAAATCCTTGTTCCAGGCGGCAGACTATACCGCTATGAACATCTTTTCTAAAAATATTGAAGGGCCGGCGGTAGACAAAGAGGGAAGGCTATTTGTGGTGAACTACGAGAGAGACGGAACCATCGGGGTAGTTGATGCGGAAGGGAAGGTCGAACTGTTTGTAACGCTTCCCGGTAAAAGCATTGGCAACAGCATCCAATTTAATCCTCAGGGCAATATGTGGATAGCGGATTTTACAGGTCATAATATCCTCGAGGTAAATATGGCAACCAAGGAAATAAGCGCGTACTGCCACGACCCCAGGTTTAACCAGCCAAATGATCTTTGCTTAACCCGTTCGGGAGCCATCTTTGCATCGGACCCCGACTGGAAAAACCAGACCGGGAATATATGGAGGATTGGCCGCGATAGAAAAGCAGTCCTCCTGAAAGAAAACATGGGAACGACCAATGGCATCTGCCTTAGCCCCGATGAAAAGATATTATACGTCAATGAAAGCGTGCAACGCCGCATATGGGCTTTTGACGTTGACGCGGAGGGTAATCTCAGCGGCCAGCGCATTTTTACCCTCTTCGATGATTTTGGCATGGACGGCATGAAATGCGACAGTAAGGGAAACCTGTATGTATGTCGTTACGGCAAAGGCACCGTAGCCATTTTTAATCCTGCAGGACAGCAGGTGCAGGAAGTAAGCCTAACCGGAAAAGGCGTAAGCAATATCGTATTTGGCGGTAAGGATCACAAGACCTGTTTTGTCACCCTGCAGGACCGAAAAGGGATGGAGAAGTTCAGGAGCGATGTTGCAGGGATAGCGCATAAATTTTAAACGATCCGGGCCTGTTTTATTCCCATTTTCCTAAAAGCGTATGAACCAGATCGCACATAGGTTTTAAACGATCCGCACGTCATTGATCAACTTTTCTCCCAGCGCTTCATTGACGCGTTGAATAATTTTTTCTTTCTGATAAAGCAGCTCCTGCTTGAGCGGCGCCACATGCGTGGTGATCTGTAGCGTCTGCCCCTGGATAGCTATTTTTTCCGTGTAGCGGGCGATGGTTTTGCCCATGATGTTTTCCCATACATCCTGGATCTGCAAAGCCTGTATCGGCGCTTTGAAGCGGCTTTGTTTAAGAAACTGTTGCAGCGCGTCGCCAAGGGAATATTCTGCCATTGCCCGAAGGTAGACAGTTTACCGGAATAATACAGTAGCCAGTCTGTAATCCCACTTTGACCTTTTGTATGCCAAGGAGAGCTCATCTGTTCGCTTTAGTAAAACCCCCGATCCAATTTTGACCTATTGCATACTATGTTAGGTTTTCTGTTGGATCATCCCAGGCGGTTTGCCGGACTCATTTACAATTGCAAAAGCTGGTAAGGGAGGCCAAGCTGTTTCAGGTGATCATCTATGCGTTGGGAATGGGTATCGGTAATAAAAAGCTGTCCCTCATTCTGCATGCATACCTGGTCAAGCAAATTGTTCATACGCTGTTCGTCCAATTTCTCAAAAACATCGTCGAGCAGCAGGAGGGGAGCAAATTGTTTATTTTCTTTGAGGATCATGAACTCGGCAAGCTTCAGCGCGAACAGCAGGCTTTTCCGCTGACCCTGCGAAGCAATATTTCTGAAGGGCTGCTGTTTCAGCGTGATGATAAGCTCATCCTTGTGAATACCGGCGCCGGTGCGTTGAAGATAGATGTCTTTCTCCCGGTATTTCTGTAATAAAACCTCGAAAGGCTCCTGCGCCAGCTGGCTTTCATAAGATAGTTCCAGCGGTCCGTCGCCGCCGGAGATCTGCTGATAGAAGGATATTACTTTCTGGATACAGTCGGCTAAAAAAGCCTTTCGTTCAGCATAGATAAAGCGTCCGTCGACCGTAAGTTGCTGGTCGTACACATCCAGGAGTTGCGTATCCGTGATCCGGCGATCAGCCAGGGCTTTCAGAAGGCCGTTGCGCTGCTGCAATACTTTATTGTAATTGATCAGCCGACGCAGGTATTCGGGGTCTGCCTGGCACAACAAGGCGTCAATAAAACGACGGCGTTCTTCGCTGCCGCCGGTAATGACCTGGATATCGTCCGGCGCGATGATCACGCAGGGAAATTTACCGATATGATCGGCAAACCGGTCATATGGCGCATCATCCAATAAAAACTCCTTCCGTCCTGTTTCCCTTACGATACAGACGGCCTTCATCATCCGGCCGTTGAGGGTGAAATCGCCCTCAATACGAAACCCTGACATTCCGGAATGCACATGCTGGCTATCGGAGCGTCCAAAATAGCTTCGGGTAAAGCAGAGATAATGGATAGCGTCGAGCAGGTTGGTTTTGCCGATGCCATTGGGGCCGCAAATACCGGTTATTCGCTCGGGAAAACTGAAAAATTGCTGCCTGTAGTTCTTAAAATGAACCAGCGATATTGAGTTGAGCTGTAACAATTTATTAAGATAAGCTGCAAGATAAGCGAAGGCGCTATAAGATATGCTTTCTTACCCTTATCTTTGCGGCTCAAATTTCCTAAAAGTGGCGACCAAATTCTCAAAAGAAACCTACCTGTACTGGTACGAACTCATGCAGCTTATCCGTCAGTTTGAATTGCTGGCGGAAGAAAAATATAAAATGGAAGGAAAGATCCGCGGATTTTTTCATGCCTATATAGGTCAGGAAGCAATTGCCGCCGGTTGTATGACGGCTACGCGCCCGGAAGACCCGTTTATTACCGCCTACCGCGATCACGGGCTGGCGCTGGCCAAGGGCGTGTCTGCCAATAGCTGTATGGCCGAATTATATGGAAAAGCCACCGGTTGCAGCAAGGGAAAAGGCGGAAGCATGCACTTTTTTGGAAAAGACGTAGCGTTCTATGGCGGTCATGGCATTGTGGGCGCCCAGATCGGCACGGGAGCCGGACTGGCTTTTGCGGAAAAATATAAGGGAACAGATAATGTTTCGCTCACGTTCTTCGGCGATGGCGCCGCCCGTCAGGGTATCCTGCACGAAGTATTTAATATCGCCATGACCTGGACGCTGCCCGTGGTATTCATCTGCGAAAACAATAATTATGCAATGGGCACTTCGGTTGAGCGCACCAGCAATGTGGTGGATATCTACAAGTTGGCCGACGCTTATGAAATGCCCGGCGACTCGGTAGACGGGATGCAACCGGAAGCCGTTCATGAAGCGGTCGCCCGCGCGGTAAAAAGAGCCAGGGAAGGCGGCGGCCCCACCTTACTGGAGATCAAAACATACCGGTATAAGGGGCATTCCATTTCCGACCCGCAGAAATACCGTACAAAGGAGGAGGTCGAAGAGTATAAACAACGCGATCCCATTCATCAGACCCTGAAAACCATACTTGACAATAAGTTTGCTACACAGCAGGAAATAGACGAAATAAACAAGCGCGTTAACGAGACGGTTACCGCTTCGGTGAAATTTGCGGAAGAATCTCCCTGGCCGGCCGAAGATGAACTGTTAAAGGACATTGTTAAGCAGGAAGATTATCCGTTCATCATCGATTAACCCGGTTTCGGCGCCTATATTCATTACATCAAATAACCTCTTTAATTTTAAACTTTACATGGCTAACGAAGGCAAACATAAAGGAAGCGCACAACCCGAAGTAGTATCGCACACGCATAACAGCTCAAGGTTGCCGTTCTGGGAAAAGAATGGTAAAAAACTCATCTATGGCGCTTCAGCAGTAGTGTTGCTGATAGCCGGGTATTTTGCCTATCAGTCTTATGTTGTGGGGCCTAAGGAAGAAAAAGCCGCGGCAGCTCTCTGGAAAGCAGAGCAATACTTTCGTATGGATTCTTCCAGCCTCGCCCTTAACGGCGACGGCCCCAACCAGGGACTATTAAAGATCATCTCCAGGTACGGCGGCACCAAGGCAGGCAACCTCGCTAAGTTTTATGCCGCTTCTTCTTATATGAGTCTGGGCGATTTTAACAACGCCCTTAAATACCTGAAGGATTTTTCTACCGACGATCCCCTGATCAAGGTTCGCGCTACCGGGCTGTTGGCGGATGCGCTGGCAGAGACCGGAAAGAAAAAAGAAGCCGCCGAAACCTACAAAAAAGCAGGCACCAGCTTTGACAAGGACGATTTTAATTCTCCCGAATATCTTTTCCGCGCGGGACTTTTATATGAAGATCTGGGATCCAACCAGGATGCCATAGCCATGTATACGTTGATCAAAAACAAATATCCCGCCAGCGAGAGAGGGGCCGAAGTAGAAAAATACCTTGCAAGACTGGGACAATTAAAATAACGGCAAATGGCTGACGTAATCAATAGCGCGCTATTCAAAACAGATACAGGCATTCTTATACAGAATGCCTGTATCATTATAGTGAAAACCGAATGGAACAATGCCATTGTTGACGAACTGGAAAGAGGATGCCGGGAAATATTGGAAGAAAATAAGGTCCCGCATATCATCACTATTACCGTTCCGGGGGCCGTGGAAATTCCTTTTGCCATCAAGAAGTACTGGGATATGCACAAGTACAAAGACGATAAGCCGCTTTCGTTCATCGCCCTGGGATGCGTCTTGCGCGGAGATACCCCTCATTTTGAGTATGTGTGCAGATCCGTAACGGACGGCATCACTCAATTAAATCTTACCCTGCCCGTACCCACCATTTTTGGCGTGCTAACGGTCGATACGCATCAGCAGGCCATAGAACGCATTGGCGGCATACATGGCCATAAAGGAAAGGAGGCCGCTATTACTTCATTAAAAATGATTTCCCTCGCGAGGTCCTTTACAACATGA
>JAEUVR010000420.1 GCA_016786785.1 Chitinophagaceae bacterium
CCTTAATCTCATACAGCAATCGCAGTTCTTTTCCTTCCAGCTCGCTCAGGTCGTTTCCCTTATTCCAGCTAACCGTACGGTCGATCGTATCTCCGAAAACCGGCGAACATTCATCCAGCGAAAACCCCGGCAACGCTTTGCCTTTTGCATCCTGTATCTCTACGCGTATGCTGCCGAGCGCCGAAGTAGAAAAATTCAGCGACAACTCCCTTCCTTTAAACAGGAATGCTTTAGTCAGCAGCCGGCCCCCGCTCATAGGCGCATTGATGGAAACAAACCCGTCGAGGCGAAGGGTATAACGACGCAAAGCGCTGCTTTCTCCTGTCCATAAACCTTCATTGGCATACAGGGATATTTCATCGGGCGCGCCTTCCAGGTCAGACTTCGTTTCGAGAAAACTCCAGGCGATATATTGATGGCCATAATTCCATGTGCCGTTTCGCTCAATGCCCGGTCGGAGAAAGGCTTCATTCCAGCGCTTGAACGTTATCCCATCGTGGCTGGCCATCAGCAGGCTTTCCGTAACCGCTGTTCCATACCTGGGATTGGTAATGCTCCTGCCTTCCCGCTCTTTTAATTCCGGGAGGGATTTCATGGAAGCAGACCATTTGCGGTCGAGGTACCTGGCAGGAAAACCTATATAGATCTGCGGCGCCCGGTAATAGGGAATAATACCGTTTGTATACATTGGTTCGACAAGCCTGTCCGTATATTGAATATCCTTTTGGTTATCCCAGCGGACAAAATCTTTTGATACCCCCGTTCTTATTGCCCTTATAGAATCCTTATCAAAAAACCTCCAATAGGCGCGGTATTCATTTTTCAGGCTGTCCCAGAAAGCGGTATTCTGGCTGTCATACGATCCCTCGTCTTTGGTCAGCGTCGGAGTAGATGCGTTTGCGGGCGTCCAATGTATCCCATCAGAAGAGTGAAACACCAGGAGGCTCCAGTCAGGCTTTTGTTTTCTGAGATCCACAAAAGCTTTGTACCGCGCATCAGGCGACGCATCCGGATTGTGATCCTTAAAAACGGTCATATTGTCTGCGAAAGTAAATTTGAAATCTCCGAAGTCCTTACTGGCAAGAATGATATTGTTTTCTTTGGACCCATTAAATTCAAATAAGCCAAGATTAGGTTTTACCCAATGTATGCCGTCCTTGCTCTCGGCATAGCACCATACCATATCATGCGTAAGCTCTCCTTTTGCGCCCCTGTGCCAACCGCGATAATACATCCGGTATATATCGCCATCCTTAAAAATACTGTTGTAATTGCTGTAGCTGCCTTCCCATGGAGCCTCAGTTTCAAACACGACTTCCTTTATTTGCGGCTGATGCATTTGATACCTTGCGCCGCCCCTTAATGCTTCAACAATATATTCATCTATGAATAATTGCCTTTCGCCTCCTATATTCAAAGGTTGCTTTTGCGCCTTTTTTTGCGCAACAGAAAAATGACAGCACATGCACAGCGCGCATATCCATATTGGTAAGAATTGATTATTTTTTTTCATGGCAAATGATTTAACCGCCCGCCTATTATCGGGAACGCTTTTGGCAACATGTTTTATCAAAAAGAAATACCTGCGATACCGTAAAAGATCCTGCTACGAGGCGGCGGGATATTCATGGCAAAGAAGGAATTTAGGCGCTTCGTCTTCGTCGACTATAGGAAACCGCACTACATTTTTATCCATAAAAACATTATCGTCCCAGTCATCGCATACGCTGGAGATCTCAGAGCTCAGGGTAAATCCTACTCCTTCCATTTTAACTCCTGTCCCTTCTTCGCCCCAGAACTGATGAATGGTTCTCGGCGGAATGTTAACGCTCTCGCCCGGGCAGAGCCTTACAATTTCCCCGGGCGAGAGTCGCACGGCGCGCCCGTCTTTCTGCACGGTAAATTTTTCATTGGAAGGATTTCCTGAAGGATCCGCTTTTGTAAGCTGCACTAATATATTTCCCCCGCGGCGGCAAATAATATCCTCTCTTTTTGACTGGTGGAAATGCGCCGGCGCCCGCTGATGTTCGGGATCAATAAGCAGTTTTTCCGCGTATTCCTTCGGGTAATCCTTATTGTTGGTTTTTCCATTTCTCATCGTGAACAGGATCCGCCCGATATTCTTAAAATCCTTGCTGCCAAAATCGGTCACATCCCAGCCCAGCATGCAGTCGCGTATTTCATCAAACTCTTTCCCTGCTTTTGCCCATTGTTCGGGGGTCCAGTATGCAAAAAAAGGCAGGTGAACGCCGAAATGCCCGATCACTTTCTGCGCGAGCGCAATACTTTCATTAATATCCGATCTCCTAAGTTGTCGCATAATATTTTACCTGTAGTATTTAAATAAATTGGTCCTTAAAAAATTTCGTCCGGATACGTCGCAAGCTATCGGCGGCATCCGTCTGAGGCTCATTTCTGCCAGTCGTATCCGTACAAAAAAGCCTGCTTTAATACAAACCGGATGCGCACGTTATCGACAGGCGCTTTCTTTCCTCCTTTCCATTGAATCGCTACCAGGCGATGGTCGCCGGCAACAGGCAGGCATTCTTCCGCTGAAAAGCCTGGAAGGGTCTTTCCGTTTTCATCAATAAGTTCGGCGCGGAACTCGCCGCCTTTACGCACCAGCACGTTTACCAGCAATTGTCCTTTCCCTGAATTTTCGGGCTTGGTCACTGCCATTCCGATAGTAGGTCCGCCTACCGACGGCGCCAATGCATACATACGGCCTGCCTCCCAGGAAGCCCTGCACAAGGCGGAGTAGAACGGTAATGTTCCTATACGGGTTCCGATTACGCTTTCATTGCCCACTTCTAATCTTGGCTGCATACGGCTGTCCAGTATTTCGCCATGAAGGCCCTGCGCCCCTGCATAATAAACATACATTTTCCCGTTTTCGATAATGGGCTGGTGCATTTGCCACATCATTCCTCCTCCATAATCGCCAAGGGGAGGGTTTGCCAGGGCGGGCCTTCTGTCCGGACGCCACCAGTTTATTCCATCCCGCGAAGCCGCCATCTGAAGCGACATTGTTTTATTAGAGGCATCATAGTAGGTGAGCATGCCTATGAACCCTTTGTTCACCTGAACAGGGCAAAGCTCTAAGTATTGCGCAAATCCCGGGTCGCGCCAATCGCGCTCAAAAATAATTTTAACAGGCTCCCATGCGCTGCCATCGGGACTTGTGCTGCGTCCTATTTTTCTCACTAACTGTTGGGCATTATTATCAAAAGGTATGACCCTGTCGCCCGGCTCTTTGGAATATTGCTTACAGTAAACCGTATAGCTCCCATCTTGTTGCCGGTAGAAATACGCCACATCGCCGCCTCTTCCTAAATTCAGGAGCGGCCCGGAACTCAGCTCCCAGTGTTTGCCATCCTTGGAGCGATATTTATAAATACCTCTCTTTTCGCCCTTGGGCGCCGGCAAATGCCCCACGCGCGTGGAGTCGGGGCCAAGGAACGGATTTCGAATCAGAAACATTTCATACGGCCATTCTTTATTTTTAGGGTCAACCAGCACAGAAGCATATTGCGCTATACCTCCCGAATTCAGATCCAGTAAAATATTGGTGCGCGAATAACCGGGCCATTTTACAATATCCAATTCAGGACGATACCAGGAAACGCCGTCCTTACTCTCCAGATAAGTCAGTCTCCTGAGGGATTCATGTTTTCCATTGACCCCCTCTAAAACGGGCTCGGCAGGGGTAGACACTTGCCAGGCTTTCCACAAGCCGTCCATAGGATCGTGCAGTACGGTTCCATGCGCCATTACGCCTCCGGCATCCCAGGGCATAGCAGGCTCCAACAAAGGATTTTTCGGATCAGGCGCTCCCTGTTCCTGACGCCAGTATACCGATATAAGGGAATCAAAATTGTCCGGCATCAGCAGGGGCAACTGCCGCTCGTTGTTCTTTTTTAGCGCCGGAAAGTTTTTACCGGTTTGCGCCTGGAGGGGGCCTAAGCCAAGCGCGCAGGCAACGATAAAAACCATCCGTTTCATCATACCCTGGCGCCAGACAATTCCTGTCGCAGGTCGCCGCCTGCTGCAATTACTTAAAAAACTAATACGGGTTACACGTTTCATGTTGCTCATTTAATAGATTTATAACGCTGATCAATAGAGACGCTCAACAATGATCGAGTTGTCTTCCCGGTTTACGGCATATAGCGTTTCCCCTGTTTTAACAGATCTATCTAACGCTATACCCTGACCGCTATTAACAATAGGAATGGTTCGAATATGCTTAAGCGTAAATCCGGATGTGGGAATGTCCAATACGTAAATTTCTTTACGATCATGTCCGGTAACATACAGTTCGCCGTTCCTGCTCCATGCGCCCCCGGAATTGCTATAAGGCGCAAAGGCTTCCAGCACATTGGCAGGATAGATCCAGGAGGATAACTTCTCCCATTTTTTGGTAAACGCCGCCAACTGCGTCCAACGGTTGTCTCTTCCTTCGGAAGAACGGCGCCCGTTGTAATTGGCGAAAGCCGCCCACCAGCGCCCGTCTTTTTCGTCTATCCAGGTAACAGAACCTCCAAACAATCCGAAGCTGTGGTTGCCAATATGCCGCATGGTCCGGACGTCAAAGATCTCGATGGAGCTCGCCATAGGCGTATCCGGAAAATTAGAGTGGGCGCAATACAGTTTACCATTCCGCACAATGCCTCCGTTCAGGTGTTTCATTATGCCGTCTTTTTTACCGTCGAAAAAAGCCGTTAGCCGCCCGTCTTCCTTTCTGTATTTATACACGGAAGTATTGGAGATAACATAAAAAAAAGAATCGTCTACAGCCACTCCCTGAAGATGAATGGAATCAGGGATCTTATATCTTCTTATTTCCTCGGCCCGCTGGCTCCTGCCGGCAAGCGCGAGAAGGCACAGATTAAGAACCAGGAAAAAAAACCGAAAGCAATTGGTATTATTCTTTTTTAAAAACAGGCGCATTTTCCAGATTTCATTTTATCGTATATTGATTATCGTTATCATCCATCGCGTTGCGGGGAGATATTTTATCTGACTGAATCGGTTTTTGGCCGACGACCATCCTGGCAGTTACAAATCCAAGGACGCCACCCATCATAAGCGCGACGCCCACGATCCATAAAGCGATATCATAATTGCCAGTCAGGTCCCTGATATATCCCATGAGAAAGGGTAGCGCGGCGCCCGCGATGTTTGCCGTGGCATTGATCAACCCTATAGAGCCCGCCGCCACCGGCCCGCTGGCCAGGTACTCTGTTGTTACCGCCCAGAAAACCGGCGTAACAGACCAGTTCAGCCCTACAGAAATGATCAGTAAAACGTAAGCGACGGTAGTTCCCGTATAAAGACAGGCTACCAGGAATATCCCCGAAAAAAACAAAGGCAGGCCCAGGTGAAAGCGACGCTCCTTCTTCCTGTCCGAATGCCGCCCGTTCATATACATGAATATGCAGGCGAATACAAAGGGCAGGCCTGAAAGCAGGCTGACGGCAAGATCCGTTCCGCCTGAAACGCCTTTTAGTATCTGGGGGAGGAACAAGGTAACGCCAATAGTGCCGAAAGCCTGCAAGAGCCATACCAGGCTTAATATCCACACTTTGGGATCGGAAAAGATATGCCTCCACTCATTGCCTTTTTTTTCCGCA
>JAEUVR010000083.1 GCA_016786785.1 Chitinophagaceae bacterium
AAGAAAAAAAATCGGCAGATTACTTACATCGCACCGCTACAACCGCCTACCCTTGCTATCTTCCGATCCTGGGGGAGTTCAGCAGGAGCTGGTCGTGTAAGACCTGCCGGCTGCAAAGGTAAAGGCAAAATAGGAAATGAACAAATAGGAAAGGTTTTGCGCGATTCGCTCAATCCAGGCAATGCAATACAACCGGAGAAGGAAATTGAAAAAGACCGTTGCCAAGAATCCGCGGGCGCCGATCAATTTCGCTTATGCTGCAGGATAAAAATAAAAAACAAGCCGCCTTATCTTCTTACCAAAGAGTTCAGCCGCGCAATGCCGATCAGCTCATCCGCTCTTCCGGCAAGCGGGCGGTAATACACCAGTATCATATATTCGTTTTCCGTTTCCCACAGGTTGCCTTCCGTGGTTTCAAAGGAAGCCGCTTTTTTAGGATCGTTCGCATCGACCGTAACGTACATATAATCGTAATATCCCTGCTTAAGGAATAAGGAAGTTTCATATACGCCCTTCTCGCTGTTGAATGTCATTTTTGCCGATTCGCCAAGATTATAGTTGGTCAGCGCGCCAAACAAATACACATCCTTTCCCACATACGGCTGATTTCCCTGCGGTGCAAAACTAAAATGCACGGTGGCATAGTCGGATTGCCATAAGGGGTTTATGTTCTCGCTGGGCCCAAGGGCATAGAAACCGTTGGAATCGCGGTAAAAATTAAACCGCTGCTGGGTTCTTTCGCCGTCGGTTCGCACAAATATTTCCGTCCCCGTATTGGAATATTTGGCGTCAGCGACCCTCTCGCTTTGAAAACGGAAGCTTCTGAGATCGACCCATCTCCACTCCTTGCCGGCAGGGAACAATGCGTCATTCTCCGTGTTATACTCCAGCGTTCTGCGCGAAAAAAAAGTCGGGCGCAACCCGGTTAGCGCATTATCCCAGCGATAATTCTGAAGAATGGCTATTTTGATCTGCTGCTGCGGATTCATTACGTCTACGCCGTCATTAAGGTTTACATTAAACTGGATCTTCTGATGCGTTTTGAAATACAGTCCGTTAAAAGGCTGCTGCACCTGCGCGCCCACCGTTGCCCGCTCCTGTATCACCAGCATTCTCTTCGTAAAGACCAGCCGGGAGGTATCGCCGTTCAGGAATACTTTAAGGATATAATTCCCCGACCGTGAGGGGACGCAGTTGCGGTCGGGAAGCGTCGCCTGGTAATGCGTATATCGGGTCAGGGCAATAGAAGAATTGCGGTAGGCGCTGATACGCGTCTGCGAAAATCCTTTGATAAAATCAAAATGGCTGAGCATGGCCGGCGTCCAATCGGCATTGCACAACTGGTAGGTATAAGAATAATTTTTTAAGTCGGCGTCAAGATCGTCGAAATGCAGTTCCAACTGATCGGAGCCGCCCAGCCTGATGATCGGGTATCCCAACTGGTTGCCATAAGGATACAACTGAACGGACCGGATACGGGAAGAATAAACGGCTTCCGGTATCTGGGCCTCGGAAGAAAGGGCGCAAATAGAAAATAACAGCAGGCCAAATATTTTTACCTGCCCCGCCATATTCCATTTAATGGCGCGGGAAAACTGTTTAAATAGCTGCGCGGCGCTGTTAAGCATTTGTTGCAAAGGGTTAGATGATTGTTGAACAAGCTAAGCTATTATTTTATTATTATATACCCATCCTTATTCCTGCAAATGTTAGCTTAAAACGCTCTATTTTTGAAAACAAAACGCATCTGATTGAATATTGCCGCTTTTATAGCAAAACGAATCGCTTTTAACCAGCAAAAATCCTTTTCCCGGTTTGTAATCAGGCTCTCCATCAGCGCTACGGTCATCAGCGTCGCCATCATGATCATCACCCTGGCTTTTACGAGCGGATTCCAGCAAACGATCAGCGACAAGGTATTCAGCTTCTGGGGGCATATACGCATTCACAATTATGAAGCGGCCAGGGTTTCCATCGCGGAAGAAACGCCCATTCTTAAAACAGATTCGGTAGCGGGACTGGCCAAACGGTATCCTGAAATTGTTACCATCCAGGCCTATGCTACAAAGAATGCGATCCTGAAAACATCCGAAAGCATCGAAGGCGTATTGTTCAAAGGAGTGGAACCAGGATATGATTTTAAAAACATCGATCAGTTCCTGGTCAGGGGAAGATGGGTGGATTTTACCGACAGCGCCTATAGCAGCGAGATCAATTTATCGGCATACACGGCCGCCCAGCTTAAGCTGGAAGTCAACGATAAGGCGCTGATCTATTTTGTCCAGCCAGGCGGCGCCGCTCCCCGTCCAAGGAAACTGACCGTTGTTGGCATTTATAAGACAGGGATCGAAGAATATGACAAGATGATCGCTATCGGCGATATCAGGCTGATCCAGCGGCTCAATAACTGGCGGCCCGACCAGGTAGGAGGATATGAGATATTCCTGAAAGACTACCGCCAAATGGAACGGCTAAGCGAAGACATGCTGGAGCATATCCCACTGGACCTGAAAAGCAGCGCTATCGTTGAAATATATCCGAATATCTTCGACTGGCTGGCATTGCAGAATAAAACGATCGTGATCGTACTGATCATCATGATCATCATTGCCACGCTAAACCTGGTCACCTGCCTGCTGATCATGGCCCTGGAAAGAACGAAGATGGTGGGAACCTTAAAAGCGCTTGGCGCGAGAAACTTCGTGATACAAAAGATATTCCTGTACCATGGAGGGATCATTACCCTTGCAGGATTGTTTTTCGGCAACCTGCTCGGACTGCTGGTCTGCCTGCTCCAGCGCCGGTACGGGTTCATCAGCCTGCCGGAAGAAGCGTATTATATTTCGAAAGCCGCCGTCAATATCGAATGGGGGCAGGTAGCCCTGGTGAACCTGTTCACCTTTATCATCTGTTTACTCTGCTTAACCATACCTACCCTGATCGTGAGAAAGATGCAACCGGTAAAAGCCATGCAGTTCAGGTAGAAAAGAGCAGCGACTCCGTTTCAGTCTTAACGCTTTATAGCCGCGGAAAAAAATTCAATGAGTCGCCGCATAGAAAGCATAATCCCTAATACAAAAATTATTACATTAAATTAGCGATCCCTTACTGCCATCATTTTAAACAGATTGCCGCTTATGAGTTTTTTTATCATTTTTATCTGCATTGTTATGCTGATCCTGTTGATCAGCTGGGCCAAGATCAATGGATTCCTTGCCTTCCTGATCACCGCTATTCTTGCCGCGCTGTTATTGGGCATTCCCCTCGAACAGGTCAGCGGCTCTATTCAACAAGGGATCGGCGATACGCTGGGCTCGCTGGTGATCATCATCTGCCTCGGCGTAATGCTCGGCAAGATCGTTGCAGATAGCGGCGCGGCGCAAAAGATCACCGAGACGCTGATGAAGATATTCGGAACGAAGCATATACAATGGGCCCTGATGGTAACCGGGTTCATCGCGGGCATTCCCCTGTTTTACAATGTGGGATTTGTGCTGATGGTGCCCCTGATCTTTTCGGTCGTTTACCAGTTCAAGCTACCGGCCGTTTTTATCGGCCTGCCCATGCTGGCCGCGCTTTCGGTAACGCATGGTTTTTTGCCGCCCCATCCCGCTCCGACGGCGCTGGTAGGGCAGTTCAACGCCAACCTCGGGCTCACCCTGTTGTATGGGATCATGATCGCCATTCCCGCGATCATCATTGCCGGCCCCCTGTATGCGCAGACCCTGAAAAAAATAAAAGCTAACCCGCTGCAGACCTTCCAGGCGCGTAAGCTCGAACAACATGAACTGCCGGGAGTAGCCAACAGCTTTTTATCCTCCCTGCTGCCTGTTTTACTGCTGATATTGTTTACCATACTTTCCATGTCCGTCTCCAAAGACCATCCCCTTTACCCCATGATCGCTTTTTTCGGCGACCCGGCAATCGTTATGCTGATCTCGCTCGCCATCGCTACCTATACCTTAGGGTTAAAGATGGGAAAGAAGATGATAGACATCATGAATACCTATGCGGACGGCGTCAAGGATGTGGCCATGATCTTGCTGATCGTCGCCGGCGCGGGCGCCCTGAAACAGGTCTTTGCCGACAGCGGCGTGAACGATGAGATAGCGGGCTTACTCCTGGGCCTTAGCATCCATCCGCTGGTACTGGCATGGCTGATCTCCGCCATTATCCGCGTATGCATCGGTTCGGCTACCATCGCCGGGCTAACTACGGCAGGCATCGTTGCGCCCCTCGTTACCCAGGGAAATGTAGACCCCAACCTGATGGTGCTTTCCATCGGCGCCGGAAGCCTCATGTTCTCCCATGTTAACGACGGCGGCTTCTGGCTATTCAAGGAATATTTTAATGTCAGCATAAAAGATACGCTAAGATCCTGGTCCATGATGGAAACCATTGTGGCTGTCGTGGGGCTGGCAGGCGTGATGGTATTAAACATGTTTATCTGACGAATGCCCGCCGCGGAAAAAAGATAGATCCTTAACCTAAATATAAACAGGCTAATTATGAGCGCATCGGTTAAAGTAGGAATTGCGGGTTATGGCATTTCAGCAAAAGTGTATCATATCCCCTTCCTTGACGCCCTGAAAGAGTTTGAAATTACTGCTATCCTCGAAAGGACAAAAAATGAGGCCCTGCAAAAACACCCTTCCGTAAAAATCGCCAGAACCATCGACGAGCTGGCGGCAGACAAAGAAACGGAGCTGATCGTCATCACTACGCCCAATGAAACGCATGCCGCTTATGCCGCCAAAGCGCTGCGCGCAGGCAAACACGTAGTATTGGAAAAACCCTTTGCCAATACCTCCGCAGAAGCAAAAGAACTGATCGAAATAGCCAGGCAATCCGGCAGGATACTTTCCGTTTACCAGAACCGCCGTTATGTGAGCGACTACCTCACGATAAAAGATATACTGTCCGAGAACCTGTTGGGAGAAGTGCATACATTCGACGCCCATTACGATCGCTACCGCGCCGAAGCCAGGCCAAATGCATGGAGGGAAAAGGATTTCCCGGGAAGCGGCATCCTGTATGATCTCGGACCTCACCTGATAGACCAGACCCTCTCTTTATTCGGCCTGCCCATCGCTATAACCGCCGATATCCGGATGCAGCGCCCCCATGCCAAAGTGGATGATTATTTTGATCTGTGGCTGGATTTTGGTTTTATGAAAGCCTCCTTGCATGCAGGCATGCTTGTCCGTGAACCCGGCCCGCGCTATCTTGTTCATGGAACCAAGGGGTCGTTTGTAAAACCCGGAGAAGATGTGCAGGAAGGAAAGTTAAGGGCCGGCGAACCGCCCGTCGGGGCCGACTGGGGCAGGGAGCCCGAAGCGTATTACGGGCTGCTGCACACGGAAATAAACGGCGAGATCGTCAAAAAGACCATTCCTTCCAGACAGGGCGATTACGGGCAGTACTATAAAAACATTTACCAATCCATCCGTCACAACGCTCCCGTGCTGGAAAAGCCCGAACATGGATATAATACCATCAGGCTGATAGAACTCGCCATACAGAGTCATAAGGAAAAAAGAACATTGGCATGCAGCGGCCTGATCGACGCCTATTCATAATCCCTCATATCCCATACATCAGGTTACATCCCCTGACATCGCTGCCGTCCATTCTCCCCGTTACGGCGAAAGATCCGTCGGGATACAGCCGGCCGATATCATCGACCGCAATAAAGGAAACCGAATAAATATTGGCAAGATCAATCACATTGATAATGCCGTTGAGAAAGGGCTTGGTTCCGGCGGTCGTTTTAACGGACAGGGGGTCGTCTTCTTCCCTTAATACAATTTTCATCCAGGGCGGGCATCGGAACAACCCGTCTCCATGGGAATAAGCCTGCGATAACAATTCCGTCATCCCATACTCCGAATGGATCGCCGGCAGCCCCCATGCTTTTTTTAACAGGGTATGCGTCTCTTCGCGGGTTAGTTCCTTCCTGCGCCCCTTCATACCGCCCGTCTCCATCACTACCGTATGCCGAAGCTCATCCTGGTATTGCTCCGCAAGATCAAGCAGAGCGAAAGTGACGCCGATAAGCAGGGTTTTCTGTCCGGCCTGCTCATTTTTCCTGAGCATGCCGATCAGTTTATCCGTCTCGTATAAATAAAACCCGCTGTCGTTTTTTTTACTCTGTACGATCAATTCATCTACCATGGCCACCAGCGAAGAATGTTGTCTTTCCAGGTAGGAAGGTAAAAGACCAATGATATGCCAATCTTCAGGCGATCCGTAAAACTGCTGAAATGCCTTCAGAAAACTATTGCGGTATAAAGACATGCGCTTCACGGCATGCCGGCTGTTCCCTGAATGCGTGGTGCCGCTGCTCTCAAAAATAACCTCGGGCTCAAAAGCGCCGGTTTTAACATCGTGGCGTTTAAAAAAGCCAACCGGCAAAAAAGGGATCTGGGCAATATCCGCAACCTTCGAGGGATCTATGTTCAGTTCGCCGATAAACTGGCGGTATATGTCATTATGCCGGCTTTGAAAATGGAATATTTCCAGCGCCAGCGCGCCAAAATCATGCTCGTCTACGCTAAAAATTTTATCTTCTAATTCACAATTCATATACGTTTATTCGGCGCTAAGCCGTTAAATTTGTATCATAACTTTTTATATGTTAAAAAGATATCTCTACCTGGCGCTTATACTGGCGGTCTTATCCTGTAACAAAGATAAGGTTGAAACGACCCCGTCCATTAAAATTAAGCGCGTTAGTTCCCTTGAAGTGCGGCAGGGGCAGCAACTCCAAATATACCTGGAATATACCGATAAGGAAGGAGACCTGAGTAATGGCGACCTCACCTATATCAGGGACCGGACCAATATCAATCCTATCCCCGACGAACAATCGAACGGCACCATTGATACGGTAAACTATAAACTCCCCGAATTTCCAAAGACTACCATAGGAGAAATAGTGGTCAGCATTCCTTATGACGGCCTGATGAATGAAGACCCCAATGACAATGATACCATGATCTTTAAGATATTTGTGAGAGATGTGGCCGGCAACCAAAGCGATACGGTAACCACGGAAAAGATCGTAGCGGTTCAGCTTTAAGCGGAACGCCGGCAAATCTTATCCGGAATCTACTGCAAAATTCATTTCTTTTGAATGCGTTCCCCCATCTGTTCAGGCGATTTTTTGATTTTTTCCTTTTCTCGTCTATCTATATTGCCGTATGCGCAATAGTAATGGTCGCCCAAGCCAACGACCTGCTGGATCTTGAGTATAACAGGCAGGCATATATGCTGTTCGTATTCTTCTCCACTTTATGCAGCTATAATTTTCATTGGCGCTTCACCCCCGCTTCTGATTCGGAAATGATCCGCCTGAAATGGATGCAACGGCATAAAAGAATGCAGTCTTTTATGATCGCAGTCGGGCTTGCCGGGGCCGCATGGTTTTCGATATATTTTATAAAAAGCTGGGCATGGTTTGCTTTTTCCATTGCGCTTACTTTTCTATACTCCGCGCCCAAGCTGCCTTATAGGCTCTTTCGCTCCTTAAAAAAGATAGCCGTAGGCAAAACCATCTTTCTCAGTTTTGTCTGGACCTATGTAACCGCCGCCCTGCCTATCCTGATCGCCGGCGGCGGGTGGAGCATGGACAGGATACTCTTCGTGATCAGCCGCTTCTTCCTCATCTATGCCATTTGCATCATTTTTGACAACCGCGATCGCGACCGCGACAAGCAGGAAGGCATCCGGAGCATGGTCACCCATTTTAGCGAAGCCAATGTAAAACGGCTATTCCAGGTCTCCGTGGTCCTTTTTTTTATCAGCTCCTGCCTGCTCTATTTTTATGCTTTTACCCCCGCGACAGTCATCGCCCTCCTGATCCCCGGAGCTATTGTATGGTCGACCTACGGCGTGTTTGCAAAGAACTATTCTGATTACCTGTATTATTTTGTTCTTGACGGACTAATGATGCTGTCGGCCCTGATTACCCCATTAATTTCATTTTAGTTATTTTTACGGGCAAAGCGCAATTAATGGCAAAACAACAGACAAACACAAGATCCATCTTAAACGGTAAATCATTAGCATTCTTAAAGCACTATACCAATAACCCTTCGCCCGTGGGCTTTGAAAGCAGCGGACAAAAATTATGGCTGGAATACCTGAAACCCTATATCGACGAAAGTTATACGGATCCTTATGGCACGGCCGTCGGCGTTATTAACCCTAAAGCCGAATTTAAGGTAGTCATAGAAGCCCATGCCGATGAGATCAGCTGGTTTGTGAACTATATCAATGCAGAGGGACTGATATACCTGAAAAGGAACGGCGGCGTCGACCATCAGGTGGCGCCGGGACAACGCGTATTCATCCATGGTAAAAAAGGCGTTGTGAAAGCGGTATTCGGATGGCCGGCCATTCACACCCGTATCAATAGCCAGGATGCAAAGGAACCGCAGCCAAGGGTGGATAATTTATTTCTTGACGCCGGCGCCCGAAGTAAGAAAGAAGTAGAGAACCTGGGCATACGCATCGGCTCCGTAGTCACTTACCAGGATGGCTTTGACGAACTCTCCAATGACTATTTTATAGCAAGGGCGTTCGATAACAGGATCGGCGGATTCATGATCGCAGAAGTAGCCCGCTTACTGAAAGAAAATAAAAAGACCCTTCCCTTTGGGTTGTATATCGTAAACGCCGTACAGGAAGAGATCGGCCTCAGGGGCGCCGAAATGATCGCCCGCAGGATCAAACCCAACGTGGCGATCATTACCGACGTTACGCACGACACCTATACGCCCATGATCAACAAGATCATTGAAGGAGACGTGGCCTGCGGAAAAGGACCTTCGCTGGCATTCGGGCCGGCCGTACATAATAAACTGTTAAGCCTTGTCGAAGACGTCGCTGAAAAGAAAAAGATCCCCGTACAGATGAGAACAGTTTCCCGGAGCACCGGCACCGATACGGAATCCTTTGCTTACGCCAACGACGGATGCCCCTCGGTATTGATCTCCATCCCCCTTCGGTATATGCATACCCCGGTAGAAATGCTCCACAAAAACGATATAGAGCAGACCATCAGGTTAATGTACGAGACTTTGTTAACTTTAACGCCGAAGACCAATCTCAAATACCTGTGATATCATCCGCCATATTGTTATATGTTGATCCCGGAAGCGGAAGCTACCTGGTTCAGGCGATCATCGCTGCAATACTGGGCTTCCTGTTTTATTTTAAGACAATATGGTGGAGGATCAAGTCCTTTTTTACCCGGAAAAAGAAAGACGACAATACCGAGAACCATAATGTAGATGCCTGAAATCAATCGCCATCCCGCTTCCTTCCGAGACCCTTCCGGTTTTGTTTTTAACCTGGATGGAAAAACATACAGGCAGGTAAATAAAAGCTATACGGCAGCATACGATCTGCTCATGCGCTCAGGATTGTACGAACGGTTGACGACGCAGGGCATGATGATACCGCATACCGAGATTACGGGCATAGATATGGGCGCCGACGGATATAAGATCATCCAACCCGAACCTATTCCCTTTATCAGCTATCCCTACGAGTGGTGTTTCCGGCAATTAAAAGATGCGGCGCTGCTTACGCTGATGATGGTTAAAACATCGATGGAATACGGGATGATCCTCAAAGACGCCACTCCCTACAATATCCAGTTCCACCGAGGCAAGCCTGTTTTTATCGACACGCTTTCGTTTGAACAGTACGAGCCCTCGCGGCCCTGGACGGCTTACCGGCAGTTCTGCAACATGTTCCTTTTTCCGCTTTACCTTGAATTTTATCTCAGGGGCAATATCCAGAAAGTATTGAGCGCTTACCTCGACGGCATCCCCGCCG
Organism: Chitinophagaceae bacterium; assembly: GCA_016786785.1. Taxonomy (GTDB): domain Bacteria; phylum Bacteroidota; class Bacteroidia; order Chitinophagales; family Chitinophagaceae; genus Flavitalea. The sequence goes on from JAEUVR010000083.1 coordinate 9,847, forward strand.
ATATCACCTCCCGTATGCTGCCGCTGAAAAGCGGCCTGAACCTCGGCGTATGGCTGCATGTGCATTTGCAGAACAAGGTGACGCAAAATGCCAAAGCCAAAAACGGGAAAGAAACGTTCAGCAAAAAAAAGCTGCAGAACCTTATCGATCATCTTGAAACGATCATCCTCAGCTTTACAGGCAAAAAAACAAAATCGTCCTGGAGCAATTATTACGAGGAAACCATCCTGGGAAAAGAATACCTGGAAGCAAAAGAAAAAATATTCCGAACCCTGCTTGAGAAAATTCCTGTCGGCTCCGTTCTGGATCTGGGCGCAAACGACGGATACTTCACCAGGATCATCGCCGGGCAATCGGAGCAGGTCGTCGCGATAGATAATGACCAGGAATGCATCAACAATTTGTACCGGGAGATAAAACGGTCCGGCAGCGCCAATATCTTGCCCCTTACGGTGGATATTGCCAACCCCTCTCCCGCTATCGGGTTTCACAATAAAGAACGCGCAGCCTTTCACGACAGGATCAAAACCGGGTTGGTCGTAGCCCTTGCGCTTATCCATCACCTGGTCATCGGCAGGAATATCGCCCTTCCTGTTCTATCGGCTTATTTTGCCGATATCGCCCCGTGGCTGATCATTGAATGGATACCGCAGGAAGATGAAAAAATCCGGCAGATGCTGGGCTCCCGCGAGAATGTTTTCCAGGAATATACGGAAGAAAATTTCGAAAGATATTTTTACGCCTATTTCCGGCAGGTAGAGAAGATACCCATCCCGGGAACCGGACGGATTTTATACCTTATGGAAAGAAAGTAATTATTCAATATTTTTGGCGCTAAATCACACCTCATGAACGAAGGCCTAAGAAACGACTGGACGCTGGAAGAAATATATGAGATATACAATCAGCCTGTCCTGGAACTGGTTTACCGCGCCGCGCATATTCACCGGCAGTATAACGATACCGGCGAAGTACAGGTATGCACCTTATTGTCGATCAAAACGGGGGGGTGCACGGAAGACTGCGCCTATTGCCCGCAGGCCGCGCGCTATCATACAGGGGTAAACGTACAGGCGCTGATGAAAAAAGACGAAGTGCTGGAATATGCGCAAAAAGCCAAGGACGCCGGCTCCACGCGGTTCTGCATGGGCGCCGCCTGGAGAGAAGTGCGCGATAACCGCGACTTTGATAAAGTGATCGAGATGGTTAAAGGCGTCAACGAGCTGGGCATGGAAGTATGCTGCACCCTGGGCATGCTCAACGAATACCAGGCCGCCAGGCTGGCCGAAGCCGGCCTGTATGCTTATAATCATAACCTCGATACCTCTTCCGAATATTACGACGAGATCATCACCACGCGCACGTATGACGATCGCCTTCAAACCCTGGAAAATGTCCGTAAAGCCGGCGTATCCGTCTGTTGCGGAGGCATTATCGGCCTGGGAGAAAAGAAAGAAGACCGCATGAAAATGCTGCATACGCTCTGCACCATGCCCGAGCATCCCGAAAGCGTTCCTATCAACGCATTGGTGCCGGTTCAGGGAACGCCGCTGGCCGACCGTCCCCGGGTAGATATCTGGGATATGGTCAGGATGATCGCTACCGCAAGGATACTGATGCCCGCCTCCATGGTGCGGCTCAGCGCTGGAAGGGCCGAGATGAGCGTAGCCGAGCAGGCATTCTGTTTTATGGCAGGCGCCAACTCCATCTTTGCCGGCGAAAAGCTGCTCACTACTCCCAATCCATCCTTTGACGATGATATGGCGATGTTCGATCTATTGGGACTGAAGCCGCGCGAAGCCTTTAAGGACGAAAAAGTAGTTTGCTAAGCCGACCGATCTATTTTATTTCACCTGCCGGCGCTGAGGCCGGCCTTATTCTATTATTATGTTTCCTTCTGTAAAGCCCGATCAAACCAATGCCTGGAACCGGCTGAAAGCGCATCGTCAAACCGCCGGGACATGGCATTTAAGAGAATTGTTCAGGGCAGACCCCGACAGGTTTTCCCGGTTTTCGCTCCAGGAAGGAGATATCCTGCTTGACTATTCAAAAAACATCATCGCCGAACAAACCTTATCGGCCTTAATAGACCTTGCCAATGAATGCCGCTTAAAGCAGGCCATTGAAGAGATGTTTTCCGGCGGAATGATCAATAAAACAGAAGGACGCGAAGTACTGCATACGGCCCTCCGTAATTTTTCAGGCGCCCCTCTTACCACAAACGGCAGGGATATCATGCCCGATGTGCATAACGTAAATGCGCAAATGAAAAAATTCTGCGGCCTGGTGCATAGCGGGGAATGGAAGGGTTTTAGCGGCAAAAAGATCCGTTATATCGTAAACATTGGCATCGGCGGAAGCGACCTTGGCCCCTATATGGTTACAGAAGCGCTGACCCCTTACCGGGTTGCGGGTATCCAATCTTATTTTGTTTCCAATGTCGACGGAACGCATATTGCCGAAACATTAAAAAAGGTGAACGCCGAAGAGACCTTATTCCTGATCGCCTCAAAAACATTCACCACCCAGGAAACGATGACCAACGCGCATACGGCGCGGAACTGGTTCCTGGAATTTGCAGGAGAGGAACATATTGCCAAACATTTTGTGGCCCTCTCTACCAATGAAAAGGAAGTGACAAAATTCGGGATCGACAAAAACAATATGTTTGTTTTCTGGGACTGGGTAGGCGGCCGTTATTCGCTCTGGAGCGCTATCGGCTTATCGATCGCGCTGACCATCGGCTATGATCATTTTGAACAATTGCTGAAAGGCGCTTACCAGATGGACC
>JAEUVR010000090.1 GCA_016786785.1 Chitinophagaceae bacterium
CCTTGCCGAGGAGTTTATCCAGTACATCATTCGATATGCGTTGGATCATAACCGGGAGGACCTGGAATTCCTCGATCAGCGTTTAGCCAGGGAGGAAAGCAAATTGCCGCAGCAGGAGCGCAATGAAATGGGCCTGATCCAGAAACTGGAAATGGTGCTCAACAATAAATTTGAACGGATCAGCTATACCGAAGCCATCGATATTTTACTGGCTTCCCCTGCGTATAAAAAGAAAAAGTTTAAATACGATGTCAAATGGGGTATCGACATGCAGAGCGAGCATGAACGCTACCTCGTGGAAAAACATTTTAAGAAGCCCGTTATCGTAACCGGTTATCCAAAAGACATTAAAGCGTTCTATATGCGGCTGAATGAGGATGGAAAAACCGTAGCGGCGATGGATATCCTGGCGCCGGGCATCGGCGAGATCGTGGGCGGGTCGCAGAGAGAAGAGCGGCTGGACAGGCTGGAGGAACGTATGCAGGAGATGAACGTGCCGGCTGAAGAGCTCTGGTGGTATCTTGATACCCGCAGGTTCGGATCTGTTCCCCATGCCGGTTTTGGCCTCGGCTTTGAACGGCTGGTATTATTTGTTACCGGGATGACCAATATCCGCGATGTGATCGCCTTCCCCCGAACGCCTAAAAACGCAGAGTTCTAAGATCTGCCATACTTGTCATGTGATCATCAGCTTCCGCTCCGCCTGTTTTTCAGGGCGTGGTTGCGTTGGGTATTATTCGTTTTATATAATCAGCTGCCTGTAGGAAAAAGGCGCATTATAGGTTGTGTTGGACAATATTCATTTTACATAACCTCAGCTTTAGCTCTGTCCATGGGTCAAGCCAATCCTCAGCGGCAACGGCAGGCAACCGGATTGGAAAATGTTGTCAGCGCCTTGGCAAGAAAACAAGTTTTTTAATCTAACGCCATGGCAGGTTATTGCTAATGACACGTTTTGCAGAAAGATCCCCTGAAGCCGTATCCTTAGACGCTCAATGCTGATGGGAGAACGTTGAAAACCCAGAATCCCTAACTTGATCTTCCTCGATATCCAAGCCTCTGGTATAACAAATCACCTAAAACTCCAGTCTGCGTTGAACATCGTAAGGACCGGATTACTCCCCCAAGCCACCCTATCTGTATTTGCGTCCAGTCGAGCATACTCTTCTTTATAAATTACTTTAAAAAACATGGTATTATGTTTTGCATAGTACTAAAGTGTTCATATCTTTGTTCGATCAAGGCATAAAATGCATCGAATATGAATATTGAGAACACACAGAGCCAGATGCGAAAAGGGATCCTGGAATACTGCATTCTTTCCGTGATTCGGCGAGGGGAAGCCTATCCATCGGATATTATTGAAGAGATGCGGGCCGCCAACCTGCAGATCTTGGAAGGAACCTTATACCCCTTACTTACTCGTTTAAAGAATGCTTCTATGCTGACCTATCGCTGGGTGGAAAGCAATTCGGGGCCTCCCCGGAAATATTTTTCCCTTACCGACAAGGGCGAAGCATTTTATAATGCGCTGGAAGCAACCTGGAATGAGCTGACGAATGCCGTAAATGCCCTCGCCAGCAAGAAGGATTCGCTTGCTACTTCGGCTAATGAAGAAAATGCCATAGACCCTCAATCCATTAATTAAAATTTCAACCTCAAATAGCACAGTAAAATGAAAAAAGTGATCAACATAAATTTCCAGGGAAGGGTAATTCCTATTGAGGAAATTGCCTATGAATCGCTGAAACAGTATGTCGATAGCCTGAGGAAGTATTTTGCCAATGAAGAGGGTCGCGATGAAATTATCAATGATATCGAAGGACGTATTGCCGAGCTTTTCTCTGAGCGCCTGAAAAAAGGGGTCACCTGTATTACGGAATCGGATGTAGATGCCGTGATCAGCAGTATGGGCCGGCCCGAAGATTTTGAGGCGCAGGACCAGGAGGAATTTTCCGCGGGATCGCAGGAGCAGAGCCAACGCGAATATACTACGCCTCCTCCCTTTCAAACGGCTTCTTCTTCCAGGGGCAAGTTTTATCGCAATGCCGACGATAAGATCCTGGGCGGCGTTTGTAGCGGCCTGGCCAATTATCTTAGAGTCGACCCTATCATTATGCGCATCCTGTTTGTGGTTTTATCGGGCGCGCTGTTCTGGGTATATATTCTTCTTTGGATCATTGTTCCCTCGCGGTCCATTCAATCCAATATCACCAAGCGCCTGTATCGTAGCCGGGAGCATAAGGTGCTGGGCGGCGTTTGCGGGGGACTGGCAGCTTATTTTAATTTAGAGGTCTGGGTTCCCCGGCTGATCTTCGCCCTGCCTTTTTTACTGGCCCTTGTTTCGGGCAGATTTAATATATTCTGGTGGAACTGGGATTTTGGATTTTTCCCCCGCGTGATCTCGGGTTCTTTCGGATGGGGATTGTTCGTTACTTATGTGATATTATGGATCGCCGTTCCGCAGGCCAATACGGCAGCTGATCGATTGGAAATGAGAGGCGAGAAGATAGACCTTAACTCCATCCGCGATACCGTCAAAGAAGACCTTGAAAATTTTAAAACCAAAGCCGAAAAATGGGGATCGGAGGTTAAGTCGTCCGCCCAGCAACTGGGACAGGAAGCAAAACTGTTTAGCCAGCAGGCGTCCAGGCAGGCAAGGTCTTTTTCTGACGAGGCAACGCCCATTGTCAGAAGGGCCGGCTCGGGGCTGGGGCATGTCATAGGCGTTTTATTCAAAGCGTTTTTTCTTTTTATAGGGGCGATGATCGCTATTACGCTGTTTGGAATGTTTATCGCCCTGTTGTTCGGAGGCTTTGCCCTTGCGCCGTTTAAGGATTTTGTCCTGGAAGGATTCTGGCAGAACCTGTTTTTCTGGTTGGGATTATTTCTTTTTTTCGGTATTCCGCTGGTCGCCCTGATCACCTGGATCATCAGGAGGATCATGGGCGTTCGTTCAAGGAATCATTACCTGGGATACACTTTCGGGGGATTATGGGTTATCGGGTTGTTCAGCGTGATCATGCTGATTGTAATGGTGGGCGGCAGCTTTAAAAATAAAAGCCGGCTCGATGAATCCCTGATATTTGTTGCGCAGCCGGAGGCCCAGAGACTAACGGTAGCTGTCCAGCAGAAAGACTGGAAGTCGAATCGCAGCGATATTTTTGGATTTGACTCGGAAAGCCCCTGGCCGATCAATATGGACGAGGATTCCTTTATGCTCCACACGGTGAGGGTCAGCCTGGTAAAAAGCCCCGACTCGGCCTTTCATATCTATCGTATAAAATCCAGCCGCGGGAACAGCGTAGCAAAAGCCAATGCGCAGGCTGAAAAGATAACCTATGAACTGGCGCTGCAGGACAGTGTATTGACCCTGCCTCGCGGGTTTGCCGTCGATAGAAAGGATAAATTTCGCAACCAATGCGTAAGGGTCGTTATAGAAGCGCCAGTAGGAAAAAAGATATATTTTGATAAAAGCCTATCTCATTTCAACTGGTTTGGAATGAAGTACAATGGTAATGGGAACTGGGTAGCGGAATCCTGGGAAGACAGGGACGATTTCTTTAGCCCCCAGCCGGGCAGGGAATACATCATATCGCCGGAAGGCAGCATCCTTAGAACAGACCGCATTAAAGAAGGCGAACCGGAAGCGTCTGAAGGTGAGAACAGGGACCGGCGCGGGGGAGACCTTAAACCGATAAAAAAACAGGGCAGGCGTTCCATCTGAACAGGTTATTCGATTATCAGCGCTACCTGAGGAAGCCTCCTTTCTTACCTGTAACGCAGCAAAATGGGCGTTGGTTCAAATTGAATTTTTATCCCCGACTACTTAAATCCTTAAAGCCGAAACCGGCTCGCTACGAACTCCTGAAATTCAGGTTTAGCGCGTCCGAACATAGGGGAAACCTGCTACTCCCGGGTTGAAAAACAGGCTTTCTTACATTAGTTAAGTCATTGGTCGATATTTCATATAAACGATCTTACGTTTTCTTTTAATTAATTGGTTGCCTTAGAGGCAACCTTTAATTTTGCGGCGAACTCAATAGCAGATCATTATATGAAATTCACTCCCTTTCTAGAAAAGCATAAGGCCCTTGGCGCTAAAATGGCTGAATTTGCGGGATATTATATGCCCATTTCTTATTCAGGCATTAATGATGAGCATCAGGCGGTGCGTACAAATGCAGGGATATTCGACGTCAGCCATATGGGGGAATTTATATTGAAAGGAGAACATGCGCTGGAGCTGTTACAGCGCGTCACCAGTAATGATGTTTCTAAAATAACGAATGGAAAAGCGCAATACAACTGCCTGACCAATGAGCAAGGCGGAATAGTAGATGATCTGCTGATCTATTGCCTGGAAGAAAACAAGGTTTATATGTTGGTCGTGAATGCATCCAACATTGAAAAGGATTGGAATTGGATAAGCCGGTTCAATACCAGGGGCGTGGAAATGCATAATATATCAGATAAGACCTGCTTGCTGGCGATCCAGGGCCCCAATGCCACCAAACTCCTGCAGTCATTAACGGATATTGATATTCTCAACCTGAAATATTACACTTTTGAAAAAGGTAAATTTGCGGGGGTGGACAATACCCTGATCAGCGCAACAGGCTATACGGGCGCCGGCGGGATAGAGATATATTTTGAAAATAAAGATGGCGCCGCAGATAAAATATGGGATGAGATTTTCAGGGTCGGCGGTCCTGAGGGACTTAAGCCCATCGGCCTGGGAGCAAGGGATACGCTGAGGTTGGAGATGGGCTTTTGTTTGTACGGCAATGATATCGACGATACCACTTCTCCGCTGGAAGCGGGACTGGGATGGATCACCAAACTCAATAAAAAATTCACTGGCTCGGATATTCTTGAAAAACAAAAACAGGAGGGACCAAAACGGAAGCTGTCGGGCTTTGAGATGATCGACAAAGGAATTCCCCGCCACGACTACCTGATCAAGAACGCCCAGGGAGAGACTATCGGAAAAGTTACCTCGGGAACACAATCCCCCAGCCTGGGTAAGGCTATCGGTCTAGGGTACGTGGATATTAAACAGGCTGATATCGACAGCGCAATATATATCCAGGTGCGCGATAAGCTTTTACAGGCAAGGGTTGTCAAGCTCCCCTTTGCCTAATTTAATGTTATGACACATATTCACATGACCACGTTTATTGCGGCTCCTGTGGAAAGAGTTTTTGATCTTTCGCGGAACCTGACGGTGTGGAAATATGTCTTTAACAACAGGAAGGAAATATTTTCTTCCGGAGCAGGATCCAAACTTATTGATAAGGGCGATACCATTACCCTGATGGTAAAACATGCCGGCAAAATGCGCTCTTCCATGCTAAAGATCACCCACCTGCAAAAGCCGGTCTCCTTTACGGAAGAGCAGGTAAAAGGCGATCTGGAAAATTTTCGGCATGAGCATCATTTCAAAAGGGTGGACAATGGTTCTATCCTTATTGATCTCGTTTATTTTGGCTCCCCGACGGATCTGTTGGGCCGGTTCTTAGGTAAACGTTACCTCAGGAAATACCTGGAAGGCTTAATTCGGAAACGCAATGAAATTATAAGACATTATGCAGAAACAGAAAGCTGGCGCGCCGTCCTTACCTGAATTATATACTGTTCTTTCCCCTGATCTTCTTCAATTGTATAATGTGAAAGACGCTATTGTCGTGGTCATTGACGTGTTACGGGCTACTTCAACCATCGCTACTGCATTGTATAATGGCGCAACGGCGGTCGTGCCGGTCGATGATGTGGCTAAATGCATTTCTCTTGGCGAGTCGATGGGGGGCATCACGGCAGGAGAGCGGGATGGAAGGATCGCGGAAGGGCTTGCCCATGGCAATTCGCCGTTCGAATATCCCAGGGAGTTCATCGGCAATAAAACATTGATATTAACCACTACCAATGGCACCAAGCTATTGCACATGGCGCTCAATGCCGGCGCCGGGCATATTGTTACGGGCGCTTTCTGTAATTGCAGCGCCGTATGCGATTACCTGGTAGCGCAGCGAAAGCCGGTCCTGCTGGCCTGCGCCGCCTGGAAGGGAAGAGTGAATTTTGAGGACCTGCTATTTGCCGGCGCCGTAGCGTCCCGGATAAACCGGCATTTTTATATTAATTGCGATTCCTCGAAAATTGCCCAGGAAATATATGCTTCGGCGGGCAAGGATCTGTACGGCTTTCTTAAACAAAAGAACGCTTCTCATTATCAGCGTCTTTCAGGTTTCGGACTGGAAAAAGACCTGCAGTATTGCTTAACGGAAGACCTGGCTAATGTGCTTCCCTTCTATGAAAACGAAAGGCTGGTTATAAAATCATGATGCCCGGAGAAGGGTTTTCGGGAAGATATTTTATAGATTTCCTAAACTAAAAATTTTGGATTTTATTAATTTAAATGTATTATTGTGGCGGAATTAGGCTGATTAGTCGTCCCAGATCTCACAAAACTCATCAGTTTACATCGTTCCGGCTCAATATAAACTCATTTCAAAAGTATTTTCAACAAACCAAGTTTGGTTGTTTTGATCAAGTGTTAAACTCTCATGTTTTCTTATGTATGATATTCTGCAATTGAACGATATGCTCGTTCCTGAACTGCTGGACATTGCCGAGCAGTTAAAGATCCCTAATGCCAGGAAATTAGATAAACAGGAACTGATCTATAAGGTTCTCGATAAACAGGCTGTGGCCGCCAGCGTCCCCAAGAATGGGGCGCAGGAAGAGAAAGGCAGGAAAAAAAGAGTAATAAAAACGACTACTGCTAATTCCACAGAGGAAGCTATTATTGAAAGCGGCGATAAGCCAAAGAAGGAAGTTAAAAAAGAGATCGCTAAAAAGAAATCTTCCGAAAAGATCACTCCTATTAAAAGGGGCAAAAAGAAGCAGGAGGAAGAAAGCGGGGAATTAAACCAGCCGGTTGATAAGATCCCTGCCCTGATTAACGAGGAGCCTGAGAGCAGCGGCTTGGAAACGCAGGCAGAACAGGCCGGACAGTCTGCAACTCCCAATGCGCAACAGCCTGCCTCTCCTGCAGACCAGCAGCAAAAAAGTTATCCTCATCGCCGCGAACCCACATTTAATATTGAATTTGACGGCGTGATCAATGCCGAAGGCGTATTGGAAATGATGCCCGACGGTTATGGTTTTCTCCGGAGCAGCGATTACAACTACCTGAGTTCGCCCGATGATATTTATGTTTCTCCCTCACAGATCAAACTATTTGGGTTAAAGACCGGCGATACCGTTCTGGGCGCCGTAAGGCCTCCGAAGGAAGGAGAAAAATATTTTGCCCTGCTGAAAGTGGAAAGCATCAACAGCAAGAGCCCCGAGGATGTGCGCGATCGCGTTCCCTTCGATTACCTGACCCCATTATTCCCTTTTGAGAAGCTAAATCTTTTTACCAGTCCTAACGGGTATAGCACAAGGATAATGGATCTTTTTACGCCAATAGGAAAGGGCCAGCGCGGATTGATCGTCGCCCAGCCTAAAACGGGTAAAACGGTTTTATTAAAAGAAGTGGCTAACGCCATTGCCGCCAACCACCCCGAGTGTTACCTGATGGTCGTGTTGATTGACGAACGCCCAGAAGAGGTAACCGATATGGAAAGGAGCATCAGGGGAGAAGTGATCGCTTCTACCTTTGACGAGCCTGCGGAAAAACATGTGAAGGTATCGGCTATCGCCTTACAAAAAGCAAAGAGATTGGTGGAATGCGGTCATGACGTGGTGATCCTGCTTGATTCGATCACCCGTTTGGCGCGCGCGCACAATACGGTTGCCCCCGCATCCGGCAAGGTATTGTCGGGAGGCGTTGAAGCCAATGCCATGCAGAAGCCCAAACAGTTTTTTGGCGCCGCCAGGAAGATCGAAAACGGCGGATCGCTGACCATCCTCGCTACGGCATTGATCGATACCGGATCTAAAATGGACGAAGTGATCTTCGAAGAATTTAAGGGAACCGGTAATATGGAATTATTGCTCGACAGGCGTTTGGCCAACAGGAGGATATTCCCCGCTATCGATATTGTTTCTTCTTCTACCCGTCGCGACGACCTGCTGCTGGAAAAAGACGTGCTGCA
>JAEUVR010000124.1 GCA_016786785.1 Chitinophagaceae bacterium
GTCAAAATAGAGAGACTGGCAGGATAAGGCTTGTCCAAATAGCCGGGGCTAACCAGTACCCCGGGCAGCCGGTCATATAGCGATACGCTCCTAAAAAAAAAACCGCCGGCGCCAACTGGAACTGCGCCGTCTGTTTATGCCTCTCAATATGCTCCTAACGAACAACCTCCCCGCGCCTGGTTATTAATACCGATAAGCATAAAGGCCGGGTTTAAATCCCCAAAAAATGACCAGTACGACGCAAAATATTCACCGGCCGATTGGGGTATTTGTTGCGGTTGGTTTTGTTCGTGCGAAAATTGGCAATTCAATAACTGGATTACTCCCGGCGAAAACCTATTTTGCAGTAAAAAATATTGATGCGGATATTAGCCATATTGGCAGTTGGGGCGCTTCTTGCCGCTTCCTGTACCAAACCGAAAGACCTGGAGTTTATCGATATCCATAATGTAAAAATGCTGCGATGGGGGCTCTCAGAATCGCTGGTGGGCATTAACGCACGGTTCTATAATCCCAATAACCAACGCGTACAACTCAAAGATGCGGAGGCGGCTATTTATGTAAACACGGAATATATGGGCAACACCCAAATGGACTCTGTCATCGCCGTTCCCAAAAAAGACACGTTCGACCTGCCTTTAGTGATTAAAATAAAAACCGTAACGGCTATGTCCAAGATACTGGAAAGCCTCTCGGATAGCGCCGTGGCATTCAGGGTAGAAGGAAAGGTGAAAATGGGAAAATCGGGGGTTTTTCTGACTTATCCCATCCGTTACGAGGGCATCCAGAAAATGAAGGACCTGGAAGCCATGTATAAACTGTAAAAAACAGATCTACAGTATCGTAGTTCTTTGTAAAAAGGAGGACAAGAAATGCCCAAAGCGAAGCCGGAACCAATCCCGGCCTCTACCCTCATCTCCTAGTCCGGCTCTATCCGGGGCTAAGCGAATAGCCGGTCAGAAACAGATCAGTATTGAAAAAATATTTCTGTGGCGCCGTAGCCGTAAGCAGGATGATAGCGGTTGATAAATGATTTTACGTCCTTTCTTGTTCTCAGTATTTCATGTATCTCATCTCTTAGCTTGCCCGTTCCCACCCCATGTATCGCTACCATGGAAGGCTGTCGATGGGCGACGGCCAGGTCGAGGTATTTCTCCAAAGTCTGCAACTGAAGCGTAAGCATCTCGAAATTAGACAGCGAAGCGCTTTTCTCCGTTAGTTTTTCAATATGCAGGTCCAGTTCATATTTGGGCTGCTCCAGGTGTTGGCGGGCGGATTTCGCCGGGTAGACCTTATACCCTGCTTTCAGCAGGGGATTGATCTCCAGCTTCTCTTCATCCTGCTTTAGCGGATACTTATCCAGCAGCTTATAGGAGAAAGTCGCTTCTCCTTTTTGCCGTATTTCCTGGATACGCGTAAAAACCTGTTTGGGCTTAAGCTTTAGCGATACCTCGTAAAAGGGAGCCTTTTTTTTATCGGGAGGGGTAAGGGTAAAGACGATCGAAAAAGCCGGACTGTCATTCATGTTCTCAAAAAGCATATCATGAATGTAAAAGTCCTGGAAAGGGTTTACCTGGCTGGATAATTCAAAACCGGGCTTGCCGATATAGCTCAACGAATAATCAAACTGGTAGCTTGCCGCCGTACGGTTGACCAGGTGGATCTTAAGCTCCTCCACTATCTCGTCGCCAAACTCATCGGGATGGGTTACAGGGATAAAAGCCAGCCATATCCCATCTTCTGTCTTATTTACCGGCTTAACCCTATCCGCAGGAACATCATCAATAAATTTTTTTTCCTTTTTGGGCGGAAAGAGTTTTTTTTCTGTAAACCGCTTAAAATAGGGATAATCCAGCTGATCGGTATACGCAGGAAATTTAACGCCCCTGACATCCACCATGACCATCTTCTCGTTGATAATATCGACCACTTCGGCTTCCTCGTTTGAATGAAGCACGGTTACTATATCCCCCACCTGGAATTTCATGGCGCAAAGATACGCAGATCGGGGTTCTTATGCAGGGCAGATTCAGGGGCGCCAGCGGCAGGCGGGCCTGAGTTATAGCGTCTCCGGGCAGGCTTATCCTGGAATTACCCAACGAATCGTCCTATCGCGTCCGAAGGCAGCCGCCGCAAGAACCATTTAAATAAAAAATGGCCTGATAAAAAATTGTATCGGATGCATGCGCTTGGACCCGTCCTGCTTTAAGAGGTCAAAATGCCGTAAAAGCCAGGCAGCACTAAAACAGGCAATCTTCCTCTTTCTTATGCTTTTTGCTGCGCCAGCTTACTCTTCCTGTACCCGTATAAAAAATAAATGGTAAGCCCGACAATCATCCAGGTCAGGAACCATAACCAGGAGTTGGCAGGGATCTCGATCAGGAGGTAGCTGCAAAACAATACGCCCATGATCGGGATCAGGGAATAGTTTTTAATAAAAGTCAATATAGCGATCACAGCCGCCACGATCACAAACAGGAGGAACAATACCTCCTGGAGACCGGCGCTTTCCAGGGCGAGCGTATTTTCCACGATCCGTTCCCTGAAGCCAAAAACGAACAACGCATAAATCAGCGGCACAATGTATTTCCCATTGACATAGGGAAGCCTGAATCCCCTTTTTACGGACCTGTCCAGCTTCGGCAAAAACAACACTCCTCCCGATACCAGGATAAACGCAAACAGGGTGCCGATACTGGTAAGGTCTACCATCAGGGAGGCCTGCATAAACAGGGCCGGGATGCCCACAATAATACCCGTGGCGATAGTGGAAAAAGAAGGCGTTTTAAACCGGGGATGGATACGCGAAAATGCTTTGGGAAGCAATCCGTCGCGACTCATGCTCATCCATATCCGGGGTTGTCCCAGTTGGAAAACAAGCATGACGCTGGCAGTCGCCACCACGGCGCTGATAGAGACGATATAGGCTATCCAGTCATGCCCGACCTTATGAAACACCTGGGCCAGCGGATCAACCACATTCAGCTCCGTATAATTTACCATGCCGGTCAGCGCCAGGGCGATGAGTATGTATAACACTGTGCAGATAACCAGGGAATTGATCATGCCGCGGGGAATATCCCGCTGAGGGTCCTTGCATTCTTCCGCAGTGGTAGAGATGGCGTCAAAACCGATATACGCGTAAAACACGGCGGAAACGCCTTTCAGGACGCCTTCAATGCCATTAGGCATAAAGGGGCTCCAGTTATGCGGGTCAACAGAAAAAAAGCCCAGCACAATAACAAAAATGACTACGGATATTTTAAAGATCACCATAGCATTGGCGCTCTTCTTACTTTCCTTAATGCCGATATAGGTCAACAGCGTCACTAAACATACAATAATAAACGCGGGAAGATTCATGAACACGCGCGTAGCGCCCCAAACAGGCGCGGTATTCCATGCGTCAAGCGCAAAACGAAGGCTGTCGTTCAACGGCTGCCCGGCGGCAAGCGCCGCTTCTGCCTGTTCATAGGCCAGCCTGGCCGTGGCAGGATCAGTGGTAAGCCAGACGGGTAAACGAAGCCCGAACGCTTCGAGCAGGTTATTAAAATACCCGCTCCAGGAGATGGCCACCACGATATTGCCAATAGCATATTCCAGTATCAGCGCCCAGCCGATCACCCAGGCAATGATCTCTCCAAAAGAAACATAAGCATAGGTATAAGCGCTACCGGAGATGGGCACGCGACTGGCAAACTCGGCATAACACAGGGCGGAGAAACCGCAGGAGACGGCGGTAAATACAAACAACAGCGAGATCCCCGGCCCACCGTGAAAAGCCGCTGTGCCGATGGTTGAAAAAATGCCCGCGCCCACGATGGCGGCCATGCCCATGAAAGTGAGGTCGCGCACATTAAGGGTCTGCCTGAGCCTCCCCTCGCCATTCGGATCGCGCTGCCCTTCTTCCACATCCTTCAGGATCTTATCAATGGATTTTTTACGGAACAATGAATGAAACATCGGCGATGGGTTTGAGCGTATTGAACGATTTCAGGATGATTAATGATCTCGTTGCACAAGGAACCGGGCCAGCTCTTTTAAGGGAGCTTTTCTGAACGATTGCACGGCAATATCTTCCAGGTGCGCATAGGCTGCGGAGATATATTCTTCTTTAAGATCATACGCCCATCGGTCCACCCCGCATTCCCTGAACAGGCTCAGCGTACCGGGCACCCTTTCCTGCGCCGGCAATTCCATCAGGCGCCTGAATTCGGCAACCTGGGCCGGCGTTCCTGTTTCCAGCGCGCGGATCGCCAGGAACGTCTTTTTGTTAGCGGCAATATCTCCCCCCACCTGTTTGCCAAACTTAGCAGGGTCGCCAAAAGCATCCAGGTAGTCGTCCTGGATCTGGAAAGCAATACCGAGGTTCCGCCCAAACTCATACAAATGGAACTGGTTGCTTTTCCCGGCATTGCCCATAATGGCGCCCATCTGCAGGCTGGCGGCCAGCAGCACAGAGGTTTTGAGCTCTATCATCTTCAGGTATTCTTCATGCGAGGGCTGGTCCCGATTCTCGAAATCCATATCCAGCTGTTGGCCTTCGCAAACCTGTCGCGCCGCCGTATTAAAATGGCGCATGATCTTTTTCAGAAAAATATTGTCGATCCTGCTCAGGTATTCATACGTCAATACCAACATGACATCCCCGGTTAAGATAGCCGTAGACTCGCCGAATCTTTTATGCACGGTTTCCATGCCCCTGCGCAGCGGCGCCTTATCCATAATGTCGTCATGGATAAGCGAAAAATTATGGAACAGCTCAATAGCGGCGGCAATATGAAAAGCGTCGGGATGAATATCGCCAAACAATTCATTGCCCATCAGGCACATGACCGGCCTGATCCGTTTTCCGCCAATGCTTAAAAAATATTCCCCCGGATCGTATAAGGTAGCCGGGGTTTGAGGAAAATGACGGACCGAAAACTTTTCCGTAAACAACGCTGACAACTCTTCAAAGGAATGCATTCCGTATATTTTATATTGCCATAAAGCTATTCTTTCTTCTTTTTATTTTTTTTATGCTTCAGCTGACGGACGGAGACAGACGAAGTTTGTTTTTCCTCCGTCATACCCGAAGCGACCACCCATTCATAATCCAGTTGTCTCTTTGCCAGGTTGCCCGCTATCACTTTGATCGTAACCTTATCTCCCATCCTGAACTTTTTCCCGCTCCGTCTTCCAACCAGGCTGTAATCGGCTTCCACATGAACAAAATCGTCAAATTCCGCCAGGCTCACCGCGCTTACCAGCCCCTCGCATTTATGTTCCGTCGTTTCCACCCAAAAACCAAAAGAGGCCACGCCGCTGATCACGCCTTCAAATTCTTCGCCCAGGAAGTTACGCATGTATTCTACCTGCTTGTACTTATTAGCCGCCCTTTCCGATTCCATGGCCGCCCTTTCCCTTTCGCTGCAATGCTTGCTTTTCTGCTCCATCTTTTTATCCGGAACGACCCGGCCATTCAAACAGTCAAAAAGAATCCTGTGCACAAGCACATCAGGATAACGGCGGATTGGCGACGTAAAATGACAGTAATGGGAAAATCCCAGGCCATAATGCCCGATATTTTCCGTCGTATAAACAGCTTTAGCCATGGTGCGTATACCCAACTGTTCCAACACATGCTGTTCAGGTTTGCCCTGCGCATCATGCAGCATCTGGTTAAAGGACGAAGCGATGCGTTCAGGACTGGAGAGATCAAAATCATGCCCGTATTTTTTGGCAAAAGCAATAAATGGCTGGAGCTTGGCTTCATCGGGCGTATCGTGCACGCGGTAAGGAAAAGGTATCTCCTTTTTGTCGACCCTGATCTTGGAAACATACTCCGCTACGGTTCTGTTGGCCAGCAACATCAGCTCTTCAATCAGTTGATGCGATTCCTTGCTTTCCTTTATCATGATGCCCACCGGCCGGCCTTTCTCATCCAGCTTAAACCTCACTTCCTGCGAAGAAAAATTGATCGCTCCTTTGCTGAAGCGCAGCTTCCGGAAATGTTGAGAGAGTTTGTTCAGGATCAGTATCTCGTCTTTATACAATCCTTCTTCCTGTTCAATGATCTCCTGCGCCTCTTCATAACTGAAGCGATGGTTGGAGTGGATTACCGTTTTACCCAGCCAATGATTTTTAATCTTGTATTTCGGGCTGATCTGAAAGATCGCGGAGAAGGTCAGCTTATCTTCATTAGGGCGCAGGGAGCACAACTCATTGGAAATTTTTTCCGGCAGCATCGGCAGCGTACGGTCGGGCAGGTACACCGAAACGGATCGTTGATAAGCTTCCTTGTCCAATTCCGTTCCCGGCTCTACATAATGCGATACATCGGCGATATGCACGCCAATTTCATAGTCGCCGTTATCCAGGACCCGGAAGGATAGGGCATCGTCAAAATCTTTGGCGTCGACGGGATCGATGGTGATGGTGAATACATCCCTTAGGTCTTTCCGTCGCCCGATCTCTTCGCGGGAGATCAGTTCAGGTATGCGGGCCGCTTCCTCCAGCGCTTCGTCGCCAAAAGCCAGCGAGAAGCCGTTCTCCATCAGGATCTGCTTCATTGCCAGATCGCTTTCATCCGAAGCGTCCATGATC
>JAEUVR010000158.1 GCA_016786785.1 Chitinophagaceae bacterium
GCTATGGACCCCTTCGGCAAGGAATACTATCCCGCCTATAAAAAACAATGCGATAATTATTTTATCAATAAGCACCGTAATAATGAAGCCCGGGGCATTGGCGGCGTATTCTATGATTATCTTCGTCCTGCCGATGAACAGGAAGCCCGCAGGCTGGTCGATTTCCAGCAGGCCAATGGCAATGCTTTTTTACCCGCCTATCTGCCCATCGTAGAGAAAAGAAGAGATGAGCCTTATGGCGAAGAGCAGGTAAGATGGCAGGAGATCAGGCGCGGCCGGTATACAGAGTTTAACCTTATCCACGACCGCGGCACCTTATTCGGGCTCAAAACAAACGGCCGCACAGAATCGATCCTGATGAGCCTGCCGCCGAGAGCAAGATGGGAATACAACCACAGCCCGGCGCCGGGAAGCCCGGAAGCCCTGCTGACAGAATACCTGAAGCCGAGGGAATGGATAAAAGAATGAACTATGCCTTAGCTAAACGCCAATGGATTTCGCAACCCATACGCAGAAGCTAATGCCTTGTATAAAAGCAATGAATAACGAATATCAACTATGCAGCGCCGTAATCGTATATTAAGACAATCGCAGGCCATCCGCTCATTGGTAGCGGAGACCCTGATCACGCCCCATGATTTTATCGCGCCCCTGTTTGTCATCGAAGGCAAATCCGTAAAAGAAGCCATTGCCTCCATGCCGGGATATTACCGTTTTAGCCTGGACCTGCTGAAGGA
This sequence comes from Chitinophagaceae bacterium, assembly GCA_016786785.1. Lineage (GTDB taxonomy): Bacteria > Bacteroidota > Bacteroidia > Chitinophagales > Chitinophagaceae > Flavitalea. The sequence continues at coordinate 738 of JAEUVR010000158.1, forward strand.
AGAAATAAAGGAGCTATGGGGCCTGGGCATCAAGAGCGTTTTGTTGTTCATCAAATGCCCCGATGCATTGAAAGACAATAAGGGCACAGAAGCGCTAAACCCTGAAGGGCTGATGCAGCGGGCCATCCGCGCAGTCAAGGAAGCGGAGCCCGGCATGCTGGTGATGACCGATGTCGCCCTCGACCCCTATTCTTCCTTCGGCCATGACGGCATCGTGGAGGGGTCTGAGATCCTGAATGATGAAACCGTGGCGGTCCTGGCGGCAATGAGCTTGTCGCACGCCCGCGCCGGGGCCGATTTTGTAGCGCCCAGCGATATGATGGATGGGCGTATTCTCGCGATCCGGCAGGCCCTCGAAGAAAACAGCTTTACCCGGACAGGCATCATGAGCTATAGCGCCAAATATGCTTCCTGCTTTTACGGGCCCTTCCGCGATGCGCTGGATAGCGCGCCGGGCTTCGGCGATAAAAAATCTTACCAGATGGATTATGCCAACAGGAGAGAGGCTGTTAATGAAACCTTGCAGGATGTACAGGAAGGGGCGGATATCGTAATGGTAAAACCGGCCATGGCCTATCTCGATATTATCCGGGAAATCAAAAATACTGTAACCATCCCCGTTAGCGCTTATCATGTCAGCGGCGAATATGCCATGATCAAAGCCGCTGCAGAGAGGGGATGGCTGAATGAAGAAAAAGCGATGCTGGAATCTTTAACGTCTATTAAAAGAGCGGGCGCCGACCTGATCGCTACGTATTTTGCAAAGGATGCGGCGAAGTTGATCGGGTAAGAAAAATATCGTTTTGAGAAAGCCGAAGAAACAAACGCCACAGTTACCCATCTCCTGATAAACGCCAGGGATAAAGAAAGCCTTTATTAAAAGCGCTAAACAAATTTTGCGGACGTCTGAACAATTAATGAATATGTTATTGTCAGCGAATGATTTTTGATCAACATAATTTTTGAACAGTATATGATAAACAAGAGCATCGAACTTTTTGCCAAAGCAGAAACCGTTATTCCCGGCGGCGTAAACTCTCCTGTCCGGGCATTCAAAAGCGTTGGCGGAACGCCCATATTTATGAAAAAAGCAAAGGGCGCCTATTTATTCGACGAAGATGGCAACCGGTATATTGATTATATCAATTCCTGGGGGCCGATGATCCTTGGCCATGCTTATGAACCGGTGGTAAAAGCCATTCAGCAAAAAGCGGAAGACTCCACCTCTTTCGGCGCGCCCACTGCGTTAGAGACAGATGTCGCCGCGCTGATCAAAACGATGGCTCCTAATATTGACCTGATCCGTATGGTGAACAGCGGCACCGAAGCCTGCATGAGCGCCCTGAGGCTGGCAAGAGGATATACCCGGCGCAATAAGTTCATCAAGTTTGAAGGCTGCTATCACGGGCATGCCGACTCCTTCCTGGTGAAGGCGGGAAGCGGTCTTGCCACTTTTAATATCCAGGCTGTTCCCGGCGTTACGGAGGGAGTAGCGCAGGATACGCTTACCGCTCCCTATAATGATCTCGAAGCGGTAAAAAAATTAGTGAGCGATCATCCCGGGGAAATTGCGGCCATCATCATCGAACCCGTAGCCGGCAATATGGGCTGTATACTCCCCCAGCCCGGATTCCTCGAATCTTTAAGAAATATCTGTACCGAGGAAGGCATCGTACTTATTTTTGATGAAGTGATGACCGGTTTCCGGCTCGCCCGTGGCGGCGCCCAGGAAAGATTCGGGATCGACGCCGATCTGGCGACCTATGGAAAAGTGATCGGCGGGGGAATGCCTGTCGGCGCTTTCGGAGGCAAAAAAGAGATCATGCAGCATATCGCCCCGCTGGGAAAAGTGTACCAGGCGGGCACGCTGAGCGGCAACCCGCTGGCCATGACCGCCGGATATACCCTGCTAAAAACACTGAACGACCGTCCCGAAATTTATACCGAGCTGGAAGAAAAAACCGCTTACCTGTATACGGGATTAGAAAAAGCATTCCGCGAAAGCGGTCGCCCCTTCCGGTTAAACCGGTTGGGATCGATGCTCAGCGTTCATTTCAGTCAAACGCCGGTCTCTAATTTTGAGCAGGCTTCTAAAGCGGATAATGCAAGCTTTAATCGTTTCTTTCATGCGATGCTCGGCAAAGGCGTCTATCTTCCGCCCTCTGCATTCGAAAGCTGGTTTATCAGCAATGCCCTTACATACGAGGACCTGGACAACACCATCCGGGCGGCGGCGGAAAGCCTGAAGGAGATGGCCTGAGCCGTCATCATTGCTTGTGGGAATTACCTGAACAACAGCTCGCAGGGTTTTAATCCTGTATGTTTTCCATTGCGTCTCTCTGCGCCTTGATCTCAGGCGTTCTTACTGCCGGCTCATCCAATGCTTTGTTTAATCGCTTGGGAATTACCTGAACAACAGCTCGCAGGGTTTTAATCCTGTATGTTTTTTGAAAGCGGTAGAAAAATGAGAGATAGAAGAATAGCCCAGCATCATCGACACTTCGGTAACGCTCAATCCTTTTTCATATAAAAGATAACGCGCATGCTCCATACGCTGGCCCTGGTAAAAATCAAATATAGTAGCGCCGAATAATTCTTTAAACCCTTTTTTGAGATAGCACTCATTGATCGCCACTTTTCGGCTCAGCTCCTTTATGGTGATGGGCTCGCCGATATGCTGCAATAGCAATTCCCTCGCGCGGACGATCTTTTCCCTGTCCGCGTCATTAGCTAGGAATTTGCATTGGAAACCTTCTACTTCGCGATCCCCCAGCATGCATTCAAGGCTATACAGCAGCAACATATGCGTCTGTGCATTGATGTAAATGTTTTCCAGGCCATCCGAATACTGGCAGTTCAATAAGGCTTCCAGCGCCAGCTGGCTCCGGCTGCAAAGCGAGATTATCTTAGCAAAGGAAGAAGGATGGTTAAAAGTCAGTATATCTTCTGAAAGAGTATTGATCGGTTTCCCGCTTTTAACAAACTGCGATAAATGAACCTCCGTAAACCGGAAATTCAAGACGTCCAGCGTTTCTAATTTTTCTGTGCAGTTTTTTGAGGGGGATACCTTACACTGGTCGCAGGTATTGCCCTTGTTGCAATACATGTTCCCGGCAATACAAAATCTCAGTTCCAGGTAGTTCTCCTTGGGATCCTCCTTCTTAAAATGATACACCATCATTCCCGTATCCTCTGTATTCCATTGGGGGAGCCTGCGGTATCTTTTAAAATAATAGTTTACCGCGCCGGGGGTCTGCTGCTCTCTTTCTTGCAGCAACGCCATTTGATCCTGCATTATCGGCTGCTTATAAGCAAGCGTTAATATGTCGGGCGGTTGAAACATCGGGGGCAAATGTAGGGCGCCAGGGCCAATTTTCCTAAGTAGCCGCAGGCAGAAAAGTCTGGGCAAAGTCATTTCTTAGGCTTCATCTATCCATAGCAAAGTTTGCGCGGCTATGGAGGAGATCCGGTAAGTTATTTTAAAGAAACAATAAGCTGGTAAATCAAATTGTATAACATAGCGGGCAGAACGGGGGCAGTCCCTTGCCCCGGCTCACTGAGGTAGCCGCAGGATGGCTGATCATCCCTGAAAATAATTAGCGTATGGAAGCAACTATTACTAAAAGAGCGCGTCGTCTCTAACAATAAGAATGCCCGGTAGAAGCGCATGGAAACAATACATTATAAAAAATCTTCAGGCCATTGATATAAAACTTCTGATAATTATCAGAAAAGAGCAACTACCCTCCTATTGTTTAATACGACGCTGACCGCAGTCAGGCCCATGAGCGCTGTAGAATGAATTGAAGACGCATCAAAACCCCAGCCTTAATCGAAGCTCTGGTTGCTGGCCGCAGCCAATTTGATGATACGGTTAAACTGCTCGGGAGTAAGGTCGTTATAGAAGAAGTATACAGGATCAATACGTTGCCCGTTTTTATGCACTTCATAATGGCAATGCGGGCCGGTAGACTTGCCGGTATTACCCACATAGCCAATAATTTCGCCTCGCTTAACTTTCTGCCCCGGTTTGGCTTTGACCTTGAACATATGGCCATATAATGTTTCATAACCATATCCGTGATTGATCACCACATAATTGCCGTACCCGTTGCCCGAATTACCGGCAATTTTAACAGCGCCATTGGCAGTGGCATAGATAGGCGTGCCCTGGGGGGCGGCAAAATCAAGGCCGGAATGGAACCTGGGCGTTTTATAGATGGGATCTATCCGATACCCGAAACCCGAAGCCAGTCGCTTCAGGTCGGTATTGCTTACCGGCTGAATGGCCGGGGTGCAGGCCAATAACTGCTCTTTATTCCTGATAAATTCA
>JAEUVR010000177.1 GCA_016786785.1 Chitinophagaceae bacterium
TTGTCATACTCCCGGAGCATGTCCCGATAGCCCTCGCTGATCCTGAGATCGGGCGCATTTTTTGAATTGAGCGTCAGCTCCAGCTTACCCGCATTATTAAAAATAAAAAAATCCGGGACCACATAGCTTTCCGCCTTGTTAATATCAATAAGGTTGCCGCCGGGCTTGGGATTGAGCTTGATGATCTGGTTGATCGCCTCTTTCAGCTGATCGTCCGTAAGATTAAGCCCGCGCTGGATCTTATCGTAATGTTTTTTGGTAAACTCATCGAAATAAAGCGTCAGTATATCGATCGCCATTTCTATTTCTGCCCGCTCGCCTTTTTGCCTTTTTAATTGCAATAACAGGCATTCCTGCAGATCCCGTGCGGCAACGCCGGGGGGATCGAACTGCTGGATCATCCCGATGATCGCTTCCACTTCAGCCTCATTACTCTCTATATTCTGACGGAAAGCAAGATCGTCTACTATGGCCGCCGTTTCCCTACGCAAATACCCATCGTCGTCAATGCTTCCGACAATCTGCTCTGCGAGCTTGTGCTCATGCTCGCTAAGCTTAAGCATGCCTAATTGTTCCTGCAGATGTTCATGAAAAGATTTCTGGATGCTGTATGGAACGACTTTATTATCATCCGCCTCCGGATAATTTTCATCGCGCATCTTGTAATCGGCTATATCTCCCCCGTCATCGTCGCTCACATAATCGCTGATATCAATATTTTCGTATTCGTCCTCGCTGCCATCTACCTCAAATTCCTCCTCATTGGCAGAATCAAACTCATCTATCGGCTCGTCAAACTGGTCCTCATGACTGTCCTCCGTTTGTTCCAACGCCGGGTTTTCCTCCAACTCTTCCCTTATCCGCTCTTCCAGGTTGGCAGTAGGAACCTGCAGCAACTTCATTAGCTGGATTTGCTGAGGCGATAACTTCTGTAGCAGCTTTTGCTGTAAACTCTGACTTAAAGCCATAATTTGAAAAAGGGGTTAACATGGCAAATTCTTCACTTCCTAAAAAATCCGCCCTTTCCACAAAAATCAGGCCGTAAATCTACAATAAAAAAAATTAGGCTTAGCCCAAACGATTTTATAAAATTATTGTTGTCTTTTACGCCTTCCTGGGGGCAATTTTTCTGTAGGGGCAGGACAAAACCTTAAAACGGGTCTTATCTAATGCAAAACGGCGCCTGCTCGAAATCTGTTCCGGACAAAATCTTAAACCTGGCTTCTTCCAACGAGGGCTCCTCTCCCGGCCTCGCGCGTTTAAAAACTTAAGGGTCTCCTGCTTAACGGGCTGCCGTAGCCTTCCGGATAGCGGCGGTAATCTGTTCGCCTTTTTCTTTTAGTTGCGCTTCCGTAGCCGACAAGCTAATGGCGGTGGATATGCACCGGCTCATGATGGCGTCGCTGGAAGAAAAGTCTTTGTTGGCATGATGGATGACTTCCTTCTTTAAATCCGGGTGTAATGCGTTCAGGGTTGTAGCATTTTTAAGATGATCCCATTTTCTTATATAATGCCAGTTGTTTACAAACCAATAGAAGTTTCCCGCAATCTGATTTTTTGCTTTTAGCTCCTTTACCGTCGCCTGGGTTATTTCTTCGGAAGGAAGAAACCAGGTCAGGAAAGTACAGCTATCGCCTTCGGAATCGTGTATTGTTCTGAAGCTTATCCCCGGGGCCTCGCGCAGCGCTTCTTTAAGAATGGCATGATTGCGCCGCTGAACGGATAAGAACTGGTTAAGCTTTTTTATCTGCGCCAGGCCTACAGCCGCATGTAATTCCGAAATGCGGTAATTATAGCCGATAAAAGGATGCATGTCGGCCCCGCGATCTATTCCCGCATGGTCGTGCCCGTGGTCGGCATAAGCGTCGCAACGCAGGTATATATCGGGTTGATTGGTCACTACCGCCCCGCCTTCTCCGCAGGTAATGGTTTTAACAAAATCGAATGAATACGTTCCGGCATCGCCGATCGTGCCCAGGTATTTTCCTTTATACGTGGCGCCGGCGCTCTGACAGGCGTCTTCCAACAGCAACAGGTCATGCTCCTCACAAATCTGCTGCAGCGCATCCATATCCGCCATGCTTCCACACATATGCACCGGCATAATACAGCGGGTACGGGGCGTAATGGCTTTGCGCACCGCTTCGGGATCAAGCGTAAGGCTATCGTCAATATCGACCAGAACCGGCGTTGCGCCCACGCTTAACACCGATTCAAAACTGGCCACAAACGTAAAACAGGGCATGATCACTTCATCGCCATAACCGATCTTCAACGCCGCCAATGCGGTAGTGAGCGCGGCCGTCCCGTTGGCTACCACATGCGCATGCGCACAGCCAAATGCTTCCCGGATAGCAAGCTCCAGCTCCTTTGCCTTCCAGTTCCCATTCCTCAACGGATCGAAACCATAACGCATAATGATGCCTGTATTTAATACATCATTTACCTCTTTGCGTTCTTCTTCTCCAAAAAATTCATATCCTGGCATGTTTTCCTGTTTAGGTTATTAAAAATTTGGATAAAGGTAAAAGGATCAGAACTTTTCAACAACGCCCAGGCCAAATAATGCAAAATCATATTTAACCGGGTCGGCGGGATCAAAAGCGCTTAATTGTCGCGTGAGGGCCGTCGCCGCCTCCCAGTCTGCCTTTTTCCCATCAATCAGCTTAAACCGCTGCGCCACCCGAAGCACATGCAGGTCTATCGGGCAGATCAGCTGCGCCGGGCTGATCTTCTGCCAGAGGCCAAAATCAACGCCCCTGTTGTCTTTTCTCACCATCCACCTTAAGTACATATTCAATCTTTTACAGCTGGAGTTTTTCAGGGGAGAAGCAATATGTTTTCGCGTCCGTAGCGGCGCATCTTCCAAAGAAAAAAAATAATCCCTGAAACGATTTAATGCGTTTTCCATAAAAACAGGCGGGGAGTCGGTCATAACATCCAGGATACCACCAGTGATTTTGCCGGGTCTCCTGGCAGTTGAATTATGCGCTTCTTTCGCCCTCGTGAATTCCCGCACAACAGAGCCGTCTCTTTTGCTGCCGGAAGTAGTTCGCTTTTGCCTGGCTTCGACTATGCCCCGCACGTTGTCCGTATCCAAGGCGCGTAAACCATTGCGTTTGGGGATAGCCCCTTTAGATGGCCCAGACCCGAGGGCAGGATCATTTTCCGGAGAGCTGGAGTTGGGCTTTCGATTAGCTGAAACACCGGCGATCCCCTTCACAAAAGCGTCTTCGAGAGATGGCCATTGGTTATAATGATACCGGAGAAACTCAATAAAATACAGCAGGTCGGTGGTATTGAATGTCCGGTGGCAAAAGCCTTCAAGCCGGCGCAGATCCTGTTCGTCGCAGCCCATAATAAAATCATGCGGCGACATATCCATCAACTCCATCAGCCGCCTGCTTTTATTGATGATGGCGGTCCTGTTTCCCCAGGCAAACAGGGCGGCAAACAAACCTGAAATTTCTATATCCTGCTTTTTTGAAAAAAGATGGGGGACCGACACCGGGTCGCCGGCAATAAACAGCGGCTGGTTGTATTCTCTGACTTTTCTGTCCAAAAAAGATTTAAGCTGGTTCATTATCTGCTATCTAGCATTCTACTGCTAACGAAAAACATACGCGCCGCGATTATCCGGAAACCCCTTATCCGGCTTCAGGCAGTTGTCGTCTTACAAACATGGGATTCGATTTGCAACCCGAAACAATTAGCGGAGCTTCTTAATTCCGGGGAACAGCGCCAATCCATAAACTTATTCTATGTTGCTGTCCGCCCCCTTATCCAATCGCCTGTTTCAGGTCTTCGATAAGGTCTTCAACATCTTCAATACCTACGCTAAGCCTGATCAGGGAGTCGGTCAGCCCGTTCCTGAGTCTTTCTTCCCGGGGGATAGACGCATGCGTCATGCTTGCAGGATGATTGATCAACGATTCCACTCCGCCCAAACTTTCGGCCAGGGCAAACACTTTAGTAGCCGTCAATACCCTCATTGCATTTTCAACGCTATCATCTTTCAAAGTAAAGCTCATCATGCCGCCGAAGCCGCGCATCTGCTTTTGGGCGACGGCAAAACCCGGGTGGTCTTCAAAGCCGCACCAGTATACTTTTGCCACCTTAGGATGAGCCTTGAGGAAATTGGCTACTTTTTCCCCGTTCTCGCAATGCCGCTCCATTCGCACATGAAGCGTTTTCAATCCTCTTAACACCAGGAAGCAATCCTGCGGTCCCGGGACAGCGCCGCAACTTTTCTGTATAAAATGCAGTTTGTCTCTCAGGCCGGCGTCATTCATCATAATGCATCCGTGGATCACATCGCTGTGACCGCCGAGGTATTTGGTGGCGGAATGGAGCGCAAGATCAGCGCCCATATCGAGCGGGTTCTGCAAATAGGGAGAAGCAAAGGTATTGTCTACGCAAACCAATATGTTTTTGCCGCTTACCAATTGCGTGATCGCCCGGATATCCACAATATTCATCAGCGGGTTGGTAGGCGTTTCAATCCATATCAGCTTGGTCTTTTCATTGATATATGATCTCAGGCTTTCCGCATCTTGCATGTTCACAAAATGGAAGCGGATGCCGAATTTCTCAAAGACCTTGGTAAACAGCCGGTAGGTTCCGCCATACATATCATTGCCGGCAATGACCTCATCGCCCGGCTCAAGCAGTTTAATGACGGCGTCCGTGGCCGCCACGCCGCTGCTGAAACATAGTCCATATTTCCCATTCTCGCTGATGGCAAGCGCATCTTCCAGCGCCTTGCGGGTAGGATTCTGGGAACGGGCATATTCATATCCTTTATTTTTCCCGGGAGCTTCCTGCGCGTAGGTAGACGTCTGGTAAATAGGCGTCATGATCGCGCCGGTAGAAGGATCGGGTTCCACGCCGCCATGAATAAGTTTCGTAGCTAATTTCATAGTTTACATTTTTAGCGATTCCTGGTTTGAATGCAAAGATGCAGATAATTAAACCGAGTTACTCTACTTTTGCCAAAGCATGGCACAAAAAAAACTAGAACGTTTCGCAGAAATAAAGCGCTTCCCGAATGTGCTTGAATACCCAGTTGCTATGCCTGGCAAATGGAGTTCGTTTTTTAAAAACGACGGCCCGGTAATACTGGAACTGGCTTGCGGAAAAGGCGAATATGCATTGGGGCTGGGAGCATTATATCCCGAAAAAAATTTTATCGGCGTTGATATTAAGGGAAACCGGATCTGGGTAGGCGCCAGAAAGGCGCTGAAAGAAAATATGAATAACGTGGCTTTTATCCGTAGCCAGATCGATAAGATCAACGACTATTTTTTACCGGGAGAAGTGGAAGAGATATGGATCACTTTCCCCGACCCTCAATTACGGACATCAAAAGCAAAAAAAAGACTTACGCATCCCCGGTTCCTGCGATTGTACCAGCGCCTGCTACGACCCGGCGGAAAGATCCATCTTAAAACCGACTCGCCCGCTCTGTACCGGTTTACCTTATCGGTGATCCGCTTATACAAGCTGGACCTGATAGAAAGCAGGGATCACCTGTATTCAGGGCAGGAGATCAGCAGGGAGCTGAGCATCAGAACTTATTACGAAAGCCTGGATATTGCCCGGAGCGCCCGGGTGTTTTATCTTCAGTTTTCATTGCCCGGCCCCGAATTGCCGGATAAGGATAATGAACTAAAAGAGCTGATCATTGAGCAAGAAGCTGATAGAAGGGGTTGATTTTTATTATAATGAAAATGGGTATATTGTCCTGACAGAAAAATATCATCTTGAAAAAGGATATTGCTGCGGGATGGGATGCCTGCACTGTCCATATGATTATATAAACGTGCCAGAGCCGCGAAGATCAGCGCTAATTGATCAACGCAATTCAAAAGAAAAGGGAAAAAACTAATGCCTGCAAAGAAAAAAGCCAAGTCGCCCGCCAATGAAAAACCATCCAAAGCGCTTCCCTCGGGCGCCAGGGATGTTTCTTTTTTCGAGCAGGTCTACGAAGTAGCCAGCCAGATACCCAGGGGAAGGGTTACTTCTTATGGCGCCATTGCCGCCTGCCTGGGAACAAAATTATCTGCGCGTATGGTGGGCTGGGCGCTAAACAATATCCACCATAGCCGGTTTAAGGTTCCCGCCCACCGCGTAGTCAATAGAAATGGGCTGCTTACGGGTAAAATGCATTTTAAGCCTCCTGAAAAAATGGAACGCCTGCTCAAAAAAGAAGGCATCGCCGTTAAAGACGACCAGGTGGTAGACTTCGATAAATTGTTCTGGGATCCGGCTCGGGAGCTGATGCTCTGAAAC
>JAEUVR010000276.1 GCA_016786785.1 Chitinophagaceae bacterium
GCCGCTTAATTCTGGTAAAAAATATAGTTCTCCCGCGTAATAATATCGATCGGCATAAACTGCACTTCTTCGACCGTCGCTTCCAGCGCCAGTTTTTGGTAAAGGGCCATGATCCCCTTGTACGCCTGGTCGACAGGTTTCTGGCAGATCAAAAAATCAATGATCCCTTCTTTCAGGTATTCAATATTTTCTTTCAGGAAATCGTATCCCACCAGCAGGATATCTTTTTTCGATTCTTTCAGGTAATGCGCCACCATGGATACCCTGGAGCTGGCTACAAAAATCAATTTTACGTCATTGTATTGACTGAGCTCGTTCGAGAGCGCGCGGGCCATAGAAGCATAATCCATTTCATGGATATTTACCCGGGATATCTTATTGTGTTTGCGGTTATCCCTGAAATATTCGATAAAAGCTTCTTCTTTTCGAAGGATGAGATCATACCCGGTGGCAATATTCACCACAAGGATCCTGTCTTCCTCCCTTACAAGATAGCTGATCAGGTTGGCGGCAAGGTATCCGCTCCGGTATAAATGAGGGCCTATATAACAAAGGCTGTCCTGGTTAGGGATATCGGAATTGATAAAAACATAGGGAATGTTTCGTTCTTTGAGCAGGTTGGTGAAGAGAATGGCTTCTTCCGTAAAAGTGGGCGCCATCAATATGCCGTCGAAATTACTTTTTAAGATGAGCTGCGTTTGTTTTACAAAAGAGCTGCAGTCGTCCTGGTCAAAGAAATATTTCTCCACCCTGATGCCGTATTGCCGGATCTCCGATTCTGCCTGTTTTATTCCCTTTAAGGGGGCTTCCCAGAAACTGGTTTCGCCGGAGACCTTCGGAATTAAAGTAGCCAGGTTAATGATCTTCCTGGACGCCAGGCGCCGGGCAAGTAAATTGGGCTGATAATTCAACTCTGCAATGATGCGGTCTATTTTTTCACGGGTTTGCGCGGATACGCCTGATCTTTTATGAAGCACCCTGTCAACGGTCGCAATGGATACATTGGCCCTTCTGGCAATCTCTTTAATACCGGAAAGTTCAACGCCTTTTTTTGTCATGTTATAAGAAATAGTAAAATTTTGTAGAGTAGCTAACACTACAATGATATTAAATATTATTCTTTTTTACGGTATTCGGATAGCGGCGCATTTTAAATTTTTATCCCTGGCCGCGTAATATCCCCGGCTGTAGCGAGCTGCCGGCTATATTCAGGACTTCAAAAAGAATAATTTTCCAAAAAATGCAGGTTGATGAAAATCGGGCTGCTGCGCCCGGATATTATTCCAGGAAAGGAAATGAGGCAGGGGAAGTTCATCGCCGCATTTGTAAAAATTAGCGCGGCATTCCCTGCCCGACAAGGATGCCAGTTTATGATGGCAGAATACGGCTATGGGTATCATTACCGTGATCTCCCAGCGAACCGCAGACCCCGGCCGGGTAGTTTGCAACGACGCGCTGCGTTTTATCTGATCAATGATTTCCGGAGGCTGGTAAGTCCTGTTTGCCCTTAACTGCGGTCCGAAGCCCATCAGGCAGGATCCTAGGCTGTTGAATTCAAAATTATAATAGACCTCTTCTTCTCCCAGCGCGATAAAAAATTCTACGCAACTGTCCTTATACACGGGATCGTTCGATTGCTGGTACCGGGCAATGGTATATTGTTCCTCCACATAAAACTTTAACGCGATGCCTGTTCCGAAATGGACGATGGCAAAGCGGACCTCCGGTTTGCGGCCCTGTATTCCCCAGGGAGTTTCTTCCACCTTGAAATGTTGTTGCGTATCTAAGCGTGCAGATAGGGTATTTAAACCGGTTTGATCATTAATATCAGGGATATAGGGCGCTTGAATTTGTTGCATCTGTCGTTTGATTAAAGACCCTGTAAGTAAATGAATTTATTTAATCTTCGACAGGAATTTTTACAATTGTACTTACAGAATGAAACGATTTACTAAATTTAGGAACAGGCAATTCCGATCCTTAAACAAGATCTCCGAACAGTATCTATACCAACTTTTAAAAACAACAGCATGCCCAATATATTCCCTACGCTCCGGTTGTTAACGGTAGCGCTTCTATGCGGAGCCAATGTTTTTGCGCAACCCGCTTCTTCAGTAATGCCTCCCATTGCGTGGCCGGAAGGCAAACAGGTTGCCCTGAGCTTAAGCTTCGATGATGCGCGGCTGAGCCAGATCGACGTGGGGACGCCGCTGTTCGATCAATACGGGGTTAAAGTTAGTTTTTATGTGACGCCGTCGGCGGTTGAGCAGCGGCTGGAAGGGTGGAAGAAAGCGGTAGCCAGCGGGCATGAGATCGGCAATCACTCCCTTACCCATCCCTGTACTGGTAATTATGCTTTTTCCAGGAAGAATGCGCTGGAAGACTATACCCTTAAAGGAATGCGCAGGCAGTTAGAGGAAGCCAATCAACAGATCATGGCGCTGCTTGGCGTGAAAGCGGAAATTTTTGCTTATCCCTGCGGACAGAAATTTGTGGGAAGGGGCTACAAGGTAAAAAGCTATGTGCCCCTGGTGGCCGACCTGTTCCTGAGCGGCAGGGGATGGCTGGATGAAGCGCCCAATGATCCTGCTTTCTGCGACCTTGCGCAGATCACGGGGATGGAAATGGATGGGAAAGATTTTGAACAGATCCTTGCCTTGGTAGAAGACGCAAAAAGATCCGGCTCCTGGCTTACGCTTGCCGGTCATGAAATAGGAAGAGAGGGCGGGCAGACAACGCGGACGGCTATGCTGGAGCAATTGATCCGTTATGCGCAGGACCCGGCAAACGGCGTCTGGCTCGCTCCTGTAGGCGAAGTGGCGAAATACATCAGGCGACAGAAAACGGAGCAGTATAAGATATCCGGGAAGCTTCGCTGATCGCGGCGCTTATGCGCTTTTCGCGCTGTCGTCTTCTTCGCAGGATGGCGATCAATATATCGTTAAGGCTCCCCGCATCCGGATTTTCTAGGCGAAACACAGGAAATAGATGGCGATCGATATTATGGTTAAGGCTCCCCCCGAAAATTGTTGTCAGCAGACTGTTTTTTGTTTTCGGAGGTTTTTTCTTTTCCGAAGTGTTGTATAAGGCCTTTGAGGGCAGCTACCAGAAGTTTCAGGGTGTTCAGGCTAGGCCCCGGCGCCATTGTGCCTAACCATTATAAAGTCTCGGCTATCAGGCTTGCTAGGGCAAAACATTTCGGATAGATCTACAGTCCACCCAGTATTGTATTTTCTTTCCCGTGCGCCGGTCTGAAGTATCAGCGCCTCTGCCGCGCGTAAAGAAACTCTATTAGCATATATCATCAGGGCAGAACCGGCAGTATGATATTGCTGCTGTGGACCTGGTCGTGGTAGATCCGTATGGTTGATTTTTTAAACTGGTCCTCGCGCGCATGATAGATATTTGTAAACTCCTGCGGGTTACGATCTATAAGCGGAAACCAACTGCTCTGGATCTGCACCATGATGCGGTGCCCTTTCTGAAAACGATGGGCAATATCCGGCATTGTATATTTTACTTTTGCGATCCTGCCGGGAATAAATGGTTCGGGCTTTTCAAAGCTGTTGCGAAAACGACCGCGCATAACATCGCCGCGAACCAGCAATTGATAGCCGCCCATGGGATAAGGATCTTTGGCTCCGTATTTGAAGTCATCCGGAAATACGTCGATCAGCTTAACGACAAAATCGGCGTCGGTAGTGGAGATGCTGACAGAAAGATCCGCGATCAGCGGTCCCGCCAGCGTTATATCTTCTTCCAGCGCCTCGGTCTGGAATACCAGCACATCCGTGCGCGAAGCGGCAAACCGCTGATCGCCGGTCATGTATTCCCTGATCCTGCGGTCATGCGTTCCTTCGATATAAGGAACGGGTTTTGCTGGATCGCTGAGGTAAGAAGAATAGCTGTTTTTTGCGGAGGGCCTGCGCCAACTCAATTTGTTTTCTTCGTTTAAATACAGCGCCTTGTTAGTTGCCTGCCTCGGCGGCCACTGGTTAAATTGTTTCCATTGATTTTCGCCTGTAAAGAAAACAGAAGCTTCGCTGATTTTTTCCAGGGAACCTTTGTTTTTAAGATGGAAATTGAAAAAGGGAATTTCTATATTGTTGACAAACCACTCCGAAGTATTGCTGCCGAAACGGAGATTCCCTAAGGCAGTCCCGTCATTTCTTGCCCATTGCCCATGATACCAGGGGCCCATGACCAGCCTGTTGTCGGCGGAGGGATTTTGTTTCTCGATAGCTTTATAAGTGTTCAGCGGGCCGAAGCAATCTTCAGCGTCATAGAAACCGCCGACTACAAGGACTGCGGCTTTGATGTTGTACAATGATCTTCTGGCGTCTCTTGCCTTCCACCAATCGTCATAATTCGGATGCTTCATCATATCGTTCCAGAAACCGATGCTGTCGCCCGTTAGCTTGGTAAAATTAGGCAGGGCGCCTGTTTGCAGGTGAAAGCGATAGCTGTCGGGCGCCGAATGCGAAAATGCCGCCTGCGGCCATTCGCTGGTTAAAGCGCGACGGGGACTGCCGAATCCCCGCGTAAAGAAACCGAATGCGTCGATCAGCGCGAAAGCGCCGTTGCGGTGGAAATCATCTCCCATAAACCAATCGGTTACCGGCGCCTGTGGACTGACCGCTACCAATGCCGGGTGATTGCTGACGGCGGCCTGGGAAGCATAGAATCCATTATAGGAGATGCCGGTAACGCCTACCTTGCCATTGTTGCCCGGGATATTCCGGATCAGCCAATCGATGGTATCGAAAGCGTCTGTGGATTCGTCGATATCATTGACGGATCTTTTTTCTTTGATGAAGGGCCTGACGTTTACAAAGGTTCCCTCGCTCATGAATTTTCCCCGCACATCCTGCGTAACCAGGATATAGTTCTCTTTGAGATATGCTTTGATATAAGTATTCCATAAACCGGCGAATTGCGTTTCTCCATAGGGAGAGCAGGAAAAAGGAGTTCTTGTAAGCAGTATGGGGCGCTTCTCTAAGCTATCTTTCGGAATATACAGGGAGGTGAACAAATGAACGCCGTCCCGCATCGGGATGGAATACTCTTTTTTAATATAGTTATTGACGAACCATACGGAATCGGCGTTTTGCGCTGTCGCGACGGCGGCGGGCAGCAGGAATAACAATACATGACAGATCCGTTTCATAGTAAATTACAATATGAAAGATAAATGATGTTGTTGTCAATGCCGGCAGCCTGCCGCTATAAGACAGCGCCTGTTATTTGGCCATTGATTTTTCCAGCGCCTGGGTGGTAGTATAATATTTGGCGATCATATTAGGAACTTCCCATGCGGGCATATTGCCTTTTTCGAGGTATTGAAGAAAATTCTTGGTTACTTCTGCAAAATGTTCTTCATGGCCTACTTTGTATTGCTGCGGAATAATAACTTCCCATCCCTTATTGTATTTTTTCACTTCCACGCCGGGATATTTTTGATGGATGGTCGAGAGGCTGCTCTGCAGGGTTTTTTCAAATGCAGCGACGTCGGTGTTTTTTGCAGGTTCAATATATAACGTGGGTTTATACTGTTGTTCTTTGCCCTGCCGGATGAAAAGGCTGGCTTTCGTTCCGCGCATCTTGGAGAAATGCGTATCGCCGGTTCCCTCGGGCGCCTGGAAATTCCAGATGACCACAACTTTTGCGTTCACGCCTTTCAGCGCATAATTGATCTCGCCATTAGCGTATACATGCAGTATGCTATCCTTTACGTCTTTCTGCAGGAAGTCGGGATAAGCGTCGAGCTGGGTGATCTGTTTGAATTGCGAAGGCGTCAATTCTGTAGCCCATCTTTTAGCGGAATGCAACGCGACGTCTTGCTGATAGTCCAGCGTTTGTTCGGGGAAGCAGCTCCATTGGATAATGTCTACCATATGCGTGGTGACGTCCACGATGCCATTGCCTTCCTGGTCTACGTCCATATACCAGGCCGGGCGCACCAGCGGTTTGCCGGAAACCTGTTTGTAAAAATGGTGAACGCTTTCTTTAATGACCGAGGGATCTTCGGGCGTTCCTTTTTCCAGGGTTCCGAATAACTCGGGCATCTGGCTGAACGCTCTTTGCAATATGCTGTTGATCTCAAAACGTTCGGTCATGATATCGTAGAGAAGGACCTTGTTTTTTTCCGCCGAAGCGAATGCTTCTTTTAATTTATTGAAGCCGGCGGCGTCAATGGCCATGGGTTTATCGGCCAGCACATTCAA
>JAEUVR010000282.1 GCA_016786785.1 Chitinophagaceae bacterium
CTTAAAGCTACGCGACCTGATCTCAGCGTTTGGATAGTTTCGGGCGACGGAGATGGACTCAGTATTGGCGGCAACCATACCATACATATTCTCCGCAGGAATTTCGATGTGAATATCCTGCTGTTCAATAACCAGATATACGGCCTTACCAAGGGCCAGTATTCCCCTACCTCGGAAGCCAATAAAATAACCAAATCAACTCCTTTCGGCAGCCTGGATCATCCTTTTAACCCACTCGCCCTTGCTATGGGCGCCGATGCCACATTTATCGCGAGAAGTATGGACAGGGACCCTAAACATCTTCAGCAATGCTTACAACGGACGCATCAGCACAAGGGCGCTTCCTTCCTGGAAATATACCAGAACTGTAACATTTTTAATGATGGCGCTTTTGAGGTCTTTACTGAAAAATCAACCAAGCCGGAGGAGGCCTTATTCTTGGAGCAAGGCCAACCCTTGCTGTTCGGCGCCGCCCGCAATAAGGGCATTAAACTGGATGGCTTTAAACCGGCAGTGGTAGAATTGGGAGATGGCGTATCGGCTGATGATCTCTGGATCCATGACGAGAAAGATTTTTACAAAGCACAGGTACTGGTGAGGATGTTCGATAATCCCCAAACCCCGGATCATCTGCCAAGGCCTTTTGGCGTGTTTTATCAAACGGAAAGACCAACTTATGAAGAATTGCTTAACCTTCAGCTTGAAGAAATAATGAGCAGTAAGGGTAAGGGAGATCTGGATAAATTACTGAGGGGTAAAGAAACCTGGACCATCTACTGATACGCCGCCAGGCGTTAAGAGCGTTTTTGCTGCGAAACAGAAATATGATGTGAACTTTCTGCTAATACGCTATCAGGCGCGGTTCCGGCGCGCTTCGGCTGGTAAAGCCAGCAAGAGCCGGAGCGTAAAAACAAGCGGGAACTACCAGAGCGTGGAAGAGATCTGCCATACGATTGTTTACAGTCATGAGGGAAAAAATATACGGTTCGGCGATGTGGCAAAAGTGTATCCCAGCTTCGCTCCTGAAAAATATCCTCGCCGTATCATTGTCGTAAGGCCATATACAGAAATAGGCTTAGAATGGACATGACGATGGTCAATGGAACAGGCATAAAAATGCCAGCGATAAAAATCGCCGGCCTGTGCTTACCTCTGAAACCACAAAAAGAAAGAGGACTGTATACTACAATTAGTTTGGGTCCGGGAGTTTATATTACATTCATTGTCAATGCTTATTCAAGCATACGGTAGGGACTCCCCGGATCATATATTCATTTATCAGGCATAATTAAAAGCAAACCTTATAATGTGTGTTTTATGCCGCTTTTAACGAACGCCCTTAACGGTCGTCATAATATGCCTGCTGCTTAATGATTTTTTTAAGGGCGCGTGATTATCGTTTTTAAGAACGATTGCTGATCTGGTCTAAAAATGGAAATGGAAATTATCGGGATAGTCGGACGAAAGCTATTCAAGAAGATTGGATAGTTATTGTCGGTTATGACGGACGTTAGTAAAAACCCGCATATCTAAGCGTAAATTTAACTACTGTTTTCTGAAAACCAAAACATTTTTAGAGAGAATTTTATATACTACCCGCTATTTTGCGTATTTCAGTTCTTTTTCCGCCTCCTGAAATATTTTTTCTTTTTTGTACTCGTACCACCACTGGGGGGCGGTTTTCTTCATGAGCGTATCGATATTGCGCATCCCTACCAGGTTCCAGAGACCCTTGGCAACGCCTGAAATGTTTCGCTGTATTGCCCTGAGGCTCATAGCAAAACCGCTATCGAGGTATTCCATATGGTGCCAATATCCCGCAGGCATAAACAGGGTTTCGCCATGCTCAAGGATAGTTTCATATCCCCGGGCCAGTTTAATGGCGGGGAACCGGTTATAATCAGGATTGCCGCTATTGACGTGATAATTACTGAAATCTGCCAGGCTTAATACTTCAAAAGGCTTGCGATATAGTTTATGTTGTTCGGTATAGGGGAACAACAGTATTCTTTTCCTTCCTATGAACTGCGTATGCAGGATATGAGACATATCAATATCAAAATGCATGTGGGTGATGCTCGTTGCGCCGCCAATAAACAACATCGGCGCTCTTTTTACAAAACCCTTCATCAGGTTCTCCGGCCAGGTGAAGTCTTCCGTAAGCTGCGGGGCATGATTGAAAATATTAAAAAGAAAGATCCTCCACTCGGCGGGCCCTTTTTTAACCATATCCACATAGTCTCCAAAACGAATATAATCGTCGGCCTTATTTATCGGGGTATAAGCGTCGCTTTTGGTATTGTTATAAATACCGACTTGTTTATCTCCTACAATTTCCTTGAAATAGTCCCAGGTCCATTTGTTATAAGCGTTCCATTGTTTCGCAAGATCCTTTATTACCAGCGGTTTGCCTGGTTGATAATAGCTTTTTTTAAAATCCAGGTCGCTGATAACGCTTGTCTTTTCAATGGGCTCGAGGCGCATTACTGAAAAATTTATGCGAAGTTAATATTATATTATTTATATTTTACCTGGCTCTTTAAGTATTCCTTATTGGTTTCAGTAAATGCTTTTTCTTTCAGTGAACGGTCCGCGTTGCCCAAAGCTTTGCCGGCGACTCGATGGAACTTGCTATGATAAAGTTTTCATTATTCCTGTACCCGGCATGAAAATTTATCATGGATGTTTTAGGGTATATGGATAAGAGCTCCATGCGCCTTCTTATTTTTACATTCTTTTAACATGGCTTATGTATATACGTCTCAATCCACAACATCCCCAACCTCGAAACATTACAAAAATTGTAGATACGCTGGCAAATGGGGGAGTGATCATCTATCCAACGGATACGATATATGGGCTGGGCTGCGATATCCGTCAGCCCAAAGCGATCGAAAGGATCTGTCGCATCAGGAACATCGATCCCCGTAAATCGCATCTTTCTTTTATCTGTTACGACCTCAGCGATATGAGCAAGTATATGAAAACTATTTCGACGCCTACCTATCGCCTGCTCAAGACCCATCTTCCCGGTCCCTACACTTTTATATTACATGCGAGCAAG
This sequence comes from Chitinophagaceae bacterium, assembly GCA_016786785.1. GTDB lineage: Bacteria > Bacteroidota > Bacteroidia > Chitinophagales > Chitinophagaceae > Flavitalea. The sequence goes on from JAEUVR010000282.1 coordinate 3,065, forward strand.
GAAACCCCGAAGCTATTAAAAAGTAAAAAAGATACCGTTGGCATACGCATACCTGATAATATCATTGCCAGGGAGATTGTGAAAGAACTGGGGCGGCCGATCTTAAGCGCGTCCCTGCCGGGAGAGATGGTCGAAGAGTATACCGATCCGGAGATTATTTATGAGAAATTCGGTAATATAACGGATATTGTCATCGATGGAGGGATAGGCGGAATGAAGCCATCGACAGTAATAGACTGCACCGGGGATGCTCCCGTGTTGATCCGCGAAGGGGCGGGCAAATGGGAGAATGAAAAAGGATGAACCCTGGTTACGATCTTTTTTATAAACCAATTAAATATATGAGCTCCGATCTTACGTATTGGAAATTTTTTCCCGACTCTTTTACCCTGGAAACGCCTCGCGTATTGTTAAGATTATTAAAGGAAGAAGATATCAACGCCTTCCTGCCCCTTACCCGATCGAAAGACACCTGGAAATTTTTCCCCCAGGATCTTTACGACGAACAGGAACTGCGTAAATGGGTAAACGCCGCATTAAGCGAAAGGGCGGCCGGATTGCGCGTGCCCTTTACCGTTATCGATAAGGATACTGGCGAGATCTGCGGAAGCACCAGTTATGGCAATATCTCTTTATACGATCAGCGGTTGGAAATAGGGTGGAGCTGGCT
>JAEUVR010000296.1 GCA_016786785.1 Chitinophagaceae bacterium
CAACATGCAAGAAAATCACTTATTTGAGTATGCCGTTATTCGAGTGGTTCCCAGGGTTGAGCGCGAGGAATTCCTGAATGTAGGCGTTATCCTGCATTGCCGGGATCAGCATTTTCTGCAATCGATCTGTACGCCCGACGAACAAAAGATCAGGAGCCTCTGTAGCTCCATAGACATCGAAGCGTTAAAAACTTACCTGCAGTCTTTCGATAAAATATGTAAGGGAGGAAGGGACGCGGGTCCGATAGGCGAGTTGGACCGGACTTCCCGGTTTCGGTGGCTAACGGCCATGCGCAGCGGCATTATTCAAATCTCCGGCGTCCATATAGGATTGTGCAAGAATGCCGGGGAGACGCTGGCGCGCCTACATAAGGAACTGGTCCTTTGACCTTTTCTATACGACCGCCAGGATCCCTCAGATGCGCAGTTTGTTATTATCAACCTTGCCAGATCAAATATATCAGAGACCTTTTCAGGAACCATATACAAAAACACGGGCGGAGCCTATGCCCAGAAGCCGGTCCTCACAGAAGGGAAATTTAACCTACATGCGGACCAGCCGGCAGCGGCTGACCGCCGCCCCATAACCTTACCCATTCCATGCGCTGTACAGCGCTCCGCGGTTTACCAGGCATACGCGCTGGCAAAGCGCATATACGATCAGCGCAACGCCCTGTTGGCATCTTTATATCCTGATAAAAATTTTCTTTTTATACAGGAAATAACAGATATACCACAACAGGAACGATACCAACAATATCATGATGACATTAATAGTTGCAGGTCCTGTCCAGCTAAAGATCCGGTAGATAAAAGGTTGGATAATATCTTCCAGCATCTTTCGACCTCCGGAATGCGTAAAAAGATAGATCAGCAGCGGATTCATGCCCACCACCGCAAAGAAGAACCCGATCCTCCTCCATTGTAAGCCGTCGATAAGCCAGTAAGAAATGGCGAGACCGATCAAAGACCATCCCCCGCTGACAATAATAAAAGAACTGGTGCAGATACGTTTGATGATGGGTATATACGCCCCTAAAATATATCCGGCAATCACGCCGATAAGACCCGCCACGAAAAGCGTAGTCAGCTTTTTCTTCATGGGCTGCGCCTGCATCAATACCGTTCCGGCCATAGCGCCCCAGATGGTATGAGCGGACGTCGGAATAGCATTGAACGAAACCCATCTACCCTTGCTTACCCCTCCTGTTAACATCGTATCCACCCAGGAGCCAAAATTATGATCGCCCGTAAAAGGCTGGTTAAACCCTTCCACCGGCCAGTAACGATAGATAAGATCCGTAAGGATGATCAACCCAAAAGAAACGATCAACTGCCATTTTACGCCCTTGCGCAATAGGAGAAAACTGATCAGATAGGTTACTGACAACTGCGCCAGCACATTGGTGAAAGTAGAATAAGTATCGGTAGAGCTTATTGCCCAGCCAAGCGCAAGCAATAACAGGGAACGCTTTAATGCGCTGCGAAAGGTTTTGTTCCAACTGTCGCCCCTGTCCCATCTCTTGGAAAAAGAAAAAGGCATGGATACGCCAACAATAAACATAAAGAATGGCTGGATCAGGTCCCAGAACCGCAGTCCCTCCCAATCTGCATGATTCAACTGCCGGCCGATAAATGCCGCCAGATTATTGCCGCTTGACGGATCAAATAAATTCCAATAACCGGAGATAAGCAGAAACATGGTAAATCCCCTGAAAAAATCTATCGAGAGGATCCTACCCTGCTCTGTACTGAGTTTTGTATCATTAGCCATAACAAAGAACTACAATGGTTTTAACAATCTGTTTTAATGCAAATAAAATGATTTTCAGAGAGGAATGATTAAATTGATTGGTCTTCCGACCATATGTTTTATATGATGCAACCATCTAATATAAAAGGAAGGATGGGGATTACCAAACATTATTTTCCGCTCGGCGCATTTTAAAAATAAAAGTCCGTAAACGTTGCCGGTAATTTATTATCCATCATTCTCATTAATCAATACTTTTAAGTCGTATACTTTATCTATTTAATATTCATCTAAATAAGCGCTATGAGCAGCAATCGCAGACAATTTTTGAAATTAACCGGCTTAACCGCTACCGGCCTTGCTGGCAGCTCATTACAGGGCTTCTCTGCCGGAGCCGAAGCCATTGAGCATACCGACGCACGGAAACGCAAACAGCGATTCAACATGTGCGGATATGCCGCGCCCAAACTGGACACCGTAAGAATAGGATATCTCGGGCTGGGCAACAGGGGCGCCGCCGCCGCCGTGCGCATCACCAATATCGCAGGCGTCGAAGTCAAAGCGATCTGCGACAACCGGCCCCAACGCACCCAACTGGTGTTAGACAAGATCAAGGGAACAAAGCATCAGCCTGTCGCTTATAACAGCGGCGATGAAGCCTGGAAAGAAGTATGCGAGCGCGATGATATTGACCTGATATATATCTGTACGCCCTGGTACCTGCACACGCCAATGGCCGTATATGCGATGAACCATGGTAAACATGTGGTTGTGGAAGTACCCGCCGCGCAAACGCTGGAAGAATGCTGGCAGCTGGTGGAAACCTCGGAAAAGACCAAACGCCATTGTATGATCCTCGAGAACGACTGCTATAGCTTTTTTGAGCTCCTGACGCTGAACATGGCCAGGCAGGGATTTTTCGGAGAGATCATTCATACCGAAGGCGCTTATATCCACGATATCGCCCGTAGCCTGTTCGACAGGGAAAGGCGTCCGGGATCATGGAGGCTGAACGAAAATGCGCACCGTAACGGCAACCTTTACCCCACTCATGGACTCGGTCCCATCGCGCAGATCATGAACCTCAACAGGGGCGACAGGATGGATTATCTCATCTCCATGAGCAGTAATGATTTTACGCTTAACAATATAGCAAAGGAACTTGCCGCCAAGGACCCTTCTTATGCGCGGTATGTCGACAATCCCTTCAGGGGAAACATGAATGTTACGACGATCCGCACCATAAAGGGCAAAACGATCATGCTGCAACACGATATCTCTTCTCCCCGCGTATATTCAAACATACACCTGATCAGCGGCACAAAAGCTTCCGCAATGGGCTATCCCGAGCCTCCGAGGATAGCGGTAGGCCACGAAAAATGGTTGTCTGAAAGCGAGTTTAAAGCAGTGGAAGACAAATACACGCTTCCTATCGTGAAAAAAATAGGCGAGCTGGCCAAGGAAATCGGCGGACATGGAGGAATAGATTTTATGATGGACTGGCGCACGATCGACTGTCTGCGCAACGGCCTCCCATTGGATATAGACGTATATGACGCCGCGCTCTGGAGCTCCATCGTTCCGCTTAGCGCCCAGTCTGTCGCCAAAAGATCAAAAGCGGTAGACGTGCCCGATTTCACCGGCGGCTCGTGGGAGCATACGAATAAGCCGGTAGAAATATCCATCGAACACGGAAATCTTACCGGCGTTGTTTCAAAAAACAGCGAATTGAGTTTTTAATCTATCCCTATTTATCTTTATTTAAATAATCACTATGAGCAGTAATCGCAGACAATTTTTGAAATTAACCGGCTTAACCGCTACCGGCCTTGCCGGCAGCTCATTACAGGGTTTCTCCGCCGGAGCCGAAGCCATTGAGCATACCGCCGCACGTAAACGCAAGCAACGATTTAACATGTGCGGATACGCCGCGCCCAAGCTGGATACCGTAAGAATAGGATATATCGGGCTGGGCAACAGAGGCGCTGCGGCGGCGGTGCGTATCACTAATATCGCAGGCGTCGAAGTCAAAGCCATTTGCGACAACCGACCCGAACGCACCGAATATGTGTTAGACAAAATCAAGGGAACAAAGCATCAGCCTATCGCCTATAACGATAGCGATGAAGCCTGGAAAAAAGTATGCGAGCGCGATGATATTGACCTGATATATATCTGTACGCCCTGGGTCCTGCATGCGCCAATAGCCCTCTACGCGATGAACCACGGCAAACATGCGGCGGTGGAAGTGCCCGCCGCCCAAACGATGGAAGAATGCTG
>JAEUVR010000434.1 GCA_016786785.1 Chitinophagaceae bacterium
CGTGATATTGTGTTTGCCGCAGAAGTCTAACATTTCCTGGGTTTCGGCAATGCTTCCGATCGTTGATCCGGCGAAGTTTTTCCGGGCCGGGATAAGGCTGAACGGCGCGATGGGCAAAGGATGTTCCGGCGCGCCTACCAATGCCAATGTTCCGTCAACTTTCAGCAGTTTCAGGTATGCATTGACATCGTGCTGCGCTGAAACGCAGTCCAATATAAAATGCAAACTGGCCCCGTTGGCTTTCATCTGTTCTTTATCTGTCGATAAAACAACTTTATCTGCTCCCAAACGTTTGGCGTCGTCTACTTTTGACTGCGAGGTAGTAAGTACTACAACATAGGCTCCCATTGCTTTTGCCAGTTTCACGCCCATATGTCCCAATCCGCCAATGCCGACAACGCCTACCTTTGTATCGGGGCCGATATTCCAATGCCTGAGCGGCGACCAGGTGGTTACGCCGGCGCAAAGTAGGGGCGCGGCGGCAGCCAGATCCAGGTTGTCAGGTACGCGCAATACAAAATCCTCATCAACAACGATACGTTCTGAATAGCCGCCAAAAGTCTGTTTGTTCAGGTATTTGTCGCGTCCGTTATAGGTTAAGGTGTTTCCATTCTCGCAATATTGCTCCCTTCCCTGTTTACATTGTTCGCATTCGCGGCAGCTGTCTACCATACAACCAACGGCAGCCATATCGCCTACTTTGAATTTGGCGGTATGGCCGCCAACCCTGGTAACGCGCCCTACGATTTCATGCCCGGGAACGTTCGGATATATAGTGCCCCGCCATTCGTTGCGGGCGGTATGCAGGTCGGAATGGCATACGCCGCAATATAAAATATCAATTTCCACATCTTTTGCGGTTGCTTCTCTGCGTTCAATGCTCATCTGCTTTAAATCTGCCTCCGGCGCCGCTGTGCCAAATGCTTTTACTGCTGTTGTATGCATGCTTTTGTTTTATTCGATTGTAAAATTTCGATACTTGTCCATTCCTTTTGAAAAGCTGAGACCGGCATTGCTTATTAAGCGCCGGCATATTTAATTATGTCCTAAACCTATTTTATATCCTGGACCGGGTAGCCGTGGTCTACCCAGTCTGCCTTAATGTTGCGCGGTAAGTCTAATAATTTCCGGTCGGTAAATTTCATTTCATTCAATAAGGTAAAGGCGGGCCGGACATTGGGGCAGTTTTTGAATGGACAGCATCCGCAATAAATGACAATGCTTCTGTTCTTATCTTGTTTCTCCAATAATGTTTTTAGTTTTTGGATATTATCTTTTTCACTTCCCGGACCAATGTCTACCGACCCTTTTATAAGGGCCGCAGGCCCTACATTAATAATAAGCGGTACATTTTTATTATGCTCAATGGCGCTTGCCAGTCGCGCCGGCGGCATCAGTTGTTCGGGATTCCAGGGTTCCTGTTGGGCGTTCGAGCATGAAACCGCCAGCATCAGCGATACTGCTATTAATAGGGCTGCAAAGAATTTGTGCCTGTTCATTGACAATGAGATATTCATAAATATAAGATCGTTTAAATATTAATTATATGTTGTTGTGAATCGGAGCTCCCGGACAACCTGATCATTGTAAACCGGCGCCCCCTATTTAGTTTTATAGCTTTATACCTGTTCGTATATAATAAGGGCATTGATTCATTTACAAAGATACAAACAGGCTGCGATTATTGCTGAAACCATTATTCTTTGCTTAGGCCTCAAAGGTCGGTTTACAGAGGATAAGGGGTAAACGCCGGCATTGACTCGGTTTCAGCGTTAATGCTTTATTGGGGCTGCAGATAAAAATCCAAAATGAGCCGCTGCTTAAGCGAAAGCCATCGACCCCAATCAATATAAATCGTAACTTTATTGTTTGTATTATAATAAGCAAACGCAGCAGTGGGAAATAGATATGGCTACGCTTTTTATTAAAAATATGGTTTGTAACCGCTGTATCATGGCGGTGCGAAATGAGTTGGATAAATTAGGCTTAAGCGTGAAAGATATCGGGCTTGGAGAAGCAACCATTGAAAGGCAGCCCACTGCCGAAGAGAAAAGGAAGTTGGACGAAGCCCTGATGGCATTGGGTTTTCAGCTCATTGACGATAAAAAAAGCCGGGCTATTGAAAAGATAAAGAACATTATTATTGAGCTGGTGCATCATCAGGATAGCGAGGTCAAAACCAATCTTTCAGCATTGTTAAGCAATAAGCTACACCGCGATTATAATTATTTATCCAACCTGTTTTCAGAGGTAGAGGGGACTACCATCGAAAAATATTTTATCGCCCAGAAAATAGAGAAGGTAAAAGAGCTATTGGTATACGACGAGCTGTCTTTAAGCGAAATAGCTTTTCGCTTGAATTATTCGAGCGTGGCCTATTTAAGCAATCAATTTAAAAAGGTAACCGGACTTACGCCAAGTCACTTTAAACAGATAAAAGATAAAAAGAGGCAACCGCTGGATGAAGTCTGATCTTCATGATCATGTATCGCCGGAAACATCCAGCATGCGTTAACAGGCGTATGGCCGTTTTTTAAGGTTGGTCAGCAAACGCCTGTTGTAAACAATGTCGGGCGTTAAAGCGCGTATAGCTCTTTTAAGGGGGCAGTTGCTGAATTCAGAGATTAGCCCTCTAAATCTTACAAATCAATTCCATAATTCCACAATAGTCCAGGCGCCTGGTATGATTATTTTGCGTAGTAATACAAAATAATCGCAATATGGCTACAGGCAGCGATAAAGAGATTGTCTATCTTCCGTTAGAAGACGTAGAAAGCGAACATTGTGCGTTGATAGTCGAAAAAGGACTTGCGAAGGTCGAAGGTATTGAACGCCCCAAGGTGGAGCTTAATAACCGCAGGGCTGTTATTACGATAGATGACGAGGAGTCGGTTGCCAGGGCGGTAAAGGCAATAGAGGGGCTTGGATATGGCGTTACCACAGTCAAAGGCGTTTTTCCTGTTCTGGGCATGACCTGCGCTTCTTGCGCAGGAAGCGCCGAAAGTATTGTACGATACCAGCCCGGAGTAGTAAGCGCATCGGTCAATTTCGCCACAGGCAACCTTACGGTCGAGTATCTTCCCAATATGACCAATGCCGCCAAGCTGCAAAAAGCGGTACAGTCGGTTGGCTATGATCTATTGATTGAGGATGAATCCAGGCAGCAGGAAACATTAGAGGAGATCCACAAGAAAAAATTTCAGCAGTTAAAAGCCAAAACCATTTGGGCGATCCTACTCTCCTTGCCGGTGGTAGTTATAGGCATGTTCTTTATGGATATGCCTTACGGCAATGAGATCATGTGGGCATTTGCCACTCCTGTCGTGCTTTGGTTGGGCAGGGATTTCTTTGTGAATGCCTGGAAGCAGGCAAAACACCGTTCTGCCAATATGGATACCCTTGTGGCATTGAGCACAGGCATAGCTTATTTGTTCAGCGTGTTCAATATGTTGTTTCCCGATTTTTGGCATCGGAGAGGCTTGCACGCGCATGTTTATTTTGAAGCTGCTGCCGTGATCATCGCCTTTATCCTGCTGGGAAAATTATTGGAGGAGAAAGCCAAAGGAAGTACTTCCTCGGCTATTAAAAAGCTAATGGGCCTGCAGCCTAAGATGGTCATAACGATACAACCAGACGGCGCCGAAAAACAAATCGCCATTGAAGATGTCAACACAGGCGATATTATCCTGGTGAAGCCCGGCGAGAAGATTGCGGTGGACGGAATGGTGATTTCCGGCAGTTCGTATGTGGATGAAAGTATGTTGAGCGGGGAACCTGTGCCGGTACTGAAAAAAGAAAACGAAAAGGTTTTTGCAGGAACCATCAATCAAAAAGGAAGTTTCCGGTTCAAAGCGGTTAAGGTGGGCAAAGAAACCATGCTTGCCCAGATCATCAAAATGGTACAGGATGCCCAGGGCAGCAAGGCCCCTGTGCAGAAGCTGGCGGATAAGATTGCCGGTATTTTTGTTCCGGTAGTGATGGGCATCGCTATGCTGACTTTTGTCCTATGGCTGATCTTAGGCGGTAATAACGGGATGGTACAGGGATTATTGGCGGCTGTTACCGTATTGGTTATCGCCTGCCCCTGCGCATTAGGACTGGCCACGCCGACGGCGATCATGGTGGGAGTGGGCAAGGGCGCTGAGAACGGCATCCTGATTAAAGATGCGGAAAGCCTCGAACTGGCTAAAAAAGTCGACGCTATCATATTGGATAAAACAGGAACGATCACCGAGGGCAGGCCGCAGGTTACAGGGATTCAATGGTTAAATGATGACGATGCTGCTAAGAATATTTTATTTAGTATTGAAAGGCAATCCGAGCATCCCCTGGCAGAAGCGGTGGTAAAATACCTTGACGGCGCGGCGACGATCGCTTTGTCAGCGTTTGACAGCATTACAGGAATGGGCGCAAGAGCCAATCACGGCAACGAAACCTATTTTGTAGGCAATAAAAAGCTGTTGGCGGAAAATAATGTGAGCATAGCGGAGTCGCTTAACCGCCGGGCGGAAGAATGGGGTAAGCAATCCCAAACCGTAATATGGTTTTCAGATAGCAAGCAGGCGCTTTCCGTTATTGCCATTTCAGATAAGGTTAAAGAAAGCTCGGCGGCGGCTATTAAAGAATTGCAGGATATGGGCATTGAGCTGTATATGCTCACCGGCGATAATGAAGCTACGGCAAAAGCCATTGTGCAGCAAACAGGGATCGGCCATTACAAAGCGGAAGTATTGCCGCAAGACAAGGCCGATTTTGTAAAAGAGCTGCAGCGGCAAGGAAGAACAGTAGCTATGGTAGGAGACGGCATCAACGACAGTACGGCGTTGGCGACAGCCGATGTGAGCATTGCAATGGGCAAAGGAAGCGATATTGCAATGGATGTTGCCAAGATGACCATTATTTCATCCGATCTCGCTAAAATACCGCAGGCGATCCGTTTGTCAAAGCAAACCGTCGTTACCGTCAAGCAAAATTTGTTTTGGGCATTTATCTATAATGTTATTGGTATTCCGGTAGCAGCGGGTATTCTTTATCCTGTAAACGGTTTTTTACTTAACCCGATGATTGCAGGGGCGGCAATGGCATTGAGCAGCGTAAGCGTGGTCAGTAACAGTTTGCGGTTGAGGTGGAAGCGGTAAAGGCGGTTTTAATGATCATCTATCTGCGATGCAATGGCAAGACCCCGCCCGGACTTTATGGACCTACTGCTGACGGGACAAGATGATCAGCTCACTATTAAATAGTAAAACAATGGAAAATAAAGAATTTCGATTCAGGACAAACCTTAATTGCAATGGGTGCATATCAAAAGTAAAAGCTGATTTGGATAATGCGGAAGGCATTGATAAATGGAATGTAGATATTAACACTTCGGATAAAATCCTAACCGTAAAGTCGAAAGGCATTACTACGGATGAAGTGGCAGCGATTGTAAAAAGTAAAGGGTTTAAGGCAGATCTGGTAGATTCATAGCATTAGTATGGAAATCCTGACCGGCGCAATCAACTGACGTAAATGATAACAGCGCTTTGTCAAGCGCCTGTGCCCAGTTTGGCATTAGGTATGTTTTTTAACGCTCGTGATTTAAAATAAAATAATAATGGCCGCGGTGTAGCGGCCATTATTATTTATAGATATCCCTTGTCATTATAACGTGAAGTCCTCTTTGAGAGGTTTTTGAATGGTTTTCACGCCGGTATTCCCTCCTTTATCAATCGAAATATCGACTGGCGCATTTGCTTTCCAGGCCCCGCGCGTAAAATCGGGTATATTCATTGCCTGTGAATGATTGTTCACGGATTTCTCGCTTAACGGCAATATGCTACTCCATAAGGCGGCATCGTACGCGTCCTGATCTAATGGAAGCCCATTGCGTAAACAGTCGATTGTACGCCAGTCCATTAAAAAATCCATCCCGCCATGGCCTCCAACGCTTTTGGCCAGCTCGCCGATCTTCTTTACGATAGCCGGTTCATACTTCTTTTCCACTTCTTTCATTTGTTCAGCTGTAAACCAGCCATCATGACTGGTAGATATACGGCCGGGCAGGGGATATTTTTGAGCCGTGCCTTTCGTGCCGCTTACTAAATGTATGCGTGAATAGGGGCGTGGCGAACTGACATCATGTTGCAGCATGATTGTTTTCCCATGATGTGTTTTGATAATGGAGGTGTTCATATTTCCCCGATAGTCTTTGCCTGCAAAAGGTTTATAGGAATCATCCTTTTCTGCGAGCTCGTTTATCCGTTGCCCGAGCACAAAATCAGCAGAAGACATAGAAACCAGGTAATCCAGTTTATCTCCCCGATTGATATTCATGACCTGGCATACCGGACCTAAGCCATGCGTGGGATATAGGTTTCCCTTTCTTTCATAATTTGCTTTCAGTCTCCACATGTCCCATTTGAAATCCTTTCGGGTAAGGTTTTCTGCTATTGAGTGGATATAGGCTCCTTCGCAATGGACTATTTCTCCAAAAAAGCCTTGTCTCGCCATATTCAAGGTAAGCAGCTCAAAAAAATCATAGCAACAGTTTTCTAACATCATACAATGTTTACGCGTAGCTTCGGAGGTTTCTACCAACTGCCAACATTCGTCTATTGTGGTAGCGGCAGGCACTTCTACGCAAACATGTTTTCCATGCTTCATGGCATATACGGCTGCAGGGGTATGCATACCCCAATGGGTGCATATGTAGATCAGGTCTATATCCTCTCTTTCACATACTTTTTTCCAGTCTTCTTTTCCTGTATGGATACTGGGTTGTTGCCCCGAGTTTTTGATACGGTTAAGGGCATGATCTATTTTATCTCTTTGTAGATCGCATAGGGCCGAAATGGTTACGTTTTCTATCTGGCTCATGCGGAATACGGCTGCTTGTCCTCTGTTACCGACGCCTATAAAGCCAATGCGCACATGATCTATTTTGGGCGCTTTATAGCCGCACATATTGAAAACAGGCTGTTTCCTGTTAAGTGACGAAGAAGGGGAGTTTATGTTTCCTGCGGTCGACCTGAAGGGTTGCAACAAAGCGCCCAATCCTAATAAGCTTCCTGTCTTTATAAAATTCCTGCGTTGCCTTTCCATATAAGTTTGATTTTTGCTTTGTAATTAGATTTATTTTACTGCCGATCCTAAAATTACCTTTTCGTGGAATTTATTTCAAAAGTTAATATACTATTTCTTGTTCTTAATCTCAGTCAACAGGGTTTTCAGTTCCTTCAGCTTATCCGGGTATTTTTCCGCCAGATTTTCTTTTTCCCGGGGATCTTCAGCGATATTGAATAGCTGAGGTTGTTTGTTGTTGCCCATATCTGTTTTGGGGTAAGTGTAAAGATTAAATTGGGGTTTGTCTGTCGGTTCGATATATTTCCAATCTCCTTTTACAATGGACAAGGTACTGCTCATATTCTGTTGAACAACATATTCGCGTCCCTTATTGCTTTTGCCAAGCAGCGCAGGATGATAGTCCCTGCTGTCTGTAGTTTGTTTGTCGGCGTCTTTATTTCCTGCGATCGATGCCAACGTGGCCAGTAGGTCCACCTGGCTAAAAAGAGCATCCGATTTGCCAGGCTTTATCTTTGCCGGCCAACGGATAATAAAGGGAACTCTTGCGCCTCCCTCATACGCGCTGTATTTTCCTTCCCTGAGATTTCCGGAAGGGTTATGCCCATTTAAATTGTCGTAAGAACCATCGCGATAGCCGTCGTCCATTACCGGTCCGTTGTCGCTGGTTAGGATGACGATGGTCTTTTCTCTCAATCCAAGTTCATCGAGTTTATTTAATAGCTGCCCCACGGTCCAGTCCATTTGCATGATCACATCGCCATATACGCCGATGCCGCTTTTGCCGGCAAAGGCTTTTCCGGGTACGCGCGGAACATGCAGATCATGCGTGGCGAAATAGAGAAAGAAAGGATTGTCTTTATTCCGATCGAGAAAATCCAGCGCTTTTTGCGCGAAGGTCTCGGCAATCTCGTCGTCTTTCCAGAGCGCGGCTTTTCCTCCTGTCATGTACCCAATACGAGGTATACCATTGATAATGGTCTGATCATGGCCAAAGCTTGGGCGCATTTTGACATTCGGATATTGTTTTTTTGTGTTGGTATCATAGCTGACAATCTCGCCGGGCGTAACATCGGGATTGTATATGGAAGAGATATCGCCGATGGGTTTATCATAACTCACTTCAATAGGATCGGTTGGGTCAAGTCCTACGACGCGATGATTCTCAACGAACACGCAGGGGACGCGGTCTGCGGTTGCGGGCATCAGGAAGGAATAATCGAACCCGATATCGAGGGGGCTGAAAGTTATCTCGCCATTCCAATTCGTTCCGCCGGCGGGTCCGAGTCCCAGGTGCCATTTGCCTACTACTCCGGTGGCGTAACCCGCCTGCTTCAGCGCTTTGGCTATGGTTGGCTGGGCGGTATCGATGGTCAGGCCGGCATTTCCCGGAGCAATACTTACGCCTTTGATCTTGCCGACGCTCCAGGTCGTTGTGTTTCTCCAGTGATATTTCCCGGTCAGAAAGGAATATCGCGAAGGAGTGCATATCGCTGCCGTCGCATAGGCGTGGGTAAATAGCATACCTTCTTCGGCAAGCCTGTCCACATGCGGGGTCTTTACATGCATCGCCCCATAACAGCTTAGGTCTCCATAGCCCAGATCATCGACATATACCACGACAATATTGGGCAATTCGGAATGAGGTTTTTTGCTTTTGCATGATACGAACGCAAGTATTAATGCGAGAGTACTAATATTAAAAAATCTTCTTTTCATGCATTTACGGTTTTTTGCTTAAGCTTAGCGGCAAACGATATTAGCAGTAAGATAAAGCTCTATTTGTTATTTGCGCGGAAGGGGCGAGGATCACGCTTTCCGGAAGACCAGGAAATGTTGGATGGGTAGGGCGTCGACCCTTCGTTCCAGGATGAACCCGCTGGCTTTCATTTCTTTGATGATCTGGATTATGGTCATTTTGTGAAGCGGCCTGATGCGTATGGAGGGATCTTCTCCCTTGTATTCCATGAGCATCAGCTTGCCGTCTGGCTTCAGGCAATTCCTGATAGATTGTATGATCTCCCGCGGCCAGGCCAGTTCATGATATACGTCGACCATGAAGGCAAAGTCGACAGAACCGGCGGGCAGATTCACGGCGAGGGTATCGCCGGGTATTACTTCGATGTTGTTGATGGATGCTTCTTTTATCTTGCGGCGTAGATGATCTCTTAGTTCTTCCTGTAACTCTACTGCAAACACTTTGCCCTGGGGCGCTCGAGACGCTATTTTCAGGCTGTAGTAGCCTGTTCCTGCGCCGATATCAGCCACTACGTGATCTGGCCGGAGTTGCATGCTGTCTACCGCTTCGTTGGAATGCTCTTCCTCCTCCCTTCCTGTTCGTTCCAGCCATCCTGCTCCGCCAGGACTGATCACTCTCGCTATTTCCCTACCCATATAATATTTACCAGTCCCGCCATTCGAAGCGGCGCGATAAGTATAGATCGCTTGCTGTACTGCCTGAGCAGGCTTGCCTGGCGTCGATTGACAGGCGGCGATATGGCCCATGGCCAATAATAGGCATACTATCCCGGTCTTCATCTCCTAAAGCTACGGAATCTGCTCTTGCGGAACCGTATATCAGGGTGATCGGTTAATTCGGTTTCTTTTTTGAAATAGTGACCGACTCGATGACATAGTGGTGATCGCCGCTTCCTGTCGAGGCATGAGAAAAACTGATGGAAGGATGCGCCGGGTTGGCAAATTCAAGCGCGTTTTCGGTGATCATCGGTTTGTTTTCTGCTGTGATCGCCTCTCCGCCGGTCTGCAGGATCGTTACGTTATATTTCAGCGTCGACGGACTGGTCGTGAATATTACGGTATGCTTGTTCTGCCCAATGTTGCCGATGAGATCGGTGTAGTTGTCCATCAGGTTCTTGGCCAGCCTCACTTCGCCATTGGAATGAATACGCATCCTGGTCATTAGGCACCCCGCGCCATCCGCAATATCTATCATTACGTTGCCTGACGGGTTGGTGTTTTTTGCGGTGTACATAAACCATATCGTACTCGCGAGGTTGGTCCCGATGCTGCGGAAGCCAATCCAGCGGTTATGCGGGCCAAGGTTTACCGGGAAGTTCATCAGGTGCAGGGCTTTTTCGCCCGCTGCTATGGAGTTTTGTACTTTTAGCTGGGGGATAAGACCAGGGTTGAACTGGATCACATCGCCGTCAGGAGCGCCCGAGAGGTTCGTCGCCGGCGGCTGACCGATCGCGTCGGCTTCGAAATTGGCAGATAATATATTGGAAGATTTACAGGAAATGAACAGCGCGCTACAGGCGGCTATGCACACATATGAGATAAGCTTTTTCATAACAGGAGCGATTAAGGTGAAGAACAACCCTGAAGTTAGCTTAATGGCTGGCTGTGGGCAATACTCTTTTCGTGGTATGCTGTAGCGAATAGTTGTTTACTGTCCAGGGGCGTAAGCAATGATACGCGCGCCGGGCAGTGCAACTGCTGCGGCGATGATATGGCATGGCATTTACCTTATACCATCCTGGTTGAACCTGGCGGTAAAATCGCTTATTGCGTAAGCGACCGGCTCGACCTGATCCAACTACGCAAAGCGACCGTGGATAACCAACGAATGGGGGCGTTTTAGATAAGAAATCTAAAGATCCTCATTATACGACGGGTTTAAAGAAGGCTTTTGAAAAAATCAATATTCGCGTCCACGACTTTGCGTATGTTCTCTCCGATAAAGCCATCGACCCTGCCTACGTTTATCACCATAAACTGCGGCGCCGATTTGGGCAGTTTGCGGTTGTAATAATCTGGATTGGGCATAATGGGCACAACTCTCATGTATGGATCGTCCACCGTAGTAAAAACATACCGGTACACACCGGATATGGTTTCCTGCTTCACTGCCGCCATTTCGTTGAGCCACGCCTCATCTTTTCTCAAATCCTGGCGATAAGCTTCCAATGGCATTTCATAGATGGACAAATTTTTTTTCTTATCCTCCAGCATTTTTTCTCTGTGTTGTGGAAATATTTCTAAATTTTCCTTCCATCCCTTGGAGGAATAATGTTTATTTAATTCTTTCAGGTTTGCTTCACAGATAGCCGCCTGTCCTGAAACATTTTCCCTATTTTGTTGAATACATTCTTTAGCGCCGGACGCATCTGCCGCTGCAGGCCTGGGAGAACCTCAATTCACCTCATCGCCGAGGGCCTTACCAATGCTGAAATCGCTGAGAAACTCTTTATCAGTATACCCACTGTCAATACTTATCGCAAAAGCCTTATTGAAAAATTTGATGCAGCCAACACGGCGGCGCTTATAGGCAAGGCGATAAGAAGCGGTATTTTATAGTTCCATTCCTGGAGTATCCGGCCTAACGGCGTTTTTTGGAAAACGCAAATTTCTGACGGATACAACCCGACCCTGGAGGTAATTTTGCATATACCGTCCGTAAAACGAATAATATGATAGCACAACAGCCAGACAATACGGCGCTACGAACAGCGCTATGGCGAGCATTGCATGTTCAGGCCGACGACAAGCCCTCCATTATTAATGATGAAATTGGGTTTAACTTAATCAAACCCGAAAAGGACTGGCAGGAGCGCCCCGATATGAAATATACAAAGCGACTTAGGGCTTCCATTGTGGCTCGCGCGCGATTTGTCGAGGATTTAGTTAAAGAACAAATTGGAAAGGGCGTAAAACAGTATGTTTTGCTTGGCGCCGGACTGGACAGTTTCGCTCAACGAAACGCCACTCTCAGTTCACAGGTTGACATTTACGAAATTGACCAACCCGATACCTTAGCCTGGAAAGAGATAAAACTACTTGAAAACGGTTATGGAATACCCGGGAACCTGCATTTCGTGCCTGTAGATTTTGAAAATAGGTCATGGTGGGACGAGTTATTAAACAGCGGCTTTGATATTCATAAAAAAGCAATTATCTCCTGCGCTGGCGTAACGCTTTATCTTACCAAAAGCGCGATTGTCGACACGCTCAAAAAAATGACTTCGCTTGCATCAGGTTCCACTATCGTTATTGCATTTTATTTGCCTATAGATCAGCTTGAAGAGGAGGACCAACCCATGCAGGAAGTTGCAAATAAGGGAGCGGAAGCATCAGGAACTCCCTTTGTTAGCTTTTTTACAGTCGGAGAAGTCATAAAGCTTGCTCGCGAAGCCGGTTTAAAACAGATCCAGACCATTTCAACAAAAGATATGACGGACATGTATTTTAAAGACAGAAGCGATAATCTTGCGCCTGCGAGCGGAGAGTTTTTCCTGGTCGCAGAGATATAACGTCGTCGCCAATCCGGTCTGGTCTACAAAGTAGCGCCAATCTGCGGCTTTGCCTACCTGGCGAGGGCCTAAACCACTACGGCTGGAAATTCTTCCAGAAGGCGCTTGATTGCAGCCTCAGCGTTGTGTTTTATCATCCTTGTAATTATAACATAAGATATTGGATTTGCAAGGAAGAAGTTTAAACAGCCATTTGTCCTGTCCTGAAGACAGGGTCCACTAAAAACTCTAACGGGGGAATAGATACGGTTACCTTTGCTAAATTAATCTTTAGCTACCGGGTTCAAACCGATAGCCTGCAATAGTTGTTGCTGTTCCTGCTTAAAGGCCTCGAAAGCCTGCAACGAATTTTCGGGTAGAGGAGTGGCCGCAGGAAATTTCTGACGATATGGATCAACCTGTTGCCCGTTTTTCCAGAAGCGATAGCATACATGCGGGCCGGTAGCAAGACCGGTACTGCCCACATAGCCGATCACCTGCCCTTGTCGAACTGTCTGTCCCCGCTTTACGGCGCGTCGGCTCATGTGCAGGTATTGCGTGGTATAGGTATTGTTATGCCGTACTTTCACAAAATTTCCATTATTACTGTTATAGCTTGATTCAATCACTGTTCCCATCCCCGTTGAAATGATCGGCGTACCGGCGGGCGCGCCATAATCAGTGCCGAGATGCGCTTTCCATCTTTTTTGTACGGGATGAAAACGTTTCATGGTGAAACGTGAAGTGATGCGGCTAAATTTCAGCGGCGCCTTCAGAAATGCTTTGCGTAAACTCTTACCGGTTTCGTCAAAGTAATCGTCGCCCTGTGTTGAATCTGGTTGGAACCGGAATGCATAAAAGGTATCGCCTTTATGACTGAATATGGCCGATCGTATCTGTCCGGGTTCTACCGGATCATCTTTCACATATCGCTGCTCGTATACTACTTTGAAGAAATCCCCCGGTTGAATTTTATAGAAGTCGATGGTCCATGCGTATATTTCTGCCAGCCTTATTGCCAACGCAGGGTCGCTGCCGGCTTTATCCACAGCTTCGTACAATGAACTAGTGATAACTCCTCCGGCGGTTATCACTTTCGTTGTCACTTCTCTTTTACCTGCGGTAATAGTTATCGAATCGCGCAGATCATATAAAATATAGTCGATGGCATTAGGCTGATAAACAAAGTAGAGCGCCTTCTGTAAGCTGTCTTTTGTACAAAAAATGGTGTACTGACTTCCCGCAGTAATTCTTCGCACATCAAATATGGGTTCTGATTTCCTGGCCAGGTTGGCGATGGTAATATTTTCTACACGATATGG
This sequence comes from Chitinophagaceae bacterium, assembly GCA_016786785.1. GTDB lineage: Bacteria > Bacteroidota > Bacteroidia > Chitinophagales > Chitinophagaceae > Flavitalea. The sequence continues at coordinate 13,637 of JAEUVR010000434.1, forward strand.
CTCAAGGATGCTGCCTAAAAAATCATTTCTTTGAACGGTGTTCTCAATAACGTTGAAGGAATCGACCGCTAATCCAAATTTACGAGGCGCTGCATAGGTTTCGCCAGCGTTTTGTTGGGGAGTGACGGGAACCGGACCTTCGTTATCCGGTGAAAAGGCGCCTTTCCCACGAAGCAGCAGCGCAGCTATGCTTGCGACCGCAGCAACCAGGACCAATAAAAGGAATTTTTTGTTCTTCATCATCAGCTTGAAAGGATTTAAATCGACAGGACATAAATATAAATAGCGGAAGATCGCTGATTTTCTTTTATTTAGGCAGTTCACCCCATTAAAATCTTTGAAATTGGCGTTCCCTGTATAGATTCACTTACCGAGTAGCCCAAGAATTTATCGGCATTTTCGTTCAAATCCCATCCAATGCATTTAAAATAAGCAATAGCGACAATCAGGATTCATAGCGCAAATCAAATTGCGACCTTGCGTTTTGTTGCCTTTTCCCAACCATACGACTCCTCCGATCAAAAAAACGCCAGACTTCCTGCTGAGTTTTAAAATATGCCGTGGATTGAAGGTGGTAAGGCAGCGCTGAGATCATGAAAGGGTTTTACAATGATCATAAATATAAAAAAATGAGCTGATTAAAAAAACAAATATGCTTTTCCTTCCATCACTACAAATTGTTGTCCCCGATGCAAATGCGCAATGAACGGATCCGGAAATAGAAGCCTTATTTCCGCTGTCGCAATTTCTTCAGGAAAGACTTTCCATTTTCCCATGAATAGCTGTTCGCGTGAACTCGTGTATTTTAATCCGTCAAACCTGATATGAGGTACGTATCCTGAATTCGTATACCCCTGTCTTCCTCCTCGCTCCGTTATTCTTATTGATATTCAGGAATTATCACGCACAGGTTGTTGTTAGATACCATACTTCTGATACAGCTACCCCGGCTGGTGCTGAAAACAGTATCCGTTCGCAATCTTCGTAAAATGTTTGCATCGCGTGCCTGCCTTGGTCATACCCTTGCATTGAACTCCTTTATCTGTTCCCTGCGCTTTATGTGAGCTTTTTGTCCTGCCATAACTCTTAGGCGGTTTGCAAATACCACAAGGCTCAAGCCCCAGCTTGAGCGCGTCTTCAATCGTAATTTCCTCCGACACATTCTTTACCATCCGGCAGCTTTCCAGATGATACTTCTTCCCTGACGGCGTTTTGTATACCGTCTGCCCGGTCGAATGCAGATGTGCACAAGCGGCAATAAATAGTATTACGGTAATATGTTGCAATTTCCTGCGCATGTTGCTTTATATCGTATTCCAGGTTTTCTGCCAGTTTTTAAACTGTGACGGCGTTACGAAATAACGTGCGAAGTTGCCATCGTGCAAACTGATCAGCTCATTTTCTACGGTTTGCACAAATTTTTGCCTGTCGCTTTCCGGCAGCTTGAGAGCCCTCGCCTGAATCATAGGGATCGCTTCCTCTTTTGAATTCGGTGCGGTAATGATCTCCGAGATAAGAGAACGGATCTGATCGCGATATTGCATCCGGAAAGGGTCGGGTTCTCCCAACGACTGGCGCTGGACAGCATATTGTTTGGCAGAGCGGTCGTAGGCCCAGAGAAACACGTCCTTTAGTAATTCAACCTGGTTCAATTCGTATACCCCAAGTAATCCGTCTATGTAAAGTGTATCCGGCACTTCCACGAACGACAGAGGAGCCAGATTTTTTTTGTTCAAAGAAATATTGGCCGCTAAACGGGATACCCGCTTATTGACATCGTCAAAGGGTTGTAGGTAAGGTAGCTGTACCATGATAAAAAAGGCCTGCTCAAACGGATCCTGGATTTGAGATGCTTTGTTTAACATCAGTTCGAACATTTCTTCAATAAGCTGAGGTGTGCCGGTTGGGGTATAGACGGAACCTGCTATGCCCACACTGTGCGTTCTCAGGCTGCCGGAAGCAGCGGGGTTAGGCAACAGGTTATTGGATAACAGCGCGTGCAGGCTTAAGATCGTATACCGGTTAAAGCCAATGTCGGCAGTATTATTAACAATAAATTCAATAGCGTCTTTGTGATTAAGGATCATCTGGGCTTCCGACGCGGATTTGTTGCCTGCCGACACTCCCAGATCCAAGAGCCGTTGTGTATCGAGGAGGGAATAAGTATTCCCTTCCAGCCTGCTGGAATTCCAGGCCAGATCAATTAACAACCGCTGTAAAATTTGTTTCGCATAAGTACCTGCCGGGGCATTCATCTGGGCTGTTACTCCAAGACTGGCTAACTTCTCTTTTTCCTGTTTTGTCAGGTAACTGTTGCTGTTAGGCTGGTAGCTGTCAAGAAAGCTCCGGTTATAGCCTATCGGTTGGCGCTTTTGTTGGGGTTGCGAGACGTATTGCCGGATCTCCCGTGCTTGCCTAGACAGCGGTAGTAAATCGGAGTTGATCGTGTCTGGATTATTGACGGGCGCAATTTTCGCCAGATGGTATCTGGTGGCACGTCCTTTTCCGGAGGATATCAGTTCGCCTGATACGATTAACTCTTTTAGACGCCTTTGCAGGGTCCGCCGGTCAGGAGGGCTGGTTAATTTGGCTTCGATAGCATCAATAGAAAGTGCTTCTGCCCCGCCGGAAAGGATAAGGATAATTTCCCGTAAGTTTTTCGCTG
>JAEUVR010000425.1 GCA_016786785.1 Chitinophagaceae bacterium
CCTGTTCAAACACAGGATAAAACAATAAAAGGTTCAAAGGAGATGGCAGGATCGCCTGGTATTGGGACAAGGATAAAATGATAAAAACGGTTAAAAACATATAGCGAGAATGTTGAAATTCCCCATTTATATGGATCATAACGCCACTACGCCCTGCGATCCCCGCGTACTGGAAGCGATGATGCCGTTTTTCACCGAAAACTTCGGCAATGCCGCAAGCCGCCATCATCCCTTTGGGTGGCAAGCCGCTGAAGGCGTGGCCTATGCCCGCGAACAGGCGGCGGCCCTGATCGGCGCCGACCCCTCCGAGATCATTTTTACCTCGGGCGCCACCGAAAGCGATAACCTCGCGATCAAAGGCGTTTTTGAAAGATACGCTTCCAAAGGAAACCATATCATCACCGCCAATACCGAACACAAAGCCGTATTGGATACCTGTAAACGCCTGGAGCGCCGGGGAGGGGAAATAACGTATTTGGAAGTTGGTTCGGACGGACAGATAGACCTGGAAGCGCTGGAAGCGGCCATCAGGCCGACCACCATCCTGATCGCGATCATGTACGCCAATAACGAAACGGGAACCATACAACCGGTCAGGGAGATCGCCGCAATAGCCAGGCGGCATGGCGTATTGTTTTTTTCCGACGCGGTGCAGGCGGTAGGGAAGATACCAGTCGATGTGAACTTCGACGGGATCGACCTGATGGCTTTCACCGCGCATAAGATGTACGGCCCCAAAGGCGTTGGCGCGTTATATGTAAGACGAAAAAATCCACGCGTATCCCTTTCTGCCCAGATTGACGGCGGCGGCCACGAAAAAGGCATGCGTAGCGGCACCCTTAACTCGCCCGGCATCGTAGGATTGGGCAAAGCCTGCGCCCTGAGAATGGAAGAAATGGAAGCCGACGCCCTTCGGTTGTCTAAGCTCCGCGACAGGCTGGAAAATGGTTTATTGCAATTGGAAGAGGTTTATGTGAACGGCGGCAGGGAACGCCGGTTGCCCCATGTAAGCAATATGGCGTTCCGGTATGTGGATGGAAACGGCCTGCTACTGGGCTTTAATAAAAAAATAGCCGTTTCCACCGGCTCCGCCTGCGCATCGGCTTCGCCGGAACCTTCCTATGTATTAAAAGCGCTGGGATTGGGCGACGAGCTGGCGCACAGCTCCCTGCGGTTTAGCCTGGGAAGGGATACCGACGAAGAACAGGTCGATTTCGTCATTCGCGAAGTTTCCGGAACGGTCAACGCGCTGAGAGCCGCCAGCCCCCTCTGGCAATGGTTTAAGGAGGGCGCTGATATGGACGCGGAAGCATGGGCGCACCCTTCGGCGCGGGTCATAACGGGATCCATTAAACGCGACCATGCGTAGGCGTTCAACGGGAACTGATAACAAAACAATAAGGAATACGTTTATATAAAACACAAATAACATGATCTACGTAAGCGATAAAGCAAAAACCCAGATACTCGCCCTCAAGCAGAAAGCCCATATTGAGGGGCAGCCCGAATTTTTCCTGCGGGTTTCCGTGGTCGGCGGCGGCTGCTCGGGACTAAGCTATAAAATGGATTTTGACAATGAATCAAAGCCGGCAGACCAGGTATTTGAAGACAATGGCGTGAAAGTGGTTACCGATCTCAAGAGTTTTCTTTACCTCGTTAACACCACCCTT
>JAEUVR010000008.1 GCA_016786785.1 Chitinophagaceae bacterium
CAGGCTGATCGGCCTGAGATGCAATTCCACCATTTTCCGCACAAAACGCATTTTTTCGTTCAGCGGCAGCTTAAATGCCGCAAATATTTTAGGGGTCATCCTGCCGCCTATTACCTCATGGCCGTGAAAGGTCCATCCATGTCCCGGCTCGAATTTTTTGGTAGGCGGTTTTCCAATATCATGCAGCAGGGCCGCCCACCGGAGCCATAGGTCCTTGGTATGCGGCGAGATATTGTCCACCACCTGGAGGGTATGATAAAAATTATCCTTATGCCCCATACCCTCAATATTTTCCGCCCCCGCCAGGTCGACCATCTTAGGAAAAATAATATGCAATAAGCCGCTCTTATACAATAAATCGAACCCGACAGACGGCTTGGGGCTCAGGAGTATCTTATTTATTTCTTCGGTTATACGTTCCTGGGATATGATCCGGATCCTTTCCGCGTTTTCCCTGATGGCCTGGAAGGTAGCGGGCGCTATCTCGAAATTCAGCTGCGAGGCAAAACGGATAGCGCGCATCATCCGCAACGGGTCGTCGCTGAAAGTACGGACAGGGTTCAGCGGGGTTTGAATGATCTTTCTTTGCAGATCCCTTACGCCTTCAAAGGGATCAATAAGCTTGCCATAATCGGCCTTATTTAAGCTGATCGCCAGCGCATTGATGGTAAAATCCCTCCTGAGCTGGTCGTCTTCCAGGGTTCCCGGCCTCACTTCCGGGTTCCTGCTGTGATAACCATAACTTTCCTTACGGGCGCCCACAAATTCAATCTCCCAATCATCGAGCCGGAAATGAGCCGTGCCAAAATTCTTAAAAAAAGAAACTTTGGGCGCGGGCCTGAACCGGGTTGCGACAGCCGTCGCCAGCCGGATGCCGTCGCCAACGCAAACAATATCGGCGTCCTTGGTTTCCCTCCCCAGCAGTTTATCGCGAACAAAGCCGCCGATCACATAACAAGGCATTTCAAGCTCTTGCGCAGCATGAGCGATCTTATTAAAAACGAACAATTCTTTTTCTGTGCATTGAATATCCATAAGCTGTGCAAATGTACCAAAATACCGCGCTAACGGCGGCGCCCGCTCAACATTAGGCCGTAAAGCGCCGGCAGATCCTGCAACAGTTCCATCTGCTAACAAAGCGATCGTCCAACTTCAGGCTATTGCGCCCCCGAAATAAAAATAAACCGGGGCAGCAGCGTCATCTGTAACCGGCAATCAGGAATTCAGGCCGATCGTTTCCAGCAGTTGCTCGTCGCGGATATCTGCAGCGCAACGAAAATGCCCCTGGGGGCAGGCGCGGTAACCGTGCAATCCGCAAGGCCTGCAATAAAGCGGTTCTTTTTTTTCCACGATAAAATGTTTATCGCTCAGCGGCCCATAACCAAATGCCGGAATGGTAGAACAATACACCGCGGTAACCGGCGCATTCACTGCAGAAGCAAAATGCATGGGCGCCGAATCATTCGTATAGTTCATCAATGCGTCCCTCATCAGGGCCGCAGACTGAAGAAAATCAAGTTTCCCGCAAAGGTTGACCAAGGAAGGATGAAGCGTTTTTTCCCGTATCTCTTCCGCCAGGCCCGCATCTTCTCTTCCTCCCAATAAATACAGGGTATATACGGCAGGAACCCTGTTCATAAAATCCGCCCATTTCTGAGCAGGATACTGTTTGGTAAACCATACGGATGCGGGAGATATCGTTATATAAGGATTGATCTTGTATTGAGCCACGGCGCTATCGTCCTTCGCCGTAGGATATAAAGCCGGTTTACAGGCTTGCCTATGCGTAAAATGATGGATCAGCGCATTATTCCTTTCAATTTCATGAACCGGCGCCGATTCGCCCCCGCTCTCCCGAAGAGCATTCTCCATTTCGACAGTTTTGATTGCTGTTTCCCGAACTATAAGCTGTTTCTTAACGGAATCATCAGCGCTTTCCGGAGAACCGGGATGTTCGGCGATATCAGAAGGAGACAAATAACCGCCCGGCGGCTCCTGAACGCCTTTTTCTTTAGGCCGGGCAGCCTGGCCTGCATACGCTTCTCCCCTGCCCGCACTTGACTCATCCTGAGGCGAAAAATCCCGACCAGCTTTTTTTATATCTCCGCTAAAGACATGTTTCACTTTTGTAGTAAAAAAAAAGCTGAACGGGTTTTTATCAAACCCGATGGTCTCCCTGGCTCCCGAACAAGCTGTGATCAGCCCTGTTGCCGCATATCGCTGCACATTGATCACTTTATCATACCGGTTCCTTCTCACCCTGTGCAATAGTTTCCAGAGATTGGGCAGCTTATTCTTTTTTTTATCCCATACCAGCAATTCATGCAGGTAAGGATGACCGTTAAGCAGCCCCTCCGCGCCCTTTCTCAGGAGGAAATCGATCCGGGCGTCGGGATAAGCCTTATGCAGGCTCTCGACGAGAGCGGTCGCCAGTACCACGTCACCGATAAAAGCTGTTTGTATGACCAGGAATTTTTCAGGCATGATGCGTTTCAGGGACGGATAATGACAGGCGGGCCATCGTTATTCCATTTTATCAGTGAAGAAGGCAATGCCGGAGCGTCTTCCTCCTGCCGGTAATGAACCACGTAATCCACGCCTGTTCGTATATGATTAAATATTTCGCTGAACTTTGCAGGGGACGGCTCTCCGGAAATATTTGCCGAGGTCGAAACGATCGGTTTACGAAAGCGTTTGAGCAGGTTCCGGCAGAATTTTTCCCGAACGATACGGATCGCTATGGAGCCGTCTTCATGAACAAGATTATCAGCCAGGCCGATAGCGCCCTGGTAGATCACCGTTGTTGGCTTGACGCTTTTTTTCAGGTAGTCGAAAACGCCGGGGTCAGGGTTAGCGACATATTGTAATATATCCTTCTCATCGGCTACTAACGCTATCATCGCCTTAGCGGCCGATCTGTCCTTCAGTTGATATATTTTTTCCACCGCCTGCGGATCGGTAGCGTCGCATCCTATCCCCCATACCGTATCCGTAGGATAAAGGATAAGGCCTCCCTGGCGCAAAACCGTAAGGCAATGGTCTATATCCTCTTCAAATGATGCCATCTTCAAATTTAGCAAATGTACAGTCATTCGTTAAGATGACCGGCGTAGTTCAGGATCAATATATTATTTTTACAAAAAAAACTTAGAAAAGTAAAAGATTGCTTATAATGAGTAGTTTACGAGGCGGGAAATCGTTGTCGGTAACGATTTAGTAATGGTGCTTATTGCATTCATTTTCTTTTAATTTCCTTGTAAATCAATAGCAAATGTAAAAAAATTTTACCTGACTTCGGCATATCTCATGGAATTAATTCATAGTTAAGGCTAACATTTGTATTTGGATAAATACAGCCTGATAAAACGAACGTAACTATGAAATATCCCTTACAAACCATTGTTGCCGAAATTCAAAAGCAGGAAAGAAAATTATCTGCTGAAGCATCCAGCTTCATTGATGAGGCTTATAGAATGACCATCTATCTTCAGGAACTACTGCGTACCGTCAAAGAAGATGTATTGAAAGAAGGCTTTGCCAATAAAGTCGAAGAAATCCATTTTTTCAAACTGGTGAAACCGAATATTCTCGGAAAGCTGATTTATTATAACAAAGTGTACCGTATTGAAACGGCTTGCCCCGCAGATAATGGGAATTTACACCAATGCTATTTTGCTTTACAACTCCGGGAATTAAAGCAGGAATATAAAGAGCATATCTGCAATTCAGATTTTTATAGGTATTATCGCTCCGGTAGGACTGACCGGGACGAAAACTATTATACGCTGGGAAACATCAATTATAATGACGGATTGAACAGCTTTGTTTTTGAGATTGACCCGCAATTCTCGACCTACTTTGATTACAAGGTATCAAAAATCGTAGCCAATGAGTTAATCTATAACTACCTCACCACAAAATTAAGCCCAGAACAAAGCCCCGATGTACTATTGCAGAACAGTGACACCAAAGATATTTTTTGGACACAGCCAAAGAGTGCGCTTATTGAATTAATTTATGCGCTTCATGCTGCCGATGCTATTTCACATGGTAAATTGGGCATTCGCAAAATCAGTATGGTGTTTCAAATCCTGTTCCGTGTTTCGCTTAGCGACATTCATAACAGCTTTCATCGCATGAAAACCCGTGCAGGCTCACGTACTTTATTTTTAGACCAACTGAAATACAATTTAGAGGAATACATGGACAAGGAAGATACTGCTTAATCTTCTGCATTTAATAATTTAAGGAATAAGGACAGCATCATGAGTGCTGTCTTTTTTTTTGCCCGTTTGTCTATATGTGTGTATAGACAAATCCTGTCTTTGAAATACTCAACGCACATAGTAAAAAGTAAGAAGCCGTTACACAGCAGCACTTTACAGCAATTGCAAAAAAAAAGAAAAAAGTGCCTTTTTGATAGACACGTATCGGAAGACAGCCCCAGCCAAACGCTCCAATTTTGTACAGTGAATATTAAGCAACTGTGCAATGAATATAATTACCATCGAAGAAGAAACATGGAAGCAGCTTAACGAGCGCATCAAATCCATTAGCGAGTACATCCTGAAAATGGATAATACCAGTTATGATAGTCTTTGGCTCAATAACCACGAAGTCTGCCAATACCTCCACATCAGCGAAAAGACCCTTTGGCGTATGCGTACCAAAGGTGAAATAGCCTATTCCAAAATGTACGGGCAATACTACTACACCATAGGAGCCATAAAGAATATGCTCAATGCCCATGCCGTACAAGCCAGCGAGGAATACGTGAAAGAACTTATGGCAAGGGGCAAAAGCTACATCGAAAAAGGAAGAACGATAAAGTCGGGGAAATAATTAAAACGTATTGCTATGAACATAGACAGAATGGAATTTTTTGCGTGGATGGAGCGTATCATGGAACGTTTCGATGTTTTGAAACAACACATCATAGATATACAGAAGCAACGCAATACCATAGACGGCGAAGAATTATTGGACAACCAAGACCTCTTGCAAATGCTGAAAATCAGCCACCGCTCCTTACAGCGTTACCGCTCATCCGGCAAGCTGCCATATTATACCATCAGCGGAAAATTGTACTACAAATTATCTGACGTACACCAATTCATAAGGGATAGTTTCAACGTTCCCCTGCAACGCACAAAGGACAACGGATGACAAACAGTGCCATGCAAAGACAGGTACGGCGTAGCCGTACCCGCTTCAACTATTTTCGGACGGTAACAATTTAAAATATCAATATTATGAGCGTGCAAGCAACAGAAACAGCGCAGCAAGAGCCGCAACAAAACACACAGCAAAACCAGCCGCAAGCCCCTGAACAGCTTTCGGATGTTTTGCTGGTCATGGATAAGGAAAAAAAGACTATCCAAGCGGTTACGGGCATTGACGAAAACGGCAACCTGAAAACCGTAGATGCCAATAAAAAAAACCAAAACGAGTTTATGCGGGTGGATAAGAGCGGGGATATATTTTCCAACTTCTTCTCCAACTTTTGGCGGCAGCTTAAAGACCCGACCCGCTTTACATTCTTCAAAGTTCCGGCAAAGGATGCCGTTGAAACAGCCGAAAAAATGCAGCAACAGGTTAACGCCCCTACCAAAGAGGGCGAAGCTGTTATGGCTAAACATGAGGTCAAAGAACCAAAGGAACAACAGGAAAATAAAAAAGATATGGAAACAACGCAAGAAACACAGGCAAAGCCGGAAACAGCACAGGCAACGCCCCAAGCAAACGATTATCGGTTTAAGGCAGATGACATTGATTGGAAAACGAAGGAACAAATCGGGATAACCAAAGAAAGGCTTGAAAAAGACGGCACGCTCGAAAATTTATTAAAAGGCTATAAAACCAATAAAGTATATCCTGTGGGTATCAATTTTGGTACTGCCGTAATCCGTTCGGAAGCAAGGCTGGGGCTACAAGCCGGAGAAGACGGAAAGCCCGTATTTGTAATGTATGGAGTTCGGCACGAACCCAATCTACATACCCCTTTCTTTGGACACGAATTTACCAAAGAGGATAAAGAGAACCTGCTCAAAACCGGGAACATGGGGCGTGTTGTGGATTTGACCTATCCCAAGACTGGCGAAGTAGTACCATCTATTATAAGTATTGACAAGCTGACAAATGAGGTTATAGCTTTACGACAGGATTGGATAAAAGTACCGGACGAAATTAATAAAGTAAAGCTCACAGACCAGCAAAAGATTGACTTATATGAGGGTAAGCCAATCTATTTAGAGAATATGGTTTCGCAGAAAGGTAAAACATTCAGCAGTGATATTCAATACAATGCTGACAAGCGTTTTCCGGAATACCTTTTTGAAAGGGGCGAGAACTACAAACAAACCCAAAGCCGTCAGCAATCGCAAGGTCAATCGCAGGAAAATCCAAGATTATTCAGGGGCAAGGAATTTAACGATGAGCAATATAAAAAGCTCACCGAGGGCAAAACAATTTATGTAGCTGATTTTAAGGACGGGAAAGGACAACCTTATAAGGGCTACGTTACTTTGAATGCCGACACAGGCAATTATAATTTCAGTTTCAGGAACCCCGACAAACTGAAAGACAAGATTGTTCCGGCAGATACCCATAAAACACAGGTTGCCGTCAATTCCGAGGGGAAAACCAATGAGGCTACCAAGAATATCAACGAGCCATTAAAATCCCAGCAAACCGCTCCTATCAATGAGCAGCAGCGGGAACGACAGGAGCCAGCTAAATCCAAAGGCATAAAAAGATAATCACTAAAAGGAAAAAATATGAAAGCAATTATTGCAGAAAAACCAAGCGTAGCCCGTGAAATAGCCGCCCTGTTGGGAGCCACCGATAAGAAGGATGGCTACATAACAGGCAATGGCTATCAGGTTACATGGGCATTCGGGCATTTGGTCGGACTGGCAATGCCGGAAGATTATGGGCTATCGGGCTTCCAAAGGGAAGCCCTGCCCATATTGCCCAATCCTTTTTTACTGACGGTACGGAAAGTAAGAAAGGAAAAGACATACGTTCCCGATAGCGGAGCGGTAAAGCAGTTGAAAGTTATTGAACAGGTTATTGGTCGCTCGGATAGTATTATCGTTGCTACCGATGCCGGACGTGAGGGCGAACTCATTTTCAGGTACATTTATGAGTACCTGAAATGCAGTAAGCCCTTTCAGCGTTTATGGATAAGTTCATTGACCGAAAAAGCTATTAAGCAGGGTTTCGATAACCTGAAACCCGGAAGCGATTTTGACGGGCTGTACCGTGCCGGGCAAGGGCGAAGCCAAGCCGATTGGTTGGTGGGCATTAATGCTTCGCAGGCATTGAGTATTGCAGGTCATGGTGTGTATTCGCTGGGGCGTGTGCAAACACCAACGCTTGCGCTTATCTGTAAACGTTATTTGGAAAACAAAAACTTTACTGTCAAAAAGTATTGGCAGATACAGTTAGAACACCGCAAAGAGTTTACAGACTTCAAGAGCCTTTCCAAAACCAAATGGGAAGATAAAAAACTGGCAGATGATACGCTCAAATCCATAGAGCGTGCCGGAACTGCTACCGTTACCGCAGTAGAAACAAAAACCGTTACAGAGCAACCTCCGTTGCTTTTCGACTTAACGGGACTGCAAAAGGAAGCGAACAAAAGATTGTTCTTAACTGCCGAAGAAACGCTGAACATTGCCCAAAGCCTGTACGAAAAGAAATTGATTACCTACCCACGTACCGGAAGCAAATATATTCCCGAAGATATTTGGGCAGAGATACCTGCTTTGGTAAGGTCATTGGAAGCAAGGGCTTCCTGTAAAGAAGCGGTTGGGAAACTGAAGTGGGGTCGTTTCAATAAACGTATTGTAAACGATGTAAAAGTAACAGACCATCACGGTCTGCTCATTACTGAAACAATTCCCTCCACATTGCCCTCAAATGAGGAAGCCATATACGATATGATTGCCCTGCGTTTACTGGAAGCCCTCTCACAAGCCTGTACCAAAGAAATAACAGACGTTACCTTACAGGCTTTGCATTATGATTTCGTAATGAAAGGGACTAAAATTCTCGATGCGGGCTGGCGTGGCATCAAAAAACACTTTAGTGAGGATGATAGTGAGCCTGTACAGGAATTGCCGCAATTGAAAACAGGCGATGAACTGAAAATAAAAAGTGCCGAAGTACTGGAAAAAAAGACCAAACCGCCCGTGCTTTACACGGAAGCGGATTTGTTGTCTGCAATGGAAAATGCCGGAAAGGAAATAGCGAACGAAGATGAGCGTAAAGCCCTGCAAGGCATCGGCATTGGCACACCAGCCACAAGAGCCGCCATTATAGAAACCCTTTTTAAAAGGGATTATATCAGGCGTGAAAAAAAATCCCTCGTTCCTACCGAAAAGGGATTGCAGGTTTACGAAGCTGTAAAGGACAAGAGGATAGCCGATGTAGCCATGACTGCCGAATGGGAAGTGGCTTTACAAAAGATTGAGAACAACGAAGCGGATGCAGCAGGCTTTCATCAATCAATGGAAGCCTATACCTCATCCGTTACGCAGGAACTTTTGAGCATAAGCATTGCTGGCGAAAAACAACCCGAACTGACCTGCCCCAAATGCAAAGCTCGTAAACTGCTCATCCGGGATAAGGTTGTCAAATGCCCCGATGAGGCTTGCAACTGGCTTCAATTTCGTAATGTGTGCGGTGTACAATTGAGCGTTACTGAAATCGAAAACCTTGTGAACAAAAGAAAGACCAGCCTTATCAAAGGCATGAAAAGCAAGGCGGGTAAGAAATTCGATGCCTTTATCATACTAAAAGATAATGGTGAAAGTTCTTTTGAATTTGATAATACCCCAAACAAAAAGAAATGAACAACGATATAATCATCAGTCAAAAGGATATAGAAAGCCTTATCTATGCGGTTCGGGGCAAACAGGTCATGTTTGACAAAGACCTGGCTCAATTGTATCAGGTAGAAACCAAAATACTGAATAAAGCCGTGAAAAGGAATATTGAGCGTTTTCCTGAAACATTCTGTTTTCAGTTGAACGATGAGGAAAGCGAAACTTTGAGGTTCCAAATTGGAACCTCAAACGCAGGACGTGGCGGACGGCGTTATTTGCCTTACGTGTTTACCGAACAAGGTGTAGCCATGTTGTCGGCAGTATTGCGGAGCGATACAGCCATAAAGGTGAGCATTGAGATAATGAACGCTTTTGTTGAAATGCGAAAATTATTACTGGATAATGCCGGGCTGTTTTCTCGCATGGATAAAATCGAACTGAAACAGATTGAAGCAGACGGCAGGTTTGAGGAAATATTTAAAGCACTGGAAAGCGGCAAGCTGCACGGCGAAAAGGGTGTTTTCTATGAAGGGCAGATATTCGATGCCTACACTTTTGTTTCGGGCATTGTCCGAAGCGCACAAAGGTCTATTATCCTTATTGACAATTATGTTGATGATACGGTGCTTACGCTTCTGGGAAAGCGTGGACAGGCTGTATCTGCCACTATTTACACCAAAAGTATCAGCAATCAGTTACAACTCGATGTGCAACGCTACAACAGCCAATACCCGGCTATAAATGTTCATCCTTTTACCCATGCTCACGACCGTTTTCTTATTGTTGATGGTACCGAGTTGTACCACATTGGAGCATCATTAAAAGATTTGGGTAAAAAATGGTTTGCCTTTTCGAGAATAGATATTGAAGTAGGTAAAATGCTTCAGAACCTTTCTCCATAACCTCCCTTAAATTATCAAGGGGTACTTCAGTAGAATTTCTTCTTTAACAACATACTTGCTCTTACCAAGAGTATCAACACAGGAACTTCCACAAGTGGGCCGATTACGCCCACAAATGCCTGCGGTGAATGAATACCAAAAACGGCTATGGCTACGGCTATTGCCAATTCAAAGTTGTTTCCTGTAGCTGTAAATGCAATTGATGCGTTTTTGTCATAAGGAATATTTAAAGATTTACCAATAAAGAAGCTCACGAAAAACATCAGCACAAAATAGATGATTAAGGGTATTGCTATTTTTACTACGTCCATTGGCAACTCTACTATTTTATCACCTTTCAGACTGAACATTAGTACGATGGTAAATAGTAAAGCATACAATGTAATGGGCGATATTTTGGAAGCAAATACTCTATTGTACCATTCTATACCTTTTGATTTTACCAGTATGTAACGGCTTATAAATCCCGCTAAGAATGGAATACCCAAATATATTAATACGCTTTCTGTTACATCTTGAATGGATACGCTTACATTGAAATTCGCTAAGCCTAATTTGTTGGGTAATATGTTGATGAACAACCAAACTAAGAAACTGTAACTTATTATCTGAAAGATGCTGTTTAACGCTACCAGCAATGCCGTATATTCCCTGTTGGCTTTTGCTAAATCACTCCAAACAATTACCATTGCGATACATCTTGCCAAACCTATCAGTATTAAGCCTGTCATATAATCGGGTTCATTCCGTAAAAACAAAACGGCTAATCCGAACATCAGCACAGTACCAATAACCCAATTGAGCAATAAGGATAAGCCGATTACTTTTTTATCCTTTAATGCTTTCGGTAGTAATGTATAATCCACTTTTGCCAACGGAGGGTACATCATCAGTATTAAACCTATTGCTAAAGGAATGTTTGTAGTGCCTACGGCTAAAGCGTTTGTAACTTTTGAAATACCTGGAAAGAAATGCCCTAATCCTACACCTGCCACCATTGCAAGAAATATCCATAAGGTAAGGTAACGGTCAAGAAATTTTAATTTTGGCTGCATTGGTTATCGGCTGATTTTTGAAAATATATAAAACATTTCGGTTGCAATCTGCAAACTTCTTTCGGCATATACCTTTGATTGCTCCGGTGTATTGTCTGAAATTTTAGGGTCTTCAAATGTGATGGGTATTCTTTTTTCTGCCCCAGCTATAAAAGGGCAACCGCCATCTGCCTGCGAACAGGTCATGATAGCTGCAAACGCTGATACAGGGTTAAAAAGGTTATCATATTTTTTTGAAAAGCCAATTACGGGCAAAGCATTGGCACTGTACTTTATTGCATATACCGGATTATTGCTATCTGCAATTTTGAAAATAGAGAAGCCCTGATTTGTCAAGGTTTCTGCTACTTTCGGAAACAATGCTGTTTCTTCCGTACCGCCCGAATAACAATATACATTTGGAATGCTAAAGTGTGCTGCCGCTACCTGCGCCCAAACTTGTGATAGATGGCTTCTGCGTGAATTATGGGTGCAAATGAAATTTAGGTTTACATTTTCCCCGTTAATTACTTTTTGCTGTACAAAATCTATCAGCGGTTGTAACGTAGCTTTACGTTCTTCGTCAATTTTTTGATTAGCAACAATATTGTTTATCGTTTCTATTAAATCCTTATACATTTTAATTGGTTTTAGTATTTAGCAACAACCGGAATTTGGCGTGCAACAAGATGTTTGATTTACTGGCAACTCGGATAAATTCTTCTTTTGTTTTTCAGACGGAATACCGCACGCATCCTGTGCCAAGCAAGCTGTTGTTTTGCTTTTCAGTACAAAAGTTTCTCCATTAAAATCCAAGTCATATTTTCCGATAGTGTCCGATTGATATTCTACCTCAATTTCAAAATCCTCGATACCTAATTTTTCCTCCGAAAGTTTAATAATGTTCAGAAGTTTGGCGGGCTTTAATCGGTGTTCATAGTCGTTAGCGTTCCATAGCTGAAAATTGACAATCTTTTCATTTCTGATGGTTCCGCCACAGTCAATAAAGTGTTTGGTAATAACACCTACCTCCGTAACGTGAAAGTGTTCCGGTACAAATGTGCCGTTTTCCAAATGAAATTCGACATTGTCCAACGTTGGCAAGATTTCTTTGATTTCTGATAGTTTCATTGTCTTTTATTTAATTGTTATATTGCTTTATTGCGATTAATATGTTCAAAAAAAATGCTTAACAGCATTTATCAACCCCTACATTATCCACAAAGAAAGTATTGAGTTCCTTTTTAACCTGCTGCCAAACATTTTCATCAATACAGTAGCATACACTCGTACCCTCTATATTTCCCTTAATGATGCCAATGTTCTTTAATTCTTTTAAGTGTTGCGAAATTGTAGCCTGAGCCAATCCTAATTCCTCTACCAAGTCGTTACAAATACACGCATTCTGCTTGATGATGTGTTGCAGGATAGCAATACGGGCAGGATGTGCCAATGCCTTTAAAGTAATGGCTAAACTGTTTTGTTGCTCTGTAAATATTTCCGTTTTTGTTACGCCCATTTGACAAAATTAAATACATCGCAATATTACGATAATTATTTTAAACCCAAAAATAGTTACGAAAATTAATATCCGTTTCTACTTCTATATTCAATTGTCATCCGGTCAAAAACTGCCACCCAAAGCCAACTACTACCGCTTTAGGTGTGGCGGTTTATAGCCATAATACTTTAGCTACTCATTGAAAATTTTAAACAAAATCAATATGAGTACACAGCAAAAAGACCTCTCTTATTTTACGTTAAGGTTACAAGAATTATTAAATATCAGCTTCCCCGAAAAAGCGGACGACCAAAAGTTTATCGAGCAACGCTCCAAGTGGGCGGCAAATGCTTACGAGGGCGCATTCCGTTCGGGCAACCCCATTGAGGAATGCGACCAAATCGCAGATAATATACTCTTTGAGGGGCTTTACTATTCCAAGTTCGACACCGTTTTTCAAGTGGTGTGCAGTGAGTTTAACAGCATCATGCTGGATGAGGAACTGCGCCCGTTTGCTCTAAAGATGCTGCCTATCTGTGAACCCGTATTTGCCAAATATGTGCTGACGGATGACTTCGCCTATACCACCGACCACGACCTGCTTTATACGGAAATCACGGGAACCATAGCAATTCATATCGAAGACTATGGCATTTAATCAACGTGACCACCTGAAGCAGAATATCGAGGCGTTACGGGTCATGTTCAGGTTGGAAAAGGAAAAACGCCAAGCTACCGAAGCCGAACGGCAGCAGCTTTTACAGTACAGTGGTTTCGGGGGACTAAAATTCATTTTAAATCCCGCAGAGCATCCGACAGATATAAAGCAGTGGAAAGATTATGAGCGGAGGTATTTTGAGGAAACGCAGGAACTACACAGGGTACTGAAAGAAAATGCCGCAGACGAAAGGCAGTATAAACACTTTGTGGACAGTATGCGCAGTTCGGTACTTACAGCGTTTTATACTCCGCCCGAAATCATCAATACATTATCCGATGTATTCAAAGAAAATGGTATAGCCATTCAAAAATTTTTAGAGCCATCGGCAGGGATTGGCGGCTTTATCCAGTCTTTTACAGATAAAAACGTATCACAGATTACCGCTTATGAAAAAGACCTGCTAACGGGTAAAATCCTCAAACAGATTTACCCTGACAGAAATATTCGTATAAGCGGTTTTGAAGAAATACCCGAAAGGGAGCTGAACAGCTACGATGTAGTTGCCAGCAATATTCCATTTGGTACAAGTGCGGTCTTTGACCTTTCGTATTCACGGGGTAATGACCCTGCAAGGGCGCAGGCAGCAAGGGGCATCCACAATTACTTTTTCTTAAAGGGAACGGACACGCTACGGGATGGCGGTGTTCTCGCTTTCATCACCTCGCAGGGCGTTTTGGATAGCCCAAGCAATAAGCCCATACGTGAGGCATTGATGAAAGAGCATAACCTTGTTTCGGTGGTACGGCTACCGAACAATCTTTTCATGGATTATGCCGGAACGGAAGTCGGCAGCGACCTTATTGTGCTTCAAAAGAACACGGGCAAACAAGGTCTTTCCGAAAGGGAAAAAGACTTTTGCGATACGTTGCTAACAAAACACAATGACCATGTAAACGCCTATATGCTTTACAATGGTACAGTTGTTTTCAATGAAATTATACAATCCACAGACCTGTACGGGAAACCCTATACTGTATATGTTCATAGTGGCGGTGTACAGGAAATTGCAAAGGAGGCAAAGAAAATACTGGATGGAGATTTTAAAGAGTATCTGAACATAAATCTTTACAAAGGGCTACCGTCCGATGAGCCTACGGTACAGCCGGATATTACCGTAACTCCTGACCCTACTCCCACGCAGCCGGCTACCGGCATCATAAGGTATGAAATAACACAACCCTCACTATTTACGACGCCTGCGGCGGCTCAACCTGCAATGAGCAAGGAACAGGACGGCATGACTGCGTTAGCAGATCTGCCGTCTCCACAGGAAGAAGTGCAGTTGAGTTTATTCGACCTTTTTGGAAGTGCGCCACAGACTGCCGTTATCGCCGCACCGAAAAAAAGGGTTAAGAGAAGAACGACCATTACCAAGAAAAAAGCGGGCAACCGTCCACATCAGCCGGGGCTTTTTGATTACATACCGCTACGCACTCCAAAAGAAGAAACACCAAAGCCACCAACCACGCCACGACTAAACAGACAGGAAACCGTAATTGGCGATTTGTTTTCGTCCATCGGCATTAACAGCAAAGGCGAAATAGAAGAACGACCCAAAAACGAGCCTGCGGCTGCTCCGGCAAATGATAATGTAATTCCCGAACCTGCCCCATACTCCGGCGAACTGCAATCATTCCACAGGGATGATTGCCTTGTGGTGGATAGTGGTTATGTGGGGCATTTGCAGGATGTGGATTTATCCAATGGTACGGCGGTGTTTCATCCGCTATCCCTGCCAGCCAATCAGAAAGCAAGAGCCGAAGCCTATATAGGATTGCGGGATGCCTATCAGCAGCTTTACAATCAGGAAGCGCAGCACCATACCGAATACAAACAAGAACGGGAAACGCTAAACCGCCTGTATGATGATTTTCTAAAGAAATACGGCAACCTAAACAGTGCCGACAATATCAAATTGATTAAGACGGACAGCGCAGGCAAGGAAGTATCCTATTTGGAGCGTGTTGTGGGCGGCGTGGTGCATAAGGCAGATATATTCCACAAGCCTGTAAGTTTTTCAACCGCAACCCTCGCAACAGATAACCCGGACGAAGCGTTGGCGGCATCGCTCAATAAGTACGGCACGGTGGATTTGGGCTATATGTCGGAAATAAGCGGGATGTCTGCCGAAGATTTAAAAGATGCGCTGCATGGCCGTATCTTTTACAATCCTGTACAAAAGGAATATGAGATAGCCGAAAAATGGGTTTCGGGCAATGTAATTGAAAAAGCGGAAGATGTGCAGGCATACCTTGCCGGGCAACCGGAAGACAAGGAAGCTGCCGCAAGCCTCAAAGCACTCGAAGAAGCTAAGCCCCGCAGGATAGAGTTTGAAGAACTCGATTTTAACCTCGGCGAACGCTGGATACCTACGGGCATCTATAATCGTTTCGCCTCGCATCTATTCGATACGGATATACGCATCCATTATTCTGAAAGTTCCGATGACTTTTCCATCCATTGCGACCGCAAGAATATCCATATCACTGAAAAGTACGCTATCAAGTCGGAAAGCCGGACGTTTGACGGCATTACCCTGCTGAAACACGCCCTTGTCAATACTACGCCTGACATTACCAAAAAAGTAATCATAGATGACAAGGAAGTAAAGGTGCGGGATATGGAAGCCATACAAATGGCGAACACCAAAATTGATGAGATACGCAGAGAGTTTTCGGACTGGCTCTTTGCGCAGAACGATGAGTTTAAGCAACGCCCGACCGACAAATACAACGACACGTTTAACTGCTTTGTCCGTCCGCAGTATGACGGCAGCCATCAGGAATTTCCGGGACTTGACCGCAAGGCTTTAGGTATTGAAGACCTGTACCCAAGCCAAAAGGATGCCGTTTGGATGATAAAGATGAACGGCGGTGCTATCTGTGACCACGAAGTTGGCGCAGGTAAAACGCTCATCATGTGTACGGCGGCACAGGAAATGAAACGTTTGGGGCTGGCGCATAAGCCGATAATTATCGGGCTTAAAGCCAATGTGCATGAGATAGCGGAAACCTACCGCAAAGCCTATCCACACGCCAAAATATTATATCCCAGCAAGGAAGATTTTACCCCGCAGAAACGCTTGCGCATTTTCGGGGATATAAAAAACAATGATTGGGATTGTATCATTCTAACCCACGACCAGTTTGGTGTGATACCGCAATCGCCCGAAATGCAAAAGCAGATTTTGGAAGCGGAACTGGAAAGTGTGGAGGATAACCTTGCCGCTTTGGAAGCACAGGGCAAGGAAGTTTCAAGGGGAATGCTCAAAGGGGTTATTGTCCGTAAACAGAACTTGGAGGTTAAGTTGAAAACACTGGAGCATGACATCGAAAACCGTAAGGATGATGTTGTGGACTTTAAAATGATGGGCATTGACCACATTTTAGTGGACGAAAGCCACCGTTTTAAAAATCTCATGTTCAATACAAGGCATGAGCGTGTAGCGGGATTGGGCAATATGGCGGGAAGCCAAAAAGCATTGAATTTACTGTTTGCTATCCGCACCATTCAGGAGCGCACAGGCAAAGACCTGGGCGCAACGTTTCTTTCGGGTACTACCATTAGCAACTCGCTCACAGAACTGTATCTGCTCTTTAAATACCTGCGCCCGCAAGCAATGGAAAAACAGGGCATCAACTGTTTTGATGCGTGGGCAGCCATATATGCACGCAAGACCACCGATTATGAATTTTCGGTAGCAAACAATATCGTATCAAAAGAGCGTTTCCGCTTCTTTATCAAAGTGCCGGAACTGGCACAGTTCTATTCGGAAATCACGGACTACCGTACCGCAAAGGACATTGGTATAGACCGCCCCGAAAAGAACGAAATATTATACCATATCCCGCCCACGCCGGAGCAAGAGGTTTTTATTCAGAAGTTGATGGAGTTTGCCAAGACGGGTAATGCCGAATTGTTGGGCAGACCTCCGTTAAGTGAAAGCGAAGAAAAAGCAAAGATGCTGATTGCGACAGATTACGCCCGTAAAATGTCGCTGGATATGCGGATGATTAGCCGGAAGTATGAAGACCACCCCGACAATAAAGCCTCGCACTGTGCGGCTAATATTGCCAAATACTACAACAAATACAGTGCGCAGAAAGGAACACAGTTCGTTTTCTCCGACCTCGGTACTTACAAACCCGGAGAATGGAATGTTTACTCGGAAATAAAGCGCAAGCTGGTACAAGACCACGGCATCCCTGCGCATGAAATACGGTTTATTCAGGAGGCTAAAAATGAGAAGCAGCGCAAAGAACTTATCAGGGATGTAAACGAGGGAAAAATACGGGTGTTGTTCGGTTCTACCGAAATGCTCGGCACGGGCGTAAATGCACAAAAACGGGCGGTTGCCGTTCACCATTTGGATATACCGTGGCGACCAAGCGACCTTGCCCAACGGGACGGTAGGGCTATCCGCAAAGGCAATGAGATAGCAAAATTTTTTGCCGATAACAAAGTAGATATTTTCATCTACGCCGTAGAAAAATCGCTGGATAGCTACAAATTCAATACCCTGTACAACAAGCAGGTATTTATCGAACAATTAAAGAGCAACAGCCTCGGTAAACGTACCATTGATGAGGGTGGCATGGACGAAAAAACGGGCATGAACTTCTCCGAATATGTGGCGATACTATCGGGTAATACAGACCTTTTGGAAAAAGCGAAACTGGAAAAACAGATTGCCGGGCTGGAAAGCGAACGGCAGGCGAACAACCGTTCCAAATCAACTTCCAAATATAGGCTGGAAGATACCATTGCTACGCTGGAAAGTACGCAGGCACGGTTTGACCGTATGAGCCTCGATTGGGCAAACCTGCAACAGCGCATACAGAAAAACAAAGATGGGGAAATACTTAACCCGGTGCAGCTTATCGGGTTGCCGCCCAATGCCGATGTAAAACAGATTGGGGCGAAACTCAACCAGCTTTCCGAAAAAGCCCGTACCGCAGGGCAGTATGAGGAAATCGGTACGCTGTACGGTTTTACGCTATTGGTCAAAACCGAACTTTCGGAAAAGGACAGCACTACGCTCGAAAGGGATAACCGTTTCTTTGTTCAGGGTGAGGGCAATATCAAGTACACGTTCAACAACGGTAAGATGGCGGGCGAAGCAAAAACGGCATCGCTTAATTTTCTGAATGCGCTCCAAAAGATACCGGGTATCTTAGAGCAGGAACAAAAGAAAATTGACGGGCTGCAAAAAGACCTCCCCATTCTTCAGGAAGTGGTAAAGGGTACATGGAAGAAAGAGCAGGCTTTGAGCGACCTTAAAACAGAATTGGCGGCGGTTGAAAGAAAAATACAATTATCCATAAAACCGGAAACTGATACAGAAGCGGTACAGCCTGAAAAAGCCGAAAAACAAAGTCAGCATAATTCTGAAACGATTGTACGGGTTAAAGGTATTCATCTGCCAAGAGGGTTTTTATAATACGGATAAGGCTGAAAAAAGCAAACGGGGATCTGCAAGTCCCCGTTTACTTTTTTATCTCTATTGGGTAATATTATTTCTCATCCTGCTCGTCCATCTTTTTTAAAAGCCCGTCCCGGAGTTCGTCAAGGAATTTGGTGCGATTTATTTTTCGGGTTCTCAATTCTAAATAGGTTTGATAGAAATTGCCTAAATCAACATTGAACGCACTTTCAAAATATTGGGCTATCAACCGTATATCACTGTTTCCATTGTCAAAAACACCCTGATACTGCAAGGCATAAATCAATTCTATCAGGGCGGTTTTACTTCCCGTCCAATTCAATTTTTCTGTGGATGCTGATTTGTCGTTTTGGGTTTTGCTATATAGCTGGTCTTCGATATAAACCTGTATTAAGTCGTTAGCAATTATTTTAGCAACCTTGTAATCATGTGAGGTGGAAAAGGTCTGGTCTGACTGAAAGTAATAAGTATCTAACCATAGCTTTATATCGTGCCTGCCTCTCACAAAAAAGTTTTCATCAAGAAAAGAATTGTTGCTACGGTAATACTTATAGAAATCGAGATTATTATCGAAGAACCTCTTTAGTTTTTTCAATTCTTTGTTGAGGTATTTCCTGATAGGCTTTGCTCCGTAAGGTTTCCGTGCCTCAATTTTGTAGATAGCATTGTAGTAAATCAGCTTTGCTATAATGGCAGGTTTCTGATATTTGAAAAAGTGTATTTCTTCCTGCACATTTTTAAACCCCGTCTTCAATACATATTCTTTCAATTCAGCGGTCTTGTGTAAAATAAGTTCAACTGCTTTTTCAGAGGAAGTTAAAACATTGCCTTGCTCGTATGTCAATTCTTTTATTTCTTCTTCTAACTCCTCCATGATTTTTGTATAAAATCCCGTCATTGACTTTCACTTTAGATATTAAAGACTTAGTTATTCTATATATGCGGTTCAAATTTTCAGTTATCCCATTGTACCTTCTTCACAGTTGTTAGCACTGGAAAGATTATTAGCTATCATTAAACATTCACACCAAACAGATGCCCCACCAATGCAGACAAGCCCATTGCGATTGTTCCCCAGATAGCAATTCTTACAATGGCTTTACCGATGCCCGCACCGCCTGTTTTTGCCGATACTATTCCCAACAAAATGAGAAAGACAAGCGTAAAACAGTAGAGCCAGTATTCCATCCCCACAACGGGAGCCAGCAGCGTTACTGCTAAAGGCAATATCCCGCCTGCCGTGAAAGATGCCCCTGAAGCCAGTGCCGCCTGCATGGGGTTTGCCTTGCTGATTTCGTTAATCCCCAACTCATCCCTAACATGGGCAGCCAAAGCATCTTTTTCCATCAGTTCCTTAGCTACCTGCATGGCGGTTTCTTTTTTCAGTCCACGCCTTTCATAGATTTCTGCCAATATGTTGCGTTCTGTTTCCGGCATATCACGGAGTTCTTTTGCTTCCCTTTCTATGTCGGCTTTTTCAATGTCAGTCTGTGAACTTACAGACACGTATTCGCCTGCCGCCATTGACAAGGCTCCGGCAACAAGCGAGGCAATAGTAGCCAGCAATACCGGTTCTCTTGTTGTGCTTGCTGCCGCTATTCCGATAGCCAGACTGGACACGGATATAATACCGTCATTGGCTCCCAGCACTGCGGCTCTAAGCCAGTTGCTACGATTGATGTAATGGTTGTTCCAATAGTTGTCAATCGTAATTTCATTTACTTCTTCCTTTTTGTTTTTCATCGCTTTTGAATTTTTGTCAATTACTATTTTCGTTTAAACAATTTATAAACCTCAAACCACAGAACGGAAACCGATGCAATAAGAGCAGCTATGCTCAATTCTTTTAGCCCCAAACCTGTAACCTTGAAGAAGTCGGACAACGGCGGGTAATACAGTATCGTTAAAAGAAGTGCTAAGGTTGAGCCATTGATGACCACAAACAGGGCATTACGATTTTTGAAACTCTCAAACAGGCTGTAATAGAATGAACGGTTGGTCAGGCTCAACAGAATGTTTGCGAAAATCAACGTAGTAAAAACCATTGCCCTTGTCTGCTGCTCATCACCACCGTTCTGCACCGTATATCGGTACGTGAACAATATGCCTGCTGTTATTATCAACCCCTGAACAATACTTATTCCGAGCTCTTTCCAGTTCAGGAATGTGTCAGTCATTTTTCTTGGTTTTTGCAACATTGCATTTCTTTCCATTGGCTCATTTTCATACACAATGGAACAGGTTGGCCCCATGACCAACTCTAAAAAGATAACGTGTACCGGCGTGAATATCTGTGGAAATGCCCAGCCCAAAAACAAGGGTAAAGACACTGTAAGGATAATGGGAATATGAATGGAAATGATGTACTGAACGGCTTTTTTGATATTAGTGTAAATTCTTCTTCCCGCCGCTATTCCCGTAATCAGCTTGTCTAAATCATCGTTGATGATAACTAAAGAAGCAGCGGCTTTCGCAATCTCCGTTCCTTTGCTACCCATTGCCACACCGATATTTGCGGCTTTCAATGCCGGTGCATCGTTCACACCATCACCCACCATAGCCACAACTTCACCGTTTTGTTTTAAGGCATTTACCACAGTCAGTTTCACATCGGGGTACATTCTTGCAAACAGCACTTTTTCCTCTACTGCTTCCAATAGCCGCTCCCCGGAATATGCCATAATTTCGGTTCCGTCCACGGCATTGTCGGCATTGACAATACCTGCCTGTACCGCAATACTTTTTGCAGTGTCGGCATTGTCGCCCGTAATTATCTTTACTTTAATCCCGGCATCGTATATATGCTGAAATACACAGCGAATGCCTTCTTTAGGTGGGTCATAAAATACTACCAAGCCCAAAAACTCAAACTGAAAATCCTGTTGTCTTTCAGGAAAGGTATTACCTTCAAAATGTGATTTTGCTACACCCAAAACACGAAATCCTTGTTCCCCAAACCCTGTTATCAACCCGCGAATTTTACTTTTTTCGTTTTCAGGAAGTGTGGACACCTGAAGAATGGCTTCCGGCGCACCTTTTGCCGCAACAATCCGGTGTTGCTTCGTATCTTGGAAAATATGCGTCATCATAGGCGGTTTGCCGTCCAAAGGATATTCGTGGAACAAGGTAAAGTAGCCTCTATGGTCGTCCTTTTGTGTCTGTCCATATATTTGGTGCAGGGTCTTCTCCATCGGGTCAAAGGGTACTGGCTCGCTGCTCCACATGGCATAGTTTATCAACTCCGAAAGTGAGGTATCGTTAAAGTCCTGCTCATCAAAAATTTTGTCCGAACGGTAATCATACAGATGTTTCAGGTGCATCGTGTTTTCTGTAATCGTCCCGGTTTTGTCGGTACAAATAACAGTCGTGCTACCGAGTGTTTCAACCACGCTGCTCCGTTTAACGATGATGCCCTCACGCATCAGCTTCCATGCGCCCAATGCCATAAATGTGGTAAACGCTACCGGGATTTCTTCAGGCAAGACAGACATTGCCAGAGTAAGCCCGTTAAGCAGGCTTTCGAGCAGGTTTCGGGTATGGTAATAATTGACAACACAAACCAACAGGAAAATGACAATACCAATCACCGCCATTGTTTTGACAAACTTCCTGATTTGAAGCTGCAAAGGCGATGCAGCCTCTTTTATATCAGATAAAGACGTGCCTATTTTACCAAGACGGGTTTCCCTGCCGATTTTTTCCACTTCAAAAACAGCCAGTCCCGACACTGCAACCGTTCCGCTGTACACTCTGTTATCATCGCTTTCGCTGCTTTTGAAAACCGACAGGCTTTCACCTGTCAGAGATGCCTCGTTCACCGAAAAATCATTGCTGTGAACTATCTTTCCGTCTGCATTAATCATTTTTCCCTCTTCCGTAATACACAGGTCGCCAACCGTAATTTCTTGGGTAGGGATTTGTACTACTTTGCCATTTCGGACAACAGTACTTAAAGGTTCGTTGAGCTTTTCCAACGCTTCCAATGCTTTTTTGCTCCGGTTGTCCTGATAGAATGAAACAGCCGAAACCGCAACGATGGCAACAAACATGAACAATGCCTCTCCATAATTGCCAATAATTAAGTAAATAACAGAAATGGCAAACAGCAGGATAAGCATTGGTTCTTTCAGTATGTTCAAAAGCAGTTCCAGCCAACCGCTTTTGTGAGTGGCATCAATACGGTTGTAACCGTGCTTCTTTCTTGAAGCGGTAACTTCACTGTCGCTAAGACCTTTGAAATGGTAGGGAATATTATAGGACATAGTTAATTAAATATGGATTATAAATTATGCTGATTATCTTCATTGCTATTGACGTAATCTTATCATTGAGCCGTTTGTCACATTCATCAATGTTATTTGAATTTTAAATTCAGTGAAATAATATTAGCGTTCATTTTTGTTGACCTGTAATAATGCCCGTAGCGCAGTTCAAGCGTGTTCAGTTGCTTGATGCCAAATACGCCGCCCGGCGGTGTGAAATGAATACCTGCACCAATGAATTGGCTGGTAAACTTTGACAGGTCATAATTGCTGGTATAATAGTCTTCGCCTGCCTGATGGGTTTGGTAGCCTGCAAAATATTTGGCGGCACTTTGTTGGTAATACCTGTAAAAAGGGCTTACGGAGAAGAAAGGCGATATTTTTACGGGGACTTCCAGTTCGGCGGTATGGGCATGGACACCCCAATTGTCCGTATAATAACGATAATAGCCACGCAGGATAAAACGGTCGCCTATAAAATAGCTTCCCCTAAAACCGATTGGCAGCTTAAACCTGTTACTCGGCAGTTGTTCCTGATGCACGCTGCCGTCCGTAAAATAAACCCTGTGGAAAGGCAGGCTCAAATAGCCGTGCTGCTGTACCACATCGGCAAGAAACATCACCTGCAACCGCTCATTGATAATCTGTGAATAGGAGAATGAACCAGCGAACGTGTTTCGTGATGCTGTTGGGTAATGCTCGTGTTCACGGGTCTGCGATGCCCGCAGCTCTATGGGAGTTACCAAACTTACCTGGTCGAGATATACCTGCAGCTTGGCGGTAAACTCGCCCATACGGTTTTTGGTTTTCTGTGCAAACATAACATTGCCACCAAGGGAAAGGTAGTCAAACTCTTTGGAGGCTGATACACCTGCTCCGATAGTTGAACCTTTGGCTTCATTTTCCATTGTCCAGCCAAGCGATGGGTAAATCCTTGTGTCGGCATGTGATGCGGAACTGTTGGCTTTCAGGTCAATCATATCCGATGATGCCGAGGTATAGTGGTCAATACCTACGTCCAGCAGGTAGCTGTGCTTGCGGTTTTTCCTGTCATGCCGGATGAGCTTCACGTCAATCGAGTTGGAAATGTCCGTCAGTTTCTCGGAGCCGATGCCCCCGGTTACGGCGGCGTTGTTCCCGTCCTGATGGTAGTAGCTGGATACGAGGTTTACCTCCTCCACTTTTAGTTTACGGGCAGTGTAGCCAGTGTCGGGAAGACTGCTCTGTGCGTAGGAATGCAGCATTGCCATAAGTGCGGCTGCGGTGAGATATATTCTTTTCATTTTATTTCTTGTTTTGAATAATTAGTTACAGCCGCAGCCACCGCCGCTTTTTCCTGCATTTGCACCGGAAGCTCCTTCCCGGTAGGACTGGAAATTGAGTTCTGTTTTTTCGATTTTGCGGTTGCCCAACACCATTTCGGCATCGTTGAGCCTGTTTTTCTGGTATTCCTTTACCGTAGTGCAGGAAGAACACAGCGCAAGTGCCGACAGGCTTATGCCGCACAGGGACAGTTTGAGATTATGGAACTTTTTCATTTTAAATGTATGTTTTGGGATGAGTAAACTTTGTTGTTGTCGTCTATGATAATGCAGGCTAAGTTGTCTATCTGGTTGACCATATCCAGCCCAGCCCTGACACCCATAATCGTAACGGGAGTTGCCATTGCATCGGCTATTTCCGCATTGGGGCATATTATCGTTACGCTTTTGATACCTGTCACCGGAAGCCCGGTCTTGGGGTTGATGGTATGCGAATATTTTTTGTCCCCGATAATGACATATTTCTCGTAATTGCCTGATGTGGCAATTGCCATGTTACTGATGTTAAGGTAGGAAAATGGTCGCCCTGCGTGGTCGGGGTCGGCAATTCCAATCGTCCACGGTTTCCCGTCTGCCTGATTTCCCCAAGTGCTGATGTCACCGGAAGCGTTCACTACACCGTTTGCTACCCCTTGTTGCAGCAACAATCGTTTAGCCATTTCAGCGGCGTAGCCTTTGCCGATACCACCAAAGCCGATACGCATACCAACTTCCTTTAAAAACACGGTACATTCGTTGCCGTCCAGCAGCACGTTGCGGTAATTGATAAGCCTAACCATTGCCCTTGCTGTTTCCGCATCCGGCAGGCTGGTCATGTTCCGGTCAAAGTTCCAGAGGCGTTTGTCCACCGAGCCATAGGTAATGTCAAAAGCCCCGTCCGTAACGGCACTGATGCGCAGGCTACGCTCAATCAATCCGAAGGTTTCCCGGCTTACCTGTACGGGTTGTACACCCGCATTGGCATTGACACGGCTGGTTTCGCTGTCTTCGCTGAAAGTCGTGAGCAGTTGTTCTATCCGCCTGATTTCGCTGATGGCGGCATCCATCCTTTCTTCAGCCCACGATTTGTCTTCACCTACAATGGTAATTTCAAAAGCATTGCCCATCAGCTTTTCGCCTCTGCGAAATTCCTGTAACCTATTCATTCCGGTATTTTTTGTCGTAAACGGTAACGATTTCCCTTATCCAGTCCTCAACGGGTTCATCAGGCATACCGCTCCACGTTTTAAGCGGCGTTCCATTTTCGTCCAGCAGCAGGGTGTAAGGGAATGCCCCCTGCGGATTGTATTTGTCTGCCAGTGCCTCGTTTTGCTTTTTGATTTTGCCATCTAACTGGTTTTTCCTGTTCCGGGGAAAATCGGCATTTACCAATACCAATAGCTTATCGGCTACATTTTTAAAATCGGCATTTTCAAAAAATGATTGGTGCATTTTAATACAGGGAACACACCAATCGGAACCCGAAAAATTTAACAAAACCAGCTTATGCGTTTGTTTTGCTTCTTGTTTTGCTTTTTCAAAAACGGTTTGCCCGTGTGCCACTGCCAGCGAAAAAAGCAGGACAATGGAGAAAATTATCTTTTTCATTTTTTCTTATTTAGTTAATTAATTTGTTACTGTGCTTTGGACAAGGCGGTAGCCCAGTCTATCAGTACCTTTTTGTTTTCTGTACTAAGCCGGGCATCGCCGTGGATTAAGGTATAGGAAGACAAAGGCATCTCGTCTTTTTCAACGGTCTTTGCTATCTCCTGTAATTTTTTGATTTTCTTTTCCGCAGGATAAGTGTAGAACTCATCAAAATTCAAATGCCTTTTTCCATCATTGATGTGGCTGTTAAGCCAAAGAGCTACCGGCTGAATGTTATTGTACCACGGATATTTGGTATTATTGGAATGGCAGTCGTAGCAATTGGTTCTTAACAACGTACCAACATTCTGCGGTACGTTGTAATGGCGTTCAATCGCATTGGCTGACACTCCACCGGAAATGTTCTTTGCCGGGTGGTACAGTTGCATAAGCGCAAAAATGGCGACAAGCACAAACAGGACTTTCTTCATTGTTATTTTTTTTTGTTGTTTCATTGTTTAAAATGTTTTAATAATTGTTAGACCTATATTTTTCGACTGGTAAAAAGGAACTAAGGAAAATGCTCCTTTGTCTTTTTTTGAAGCAAACCATTTTGAGGTAACGGGAAACAGCCAGTAGGCAATTTCAGTGGAGAGGATGCCTATCCCAGCTCCGGCAACGACGTCGCCAACCCAATGCTTGTCGTTGAAAACCCTGTAAATGCCAGTCATTGCGGCAATGGGATACCCCGAAATACTTAACCAGAAATTACTATCCTTGTACTCCCGGAACATAAACTGTGCAGATGAAAATGCCGTAGCCGTATGGCCT
>JAEUVR010000078.1 GCA_016786785.1 Chitinophagaceae bacterium
TCGGCGTCGCTATGGCCGAGCGCGCCCTTATGATGAGGGATCTCCACCCCTCCTATCCAGAGTTTTCTTCCTTCAACCAATTGATGAACATCCATCCCGGAACCGATACGATAGCTCATGATCAAAACAGATTATAAAAAAAGCGTCTCTCCCGAGACGCTTCAAATATATTGTTTTAAGCAGAGGAATCAGGTAAAGAAGTGAACTTAATTTCCCGCTCCTTCATGATGCCTTATCGGATAGCGCCTGAACGACGCTACCGCTCTTTCATTAACTTAATTAATAGGCGTAGGCGCTTCTCCGCTGTCGTCAAGATTAAGCACAATGCCAAAACGAAGCGTATTGGATAATGGATTCCTGTTTATTCCCGCCCCCGAAGGAACCAGGTAAGAGAAATTCAATCCGAAAACATTGTATTTTACGCCCAGCCCTACCGTAAAATACTTACGGTTGCCCTTGTTCTTATCTTCATAAAAATATCCTGCGCGGGCAAAGAACTGATCGTTATACGCATACTCCGCGCCGAACGACAACTGGAACTCTCTCATCTCTTCTCCAAACCCTCCCGGCGCATCGCCGAATGAGCTCAACCAACTGTTGACCACTCCCTTGCTGCGATAGTTGGCAATGCTTGCCGAATCGGCATTGGAAGGAGGAGTCGGCACCAGCAATTTATGCGCGTCGATCCCGAACTGTATTTTATTGTTCTCATCAAAGACCTTTGTATAAGTAGCGCCGATACCCAGGTTCGCAGGAATATAGTCCTTTTGGGTAGCGTCTTTTGTATAACCGATCTTGCCGCCGAGATTAGAAAGCGCGGCGCCAAAATTAAAACCCTGGCCGTCCTCGTTGGCGCCCGTATAAAAGAAAGAAAGATCTGCCGCTACCGTATTACCCGCCTGGTAGGTGTTTCCCTGGTCGCCGGCATAATCGCCAACCAGGTTGGAATGAATATACCTTAACGCAAGGCCCATGCTCATTTTATCGGATAGCTTCCGGGAGTATCCCGCATCAATCCCAAACTCGCGCGGGCGGCCGCTGCCCAGATCATTTCCGCTTCCATCCGTAAACTGGATATTACCCAGGCTGAAATAACGGATAGAACCCGACAACGCCTGCAGGTCGTCTAACTTATAATATCCCGCAAAAGAAAGCAGGTAAACATCATTCAATCCAAGGTCCTTCAACCAGGGCGTATAAGTCAACCCCAGGCCATACTGACTAGTGTTAAAAGGCGTCTTTGCCAGGTTCCAGAACCCTGAGTTCACGTCAGGAGAAGTGGCCAGTCCAAGATCGCCCATACCCCCGGCCCTGGCATCAGGAGATATTCTCAGGAAAGGGACGGCGGTAGTCACTACATTAATCGGTTCTGGATCGCTCTGCGCTTTCACTGAACTCACTCCCGCAAACAGAAGCGCTACCGCAGCCAGCGTAATGGTCTTTCTTTTCATCCGTTTATTTTTTGTTTTTACTTCGGGCATAGAATATTTTTATTGGTCTCAGTGAATGCTTCGCATTTCAATGGTCGGATGGAACTTCGCATATACGTTCCTAGGTATGAGAATATTTCTTAGGCTCAGTTTCATAGATGGTGTTTTGTCTGTTTAGGCGATCGCCGATTTCCTTCACTTAACCAGGATAGCGCAAGCTATAACATCCGTCTTACCTATATTAAGAGAGGAATTCATTTCAGGCGTTGAAGCCCTGCAAGGCATTAATTTTTTGCGTAGAGTTTTGTCGATAGAAGAACAAAAATAGCAATTTTAAAATAGGGTTAACAATAAATACCCCGTGCCCCGCTTTTACCTACGCGCTCCGACAACCTTATACGAACGGCTTTAATCATTAAATATTGTTTTCGGAAGGTATTATTGGGCGCCGAAAACGGCAAAACGGTTTACCCATAAACTCCTTTACCTGGCATTTACCGAACGCTTAAAAACAATAAAATGGCTCATTTTTAACGGTTGCCAAAAGGTTATTGGCATATTATTTTATTTAAAGTTTCTATATTCGCTTCGCCTCTTCCTGTGAATTGCCCGTTAAAAAAAATCATCGACCCCGCCGCCCGGCTTTATTTAATAAATACTTCACTTATTATGCAGTATTTTACAACAGAATCCGGGTTTGCGCTGCATTCAGCCGACTGAAAAAAGATCTTTGCGTCTTCCAGGGGAAGTTCTTTGTTTGTAAAGTATAATTTACTGAAGATCATTCAGTTAAATTTTATTTCTTTACACAAATATTTTTATAAACTACAATAATAGTGAGTAATCGCCCGTTTAATCAAATTGAACAAAGGCAAAAGCTATCAACATGAATCTGAAAAACCTACTTGTCCTGCTGTCATGCGCCGTGGCTGTTTCTTCCTGTAAGAACGGCGGCCTGTTTAGCAAAAAACCTGAACGATCCGATGTAACGGGGTGGAATTATAACGATAAGAACATGGGCGGCTACCAGGTTGCCCGTGAAAAAGAACAAAGGACCGGCCCCGGGCTTGTTTTTGTCCAGGGAGGAACCTTTACGATGGGAGCCGTTGAAGAGGATGTTATGAGCGACTGGAATAATATTCCTACCCGTAAAACAGTCAACTCATTTTACATTGACCGCACTGAGGTCGCCAATATACATTACCGGGAGTATATCTACTGGATCAATAATGTATTCGATGGCGATGAGTTCAGGGCCGTCAGGGAAGGCGCTTTGCCCGACACCCTGGTTTGGCGTAGCGAGCTGGCCTATAATGAGCCGCTGGTAGAATACTATTTCCGCCATCCTTCCTATAACTATTATCCTGTTGTAGGCGTATCCTGGAGGCAGGCGCATGATTTCTGTCTTTGGAGAAGCGATCGCGTGAATGAAAAAGCGCTGATTGATCAAAAATTCATCAATCAGAACACCCTTAAAAATATCCAGGGTCAGGGAGAGGAATCTTTCAACACGAAAGCCTACCTGTTGGGACTGACCACGCCGACGCCGGGCCCCGGAGTGCGTTCGAAAAAGAACCCGCTGAGAAATCCTAACGGCACGCCCAGGGCGCAGGTTACTTTCGAAGACGGCATCTTATTGCCTGCATACCGCTTGCCGACAGAAGCCGAATGGGAATACGCAGCGATGGCCCTGGTTGGACAAAATCCCCAGGTGAGCAGAAAAGAAGGAAAAAGAGGGGAAGAGCTGATCACCAACAAACAGGTATATTCCTGGAGCCAGAATACAAATGGTTTACGCGATACCCGTCGCGGAAGCTGGCAGGGCACTTTCCTGGCCAACTTCAAACGCGGCAACGGGGATAACATGGGCGTATCCGGAGGTCTTAACGACCGCGCCGTATATACGGCTCCCGTCACCTCATTCTTTCCGAATGCCTTTGGATTGTATAACATGTCCGGAAACGTGAACGAATGGGTAGCCGACGTTTACCGTCCCCTTTCGCCCATTGACCAGGACGATGTATCTCCTTTCCGCGGCAACCGCTTTGAAAAAGATTATCGCAACGCCGACGGCGAATTTGAAAAAGACAGCCTCGGAAGAATAAAGAAAGTATATGTTACCGATGAAGAAAGTAAGAACCGTCGTAACTATCAAAAAGGGAACGTGATCAACTACCTCGACGGCGATTCTCTTACCGTGGGCGTAAGCTACGATTCCACCGCAGGACGCGGATACGGCCTTACCACCCTGATCAGCGACAAATCGAGAGTGATCAAGGGAGGAAGCTGGGATGACCGCCCTTACTGGTTATCGCCCGGAGCGCGCCGCTTCCTAGAAGAAGACCAGGCGAGCAGCACCGTCGGTTTCCGCTGCGCCATGGACCGTTTGGGAAGCCCTGAAGGCAATGGAAGAAAAACCGGTATCGACTACAAAGTTAGAAGACAGAATACCCGGAAAAAATAACCCGGCAGACCGGGATAGCATCCGATAAACGATTTTAAAAAGCCGTCTCTAAACCAGGGACGGCTTTTTTACGGGGATGCCCTTATGAAACAGATCCTTCCTCGGCGCTTTCCTTACGCATCGCCTCCCTTGAGCAGACATTTACAAGATCGGGGGATATGCCCCCGGATCGCACATTTCAATTATTTTTGATCCATGAACATCCCAGAGCTGTACGAGCTATACCAACAATATCCTTCTGTTCGGACCGACACCAGGAAACTGCAAAAAGACGATCTGTTCTTTGCTTTAAAAGGGCCGAACTTTAACGCGAATGCCTTTGCAGAAGCCGCTATTGCCAACGGCGCCGCTTATGCGATAATCGACGATGCCGCTTATGCGCATATTACCGGGACAATACTGGTCGACGATGCACTGGAGACCTTACAGCGCCTGGCGCTTTTTCACAGGAACCAACTGGATATCCCCTTTATTGCCATAACGGGCAGCAACGGCAAGACCACTACCAAGGAATTAACCCATGCGGTACTCTCCGCTTCTTATAAAACATATACCACCGCCGGCAACCTGAATAACCATATCGGCGTGCCGCTGACCATTCTATCCATCAGAAAGGACGCGGAAATGGCCATCATCGAAATGGGCGCCAGCCACCAGGGCGAGATTGCCGGGTACTGCAACTATACGCTCCCTACGCACGGATTGATCACCAATTGCGGGAAGGCCCACCTGGAAGGCTTTGGCAGCTTTGAGGGCGTAAAAAAAGCAAAAGGAGAACTCTACGATCATTTAAGAAATAACAACGGGACTGCTTTTGTAATGTGGGATTACGACTACCTCAGAACAATGAGCAGGGGCATCTCCCGCATCGTAGCGTATAGCGCTATGGATCATCATGCGAATCAAAAAGATCCCGCTTCCCCTGCATCGCAGGGGTCCTCTTCTATTGAGCCCTCGATCATCGGCGAGGCCTTACAAAGTGAAGCGTATTTACAGGCGCTTGTGCGCAAAGGATTAACAGGCGAACGGCTTATCCGCTCCCGCCTGGTCGGCGCCTATAATCTTCCGAATATACTGGCGGCGCTGACGATCGGAAAATATTTCAAGGTAGATGAAGAAAAGATGATCAAAGCCCTTGAAGACTATAATCCTTCAAACAGCCGTTCGCAACTGATAGAGAAAGGCGGATACAGAATCATCCTCGACGCCTATAACGCCAACCCTTCCAGCATGAGGGCGGCTATTGAAAATTTCCGGCAGATAGAGACGGAAAACAAGATGCTTGTCCTGGGCGCCATGGCCGAGCTGGGCGCGGACAGCTTAAAAGAACACCAGCATATTATCGACCTTATCCGGCAACATCCCTGGAAGGAAGTGATCCTGGTAGGTGGAGATTTTGTAAAGTTGAACCCTCCGTTCAGGACATTTAACGACGCCGCCGAGGCGGGAAAATGGTTAAAGTCGCATTCTTCCGGTAATGCCTACCTGCTGATAAAGGGTTCCCGGAGCGCAGGCATGGAGAAAGCGCTGGAGGAATTATTTTAAGCCGGCCGGCATTGAGCAAGCCCTCACGAACTGCCTCCTTCGGATATTCATAAATCTCAACACGCCATGCCCCATTGACTATCGTCTTGCAAAGCCGTTCTTCCGACCTGGCAGGATTCTTCGGGACCAACGCTCCTTAGTGCGGATTTTCCATGAAGCGGCGCGAGGCCGGCAGAAAAAACCGCCAACATGGTTATCCCGATATCGCCTGCCGCAGGAATATCCGATAACCCGGCGTAAGTATCCCTAAAATTCACCCCTTCAGGCTTTTAATTAAACCGATACCGCTATATTTGTTGAACAACAATAGGCTAAAACATAATAGTAAATAGTCCGGCGTTATTTTATCAATCGCTTTAATTTATCAACCGTTCAAAACCTGGTTATCATGAAATACCTGCTCCTTTTTTTATCGCTGTCCATCGT
Organism: Chitinophagaceae bacterium; assembly: GCA_016786785.1. Lineage (GTDB taxonomy): Bacteria > Bacteroidota > Bacteroidia > Chitinophagales > Chitinophagaceae > Flavitalea. The sequence goes on from JAEUVR010000078.1 coordinate 5,866, forward strand.
TGCCGCAAACGGATATGCCCAGAAATTCAAAAAAATATTCAACGGAAAGGACCTTTCCGGATGGAATATTCATGGCACGGAAAAATGGTATGTCGACAAGGGGGAGCTGATATGCGAAAGCGGACCGGATAAAGAATACGGATACCTTTCCACCGACAAGGCATACAAAAACTTTGTCCTGGAACTTTCTTTCAAACAGGAGGCCAACGGCAATAGCGGGGTATTTATCCGCTCCTCCATTGAAGGCGTAAAGATCAGCGGATGGCAGGTAGAAGTAGCTCCTCTGGGCGAACATACCGGGGGTATTTATGAATCTTATGGAAGGGGATGGCTGATTCAACCCAAACCGGAAGATGAAGCCGCCTTAAAAGTCGGCGAATGGAATAACATGCGTATTGTAGCCAATGGGGGCACGATCACCAGCTATCTCAACGGCAAACAGATGGTATCCCTGACAGACGATAAGATCGGGGAAGGCAACGGGTTTATTGCGCTTCAGATCCATAGCGGAGGAGGCATCAAGGTTCGCTGGAAAAACATCCGTATCCAGGAGCTTCCCTAATAACCAATCATATTCCCTGTTTCACGTCCGAAAAACGGCAGGCTTGGCCCAGGCGTCTTTTTACCAATAACGGCTCCAACAGGGTTTTTAAACGCATAAAATGCTAAGCGCATTATTATGCCCCGAACCCCTTTCTGCTGACCAACACAGGTCTATTAAACCTATAAATAGGCTATGCTCCTGGCTATATGCCCGGAAGCGTAGGAATTTTTTTCCGGGATATTATATTGCGATGATGAACTAGTCTTCTTCGCCGGCCTCCCCCATCATGTACAGGCTAATACCGGCAGGGCTGGTTTTATGCTATAGACCCTTATACGATCCGGGCTGTTTATTCCCATCTCCCCTTGAACATTCCCTTTTCGGGAATATCAGAATTGCCATTTCCCCCATTTTATGTTGATTGTCAATTAATTATAATTCTGGAAGGAAAATTGTTTTCTGGCAAGCATAATTATCCATGAAAAACCGGCCCCGGCGACGATCATTCCGGGTTATCGCTAAGGGCTAAAACAGTTAATTACAAATTCACTTATAAACGTTAAAAACATGGATAATCAATCAAAATCTTTTTTCGCCCTGCTAGTGGGATTGTTAATGGCTGCTAGCGGACATGCCCAGCAGGATCTTCTTTCTAACTCCCCGGCTCCTGCGCAGCAGACGGCAATAGCCAGCAATGAGAAGCAGGGATTTTCTATCTATCCGGCATCTATCGCCTCCAGCGCCAGCCTGCTGATCAATGCCGAAAGAGCGGGATGGTCA
>JAEUVR010000098.1 GCA_016786785.1 Chitinophagaceae bacterium
TCGCCGGGTTTAAGCAGGCGGTTCATCATATCGTAAAGGGCAACCCGAATAAATATTTTGCGCAGGTATTCCAGGCATTGCGGATAGAAGTGAACGATGAGCTGGGCGCTTTAAAAGAGTTGTTGCTGCAGGTTCCGGGCGTGCTGAAGCCGGGCGGACGCGTGGCGATCATCTCCTTTCATTCGCTGGAAGACAGGTTGGTGAAGAATTTTTTTAAGCACGGCGACTTTGAAGACTCGGCGGATAAGGATGTTTTTGGCGCCCCGGTTATTGCGCCCCCGCTGAAGCCTATCACTAAAAAACCGGTTACCCCGGGCCGCGAAGAGCTTCGCCTTAACCCGCGGTCCAGAAGCGCAAAAATGAGAGCGGCGGAGAAAAAAGAATAAAAAGGCAAACATGAGCGAAGACACCATACAGGTAAAAGAGAGCCGGCCGGAGTGGAAGCGCCTGCTTAACTATCGTTGGATCGTTCGCAACTTCCGCTTCTTTCTTTTTTTATCTGCGCTGGCCATAGCCTATATCTATAACGGGCATTATGCCGATAAGCTGGCAAGGAAGATCAGTAAGGTGAACCAGGAGTTGAATGAGCAGACTTATGAATATAAAACCTTGCGTAGCGAAGTGATGTTTCGCAGCAAACAAAGCGAGCTGTCCAGGTCGGTAGCGCCAATGGGGCTGAAAGAATTGACCGCCCCGCCTGTAACGCTGACGGATAGCCTGAAGAAAAAATAATATGAATAGTAAACCTGACCAGGACGCTGCGCGGGTACGCTAAAGAGAAAACAACATTGGAAGTAAAACGCGACATATTATGGAGGGTGTACCTGTGCTTTATCGGTATGGCGCTGTTTGGCGTCGCTATATTGGGTCGCGTTATATATATCCAGCAATTCCAGGGCGCTTATTGGCGAGATCAGGCCAAACAACAGCAGCAGCGTTTTATTGAGATCGACGCCGACAGGGGAACGATCTATAGCGAAGGAGGGGATATGCTGAGCGCCTCCATTCCATTCTTTGATATATATATTGATTTTGCAGCGGATGGGTTGCGGGAAAAAAACGGAAAAAGATTCAGGGAAAATATTGATTCCCTGTCCATCAGCCTTGCGGCATTATTTAATGATAAAAATGCGGCGGCTTATAAAAAAGAGCTGCAGCAGCAGTACCAGAAAAATAGCAGGTATTACCTGCTGAAAAAGAATATTTCTTTTGAACAGTATAAAACATTGAGGGCATTTCCATTGGTAAGACAGGGCAAAAACAGAAGCGGGTTCATTGCGGAGGTGAAAAACAAAAGAATGACCCCTTTTGGTTTGCTTGCCAACAGAACGATCGGGTTGTCGAGGGAGTATATCGATAGCGATGGGAAAATAAAGAATTCGAACGTCGGCCTGGAACATACATACGACGAGGCGTTGAAAGGCGAAAGCGGCAAGCGGCTGGTGCGGTATATCGCCGGAGGGGTATATGTTCCTGTGGAAGGATATGAAATTGAACCGGAACAGGGCAAGGATATCGTTACCACCATCGACGTGAACATCCAGGATATTGCAGAGAATGCCTTGTTGAGGATGATGGAAGAGAATGAAGCCGCGCACGGCTCCTGTATCGTGATGGAGGTGAAAACGGGTAAGATCAAAGCTATGGCCAACCTGGGCCGCCGCCCCGACGGAAGCTACTGGGAAGATATGAACTATGCGATCACGGCTTCTGAACCGGGATCGACTTTTAAGCTGGCTACCATGCTGGCCCTGCTGGAAGACAAATACATCACGCTAAACGATCAGGTGAACCTCGAAAAAGGCGTATGGAAAGTGGCCAGAAGAACCGTATACGATAGCGAAAGGCATATGAGAACCAATGTTACGGCAAAGCAGGCATTTGAATACAGCTCCAATGTGGGTATGGCAAAGCTGACCTGGTCGCATTATGCCAATAACCCCGATAAGTTTATCAATCACCTGAAGAAACTGCATTTTAATGAGCTATCGGGAATAGACCTGGCCGGGGAAACCACGCCGATCGTCAAGAACCAGAAATCCAAGACCTGGAGCGCGACCACCCTGCCCTGGATGAGCTTTGGTTATGAAGTGCTGGTGAGCCCGCTGCAGACCCTGATGCTCTACAATGCCGTAGCCAATGGGGGAAAGATGATGAAGCCCTACCTCGTAAACGAAATAAAGCATTCGGGCATCGCCATAAAACAGAACAGCCCGCAGGTTGTCGAAGCCCGGATCGGAAGCGAAGAGACGATCCGGCAGTTGCAGGAATGTTTGAAAGGCGTTTGCGCCGAACCGGGAGGCACGGGATATAGTCTTTTTAAGACGGCTCCTTATAAGGCGGCGGGAAAAACAGGCACGGCCCTGGTGGCGGATGGAAAACGCGGATATGCAGATCATATCTATCAGTCTTCTTTTGCGGGATATTTTCCTGCAGACGATCCTAAATACTCCTGCATCGTCGTCATAAAAAACAAACCCTTTGCTAAAAAATATTACGGAGGATCGGTCGCAGGCCCTGTTTTTAAAGAGATCGCCGATAGACTATATGCATTGAACGTCGATGAAGACAGGAACAGGCCGGCATACGCCATTCAACCCGATAGCGCCGCTTATCGTTATGCCGGCGCGGCGGCAGACATGAAGAATATCCTGGCGGCCCTGCAAATGCATTATACAGATTCTTCCGGGAAGAGCGAATACAACAGGATGCGTAATGTTAATTACCGCTCGGTGATGGAATCAATAACAGTAGATAAGGATCAGATGCCCGACGTAAAAGGCATGGGATTAAAAGACGCGCTGTTCCTGCTGGAAAATAAGAATGTTAAAGTGATTGCGAAGGGAAGAGGAAAGGTGAGCGCGCAGTCTGTTGAAGCGGGGGCGCCCCTGGCAAAGGGGCAGACCGTAAGAGTAGAATTAAACTGAGTCGACTATATATAATGGCTTTGCTGCAGGACATATTATTCAGGGTAAGCATCCGTTCGGTATACGGCAATACCGGCATAACGGTGAATGAACTGCAGATAGACTCGCGGAAGATAAAGACCGGCGACGCTTTTATTGCTATCCGGGGGGCTGCGACAGACGGTCATCAGTTCATTGACATGGCGGAACGCAACGGCGCGGCGGCAATTGTTTGCGAGCAAATGCCGGACAATAAAAAAGACGGCGTTACCTATATACAGGTGGAAGACAGCGCAGCCGCGGCCGGATACATGGCGCATCTTTTTTTTGGCGAACCTACCGGGAAACTGAAACTGGTGGGCGTAACAGGCACCAACGGTAAAACGACCGTGGCCACCTTATTGTATAAATTGTTTACCCGCCTGGGATATACCTGCGGGTTATTAAGCACTGTGCAGAACCATATCGGCGACCGGGTAGTCCCCGCTACCCATACCACTCCGGATGCCATCAGCCTGAACGCCCTGCTCAGCCAAATGGCGGATGAGAGATGCGAGTATGTGTTTATGGAGACCAGCTCGCATGCTATTCACCAGAAAAGGATAGCCGGCCTGCAATATGCCGGCGGCGTCTTTACCAATATCACGCATGATCATCTCGATTATCATAAAACGTTCGACGAATACATAAGGGTTAAAAAATCATTCTTTGACGCATTGCCTTCTACCGCTTTTGCCGTCTCTAATGCCGACGATAAGCGTGGGCGGGTAATGCTGCAGAATACCCCTGCCGCCAAATATTATTATAGTCTTAAAACAGTGGCCGATTTCAAGGGAAGGATATTGGAGAACGGCTTAATGGGACTATCGATGAGCGTGGATGAAAGAGAAGCGCATTTTAAGTTGATCGGAGAGTTTAACGCCTATAACCTGCTGGCCGTATACGGAACGGCCGTGTGCCTGGGCGAAGAAAAAGATGAAATATTGCTTCACCTGAGCGCATTGACCGGGGCGGAAGGGCGATTCGACTATTTTATCTCCCCTAAAGAAAGAATTATCGGCATTGTGGATTATGCTCATACGCCCGATGCGCTGATCAATGTGCTGGCTACGATCAAAAAGCTAAAAAAGGGCTACGAGCAGGTGATCACCGTGGTAGGATGCGGAGGAGACAGGGATGCCGCCAAGCGTCCGATAATGGGAGCGGCGGCCTGCGCGTATAGCGACAAAGCGATCTTTACTGCCGATAACCCGCGCAGCGAGGATCCAGCGCTGATACTAAAAGATATGGAAAGGGATTTGAACGCTTCGGCCAAACGAAAGTATATCGCTATTGTCGATCGGAAAGAAGCGATCAAAACCGCATTAACGCTTTCCAAACCGGAAGATATCGTACTGATCGCAGGAAAGGGCCATGAGAAGTACCAGGAAATAAAAGGCGTTAAATACCCTTTCGACGATAAACAGGTGTTGCTGGAATTGTTCGAAACGTTGGAAAAATAAAAGAAAAACGCAGGAGGAACAGGAATGGCTCCCCGGCGTCAATGAATAAAAAGAATACAACCCATTAATAACCGGCGGATGCTGTATCATTTGTTTGAATGGTTTAAGGAAACGGGCATAAAATTCCCGGGAAGCGCGCTGTTCCAGTTCATTACCTCGCGTATGCTCATGGCGGTGATCCTGTCAATGGTCATATCCGCTTTGTTCGGGAAGAGACTGATCAACCTGCTGCGCAGAATGCAGGTGGGCGAAAGCGTTAGGGAACTGGGACTGGAAGGCGAACAACAAAAGAAAGGCACGCCAACAATGGGAGGCGTCATTATTATTATGGCGATCCTTGTCCCCACGCTGCTGTTGGCAGACCTCGGCAAAGCCTATGTCCGGCTGATGATCTTCAGCACTATATGGCTTGGGCTGATAGGGTTTATCGACGATTACCTGAAGCTGCGCGCAAAAAAAATTGCGCAGCAACGCGGCGTCCCTTATAAGAAAGGCGATAAGGACGGGCTTGCAGGATGGTTCAAGGTATTGGGGCAGGTAGCGCTGGGGGTTGTGGTGGCGACTACGCTGACCTTTAACAGCAATACGCCGGTATGGAGGGATTATATCGGCAAGTCGACCGACACTGCCGCCAACGTGATCAAAAGAGAATTGGATGGCCGGCAAATGTTATTCGTGGCGCCCGATGAACCCATTACCACGATCCCTTTTGTTAAAGGGCATGAGTTCCGGTATTCCAAATTATTACCCGAATCGGCGCGCGCATATACCTGGATATTATATATGCTGATCGTGATATTCATCATAACGGCAGTGTCCAATGGCGCCAATATCACCGACGGGCTCGACGGACTGGCCACCGGCGTGAGCGCCATTATCGGCGTATGCCTCGGCATATTCGCTTATGCCAGCGGCAACTTCCGCTTTGCCGAATACCTTAACATTATGTATATACCCAATCTTGGCGAGCTGTCCATCTTTATCGCCGCCATGATCGGCGCCTGCGTCGGGTTCCTGTGGTATAACGCTTATCCGGCGCAGGTGTTCATGGGCGATACCGGCAGTCTTATGCTTGGCGGCGTGATCGCCGCGCTGGCCATCATTGTAAGAAAGGAATTGCTGATCCCGATCTTTTGCGGCGTATTCCTGGTAGAGAACCTGAGCGTTATGATACAGGTCGGATATTTTAAGTATACCAAAAGAAAATATGGGGAAGGGAGAAGAGTGTTCCTGATGAGCCCGCTTCACCATCATTATCAAAAGCTTGGGTACAATGAGAGTAAGATCGTAACGAGGTTTTGGATAGTGACATTGTGTTGTATCGTTTTCGCAATAGTGACGCTGAAGATAAGATAGGAAATAAGTTGACAGAATTAGTTCAAAGACTTACTGAAAAACCCAGTTCTCGTAAAATCCAATGTTGGGAAAACCAATCTGAAGCTAAAGAAATTGCAGCGTCTAAGGTCCAAACTATCGAAGAACCCCCTTAATCCGTCGCCGCTAATTATGGATAATAATGCGTAAGAGTCTTGCTATTCTGGGAGCCGGCGAAAGCGGCGTTGGGGCCGCGTTGCTTGGCAAACAGCAGGGGTATGATGTTTTTGTTTCCGACGGTTCGGCGATAAAAACAAAGTATAAGGAGGAATTGCAGCGGCACAATATTCCGTTCGAGGAGAACGGGCATTCGGAAGAAAAAATATTGAACGCAGCGGAAGTCGTGCGAAGCCCCGGCATACCGGATAAGGCGGAAATAATAAAAAAGATCAGGAATAAAGGCATTCCGATCATTAGCGAGATTGAACTGGCCTACCGGCATAAGGGATCGGCCAAGATTGTGGGGATAACCGGTAGCAATGGCAAAACGACTACCGCCTCATTGCTCTTTTATATATGTAAACAAGCGGGACTTGATTGCGCTTTGGTGGGAAATATCGGGTATTCTTTTGCAAGACAGGCGCAGTCCGATCCCAAGCAATGGTATATCGTGGAGATCAGCAGTTTTCAGCTGGATGATATTCATGCGTTCAGGCCGGATATAGCGATCCTGACCAATATCACCGAGGATCACCTCGACAGGTATGATTATCGATTTGAAAACTATATCAACAGTAAGTTCCGTATCGTGATGAACCAAACCAGGGAAGACTATTTTATTTACTGCGAAGATGACCCGGTCATATCGCAGTATCTGAAAGAACATTCCATCAATACTAACTATTTACCCATTACCATGCACAGAGCATTAAAACCCGGGGCTTATATTATGAACGAACGAATGACCATTACAACAGGAGATGAGAAAATGCAGATGAGTATTTATGATTTTGCGCTTAAAGGCAAACATAACCAATACAATACTATGGCTTCAGGTATAGCGGCTAGTTTGATAGGCATACGCAAACAAAAGATCAGGGATGCGATACAATCGTTCGAGTCTCTTGAACACCGGATGGAATATGTGGTCACGGTCCGCGGCGTGGAGTTTATCAACGACAGCAAAGCTACCAATGTGAACAGCGTCTGGTTTGCGCTGGAAAGCATGAAAAAGCCTACTGTCCTCATTCTTGGCGGAGTGGATAAAGGAAATGATTATTCCCTGATCCGCGAGCTGGTCAAAGAGAAAGTGAAAGCTATTGTCTGTATGGGAGTGGATAACAGGAAGATACATGAAGCTTTCGCGGAAGACGCGCCAGTGATCATAGATACGGCCAGCGCGGAAGCCGCGGTAAATGCGGCTTTTAAAGCGGCCGCTCCCGGCGATGTGGTATTGTTGAGCCCAGCCTGCGCCAGCTTCGACCTGTTTAACAATTATGAAGACCGCGGAGAACAATTTAAAAAGGCGGTGAGAAATCTCTGATGAACGATTTTGTTAACATACCAAAAAGCCATTTTCGCGACCTGCGTGAAAAGACCAGGGGCGATAAAGTGATATGGGCTACCGTAGCGCTGCTCGCGCTCGTGTCCATGCTGGTAGTATATAGTTCAACAGGGTTGCTGGCTTATCGCTATAATAAAGGCAATACCGAGATCTATCTTTTCAAGCAGTTAATGTTCATTATTATAGGAGTAGGCATTATCTATTTTGCCCACCAGGTAAACTATACCCTGTATTCCCGCTGGTCGAGGATACTGTTCCTGCTCTCCATTCCCTTGCTGATCTATACCCTTTTCTTCGGCGTTAGCTTAAACGAAGGGACCCGCTGGATCCGGCTTCCCCTGATCAACCTGACCTTCCAGACCTCCGACCTGGCCAAACTGGCTTTGTTCATGTACCTGAGCAGGATGCTGAGTAAAAAGCAAGACGTGATCAAAGACTTTAAAAAAGGATTTCTTCCCCTCATCATACCGGTTGCCATTATCAGCCTGCTGGTGGCGCCTGCAAATCTTTCCACCGCGCTGATGATCGGCGCTACAAGCTTATTGTTGATGTTTATCGGCAGGGTAAGCATAAAACATATCGGGCTGACCGTAGGCATTGCTTCCATACCCGTCGCCATTCTTATCCTCCTTGCCGTGGTTTATTATGATAAGGAAGAAGGAAAGACAAAAGACCTCCCCGTATTGATCGAGTCGGGTCGTATCCCTACCTGGATCAAACGCGTACAGAATTTTATTTACGACGCCAGGCAGGGCGATAAAGAGGATAATTACCAGATCAACCAGGCAAAGATCGCTATTGCAAAAGGCGGACTGATCGGGTTAGGGCCCGGCAACAGCGAACAAAGAAATTTCCTGCCGCATCCGTATTCGGATTTTATCTACGCCATTATCATCGAAGAATATGGCCTGGCAGGCGGCGCCTTTATCATATTTGTCTATATGATATTTCTGTTCAGGAGTATCCGGATCTTCCGGAAATGCCCGTATGCCTTTGGCGCATTCCTTGCATTGGGCTTAAGTTTTACATTGGTCATCCAGGCGCTGATCAATATGGCGGTGAACGTTAACCTGTTCCCGGTAACAGGGGTTACCCTGCCGCTTGTGAGCATGGGAGGAAGCTCCTTTTTATTCACCTGCCTCGCTATCGGCATTATCCTTAGCGTGGCCAGAAACGTAGAGCAACTGGAGGGCTGAGCAATATGAAAAAAAGGATCATCATAGCAGGAGGAGGCACTGGAGGGCATATATTCCCTGCTATCGCCATTGCGAATGCGTTGAAGAAAAAACAACCGGCGACAGAGATCCTGTTTATCGGCGCAAAGGGAAAAATGGAAATGGAAAAGATCCCGCAGGCCGGTTATAAGATACATGGCATTGATATCGCAGGATA
>JAEUVR010000189.1 GCA_016786785.1 Chitinophagaceae bacterium
GTATAAAGCCTTAAAGCCGGGAGGGAGCCGTTGCCGATTGCCATGCGTTTCATTTTTTTAACCTATTTTGCGGATGTTGAAAATATAAACAAATCATTGTTTGGCTGTTAATTTACCATACGACGAAGAAAAATTGCTGGAACGTATTGCGGAACATGATCAGTCTGCCTTTGATGAAATATACAATTCATATTACGAGCGATTGCTGTTCTTTGCCAGGAAGTTCGTGTCATTGGAGTCGGCGGAGGATATTTTGTCCGAAGCTTTTGTGAAATTATGGGCTCGCGTAGCGCAATTTAAGAGCCTGCCTGAAGTTGAGCAGTGGCTGAGGGTAACTACAAAAAATGCCTGTATTGACGAGTTGCGAAAAGAAGGAAGAACGCAAAAGAAAGAAGAAGCCTATCTGTACCTGATGGATGATCGCGAAGCGCATGAGCTGTATTTTAAAAGCGCGTTAGAAGCGGAACTATTTGGAAAAATAAACAAGGAAATAAATAAACTCCCCCCGCTTACCAGCCGGATTATTAAGTTGTCTTTTCTGCAGGGATTAAGCGTTGACGAGATCGCTTCGCAGCTTAACCTGAGCAAGCAGGTGGTCTACAATAAAAAATCATTGGGCATAAAGGCATTGCGCCTGTCTATTTCCGATCAGGATCTCGCCTTCCTGGTCATATTGTTACTGGGAAACCTGGATAGCCTGTACCTGGCATAAATAAATTTATGAATTTTCAGGACCCTGAAGCGTTCGCCCGACTTTCTTATCCCTGTACCTGGCATAAATAAATTTTAAATTTTCGGGTTAGAATCCTGGCGCGTCTTCGTTCTTATAGAAAAGAGGATGGATGTCGCTTTTTTATAAAGTTGTAAACAACTGGTTTTGAATATAGATGCTGACATATTAGCCGAATGGATCTTTAGATACCTGCAGGGAACCCTGAGCGCGGAGGAATTGTTTGCATTAGAGGAATGGAAAAAACAGCGCCCGGAAAACCAGGAGACATTTGACGAATTAATCAGCGATAAAGCCATTGAGAAAGGGATAGCCAGGATATATGAAGCCGACGCTTCCAAAATAAGGGTAAGGAACAGGATCAGGGAGGGTATTGCCGCCGCTGAAACCGGTTCGTATTCCGGCGAGTCGCAGGCTTCGGGCGAACCTTCCGCGCGTCGGGTGTATTTCCTGCGTACCGGATGGCTGCGTTATGCAGCGGCGGCGGTTATCGTATTGGCCATAGGCATTGTTTATTATTTCGTGGCTACCCATTCAGAAACGGAGCAGCCCCTGGCCGGCGTCCATACTCAGCCTTCGGATATCGCGCCGGGGGGCGATAAAGCTATTCTTACGCTGGCAGACGGAACGGCTATCTTGTTAGACAGCGCGCAAAACGGCGCCCTGGCGCAACAAGGAAATGCCGAAGTAGTAAAGGCGGCCAATGGACGGCTGATCTATAATGTAAAAGACAATGAGAAGGGGCAGGTATTGATGAATACCATGACGACCCCAAGAGGCGGTCGCTATGAACTGACGCTTCCCGACGGCACAAGGGTCTGGCTCAATGCCGCGAGTTCTATTACCTATCCTACCCTGTTTGTTGGAGAGGAGAGAAGGGTGACCATCACCGGCGAAGCTTATTTTGAAGTATTTAAGAATGAGCGGCAGCCTTTTACCGTTGCTGTGGAGGGGAAATTGTTTGTAGAAGCATTGGGTACGCATTTTAATGTGAACTCGTATGCAGATGAGGGTAAGATCAACACCACCTTGCTGGAAGGCAGCGTGAGGGTTTCTCCGGATATCGCCGGCCTGCAGCCGGACCGGTTGAGAGCTCCCGCTAAAAAGGCGGTTATCCTTAAGCCCGGGCAGCAGGCGCAGGTAAGCTTACGGAATATTTTGGTAATTAATGACGCCGATATAGACCAGGTGATGGCCTGGAAAAATGGTTTTATAAGTATTCAGGATGCAGGACTGGCAGAAGTGATGAAACAATTAGAAAGATGGTATGATATCCAGGTCAGGTATGAAGGAGAGGTTCCTGCGGTAAAGTTTAAGGGGAAAATGGATAGGGGCGTCAGCTTATCGGGAGTGTTGCGTTCGTTTTCAGAGTTCGGGATAAAAACGCGGCTGGAAGGAAGAACGCTGGTTGTCGTTGGCAACTAAGCGCAGAGGTTGTTACGGGAACCGAATGAATGCCTTTGGGATCGCTGTCATTGAAATGTAAACGTTTGATGATATAATTCCAGGATCATTAAAAATACAAGCCTAATGATATAAAATGTTTTTATGCTATTGCCCACAATAAAGCCGGAAAGGATTGAGGCCCTTGCCGGCAATGTTTGGGTAGTAAAAATAAAATAAAGTCCAGCAAGACTATTTATTCATCACCCAAACAATGCAAAAGTATGCAAAAATCTGCGCTTTGCGGATGGAATGCCCGTTGGGGCAACCGTCGCATCACCAAAACGCTGTTAGTCATGAAGCTAACATTTGTACTATTAACTGCTGCCTTCCTGAATGTTTGCGCAAAAGGAGTATCGCAGAATGTAAGTTTTTCGGGAGAGAACATAGCTCTCGAAAAAATCTTTGTTGTCATTGAACGCCAGACGGGATTTGGTATCATTTATACCGATAACACCCTGATTGGCGCAAAGCCTGTTTCCATTAAAGCAAGGAACATGGCTTTAAATAAATTTCTCGACAATGTGTTCAGGGATCAGCCGCTGAAGTACAGTATTGAAAGTAAAACGATCACCATTTCCCGGAAAATGGCTCCGGGACTGGGTTCTTCGGACCCTTATTCTTTAGCGGGAACATCCTTCTCCAATGCCGCGCCGGTAATGATGGATGTCAATGGGAGAATAACCGACCAAAACGGGAACCCCCTGGTTGGCGCTTCTGTTAATCTGAAAGGAACTAAAAAGGGCACGATCACCGATGCCAATGGGTATTTTGTTATCCAGGTTCCTGACGGCGGCGGCGATCTGGTGATCTCCTATGTAGGATACGAAACAATCGAGGTGCGGGCGACAGGCTCCGGGCATTTAAACATTAGTTTAAAGCAGGAAGATGCGACTACCGGAAACGAAGTTGTGGTAGTGGGATACGGCGTGCAGCGCAAGGCTACCCTGACCGGATCTGTGGCCAGTATCCAAGGAAAGGATCTCCAGCGTAGTCCGGCGCTGAATATCATTAATAATTTAGGCGGGCAGCTTCCCGGGGTAATTACTAAAATGCCTTCAGGGGAACCCGGTAAGGATGGCGCCCAGATCCTGATCAGGGGTAGAAATACGACAGGAGATAATAGTCCCCTGGTAGTGGTGGATGGAATACCCGGCGTTACCGGTTGGGAACGGATCAATCCGAATGATATTGAATCTATTTCCGTATTAAAAGACGCGTCAGCGGCTATTTATGGCGCCCGGGCGGCAAATGGCGTTATCCTGATCACTACGAAAAGGGGCGCTTATGGAGATAAATCTGTGATCAGCTATTCATTCAACCAGGCGATCAGTCAACCTACCCGCATTCCCAAAATGGCCAGCTCAGCAGAGCTTGCAGGCTATGTGAACCAGTTGGACGAGCAAGCCGGACAAACGCCCAGGTACACTGCTGCGGAGATCGAGCTATTCCGGAACGGAACAGACCCTAATTATATCAATGAGGATTGGTACGGCAAAGTGCTGAAAAAATCCAGCGTTCAGGGTCAGCATAACCTGAACATAAGAGGGGGAAATGAAAAAGTACGGTATTCTGTTTCGGGCTCTTATACCAACGAGGGAAGCATATTCAGGAACGGCAGCCTTAATTTTAAGACCTATTCTATCCGCAGTAACGTGGATGCCCAGCTAAATAAGTATTTAAAAGTGGGCTTTGACCTGAACGGCGGGCTGCAGGATGGCAATTACCCGGCTTTTGATATTGGGACTACCTTCGAAAGCCTGAAGCAGGTGCCCTTTATCCCGGTGTACTGGCCTAACGGGTCTCCTTCCGCAGGCATTGAACAAGGCAGGAACCCTGCCGTAATGGGCACTGCGCTTACCGGCAATGAGAACCTGAAAAAATATAGTTTCCTCGCAAAAGGATCGTTTGATCTGTCTCTTCCTTTCTTGATAAAGGGATTGGGAGTGGACGGGTATTTTAGTTATGGTAATGATATTGGGGTAGATAAAAGATGGCGTTTACCCTGGACCGTTTATTCATACAATAAGAATACGGATACCTATATTCCCCAAACTGGAGGGGGTATTTTGGCTCCGGAGTTAACCAACGCATTTCGCCAGTCGCCGATGTTGCTGGTTAATATGCGCGTGAAATATGAACTAAAAAGAAATGATCATCAACTGAACGCCTTTATTGCCGGCGAAAAATCCAATATCGTTTATAGTAATTTTTCTGCAATGAGGAAAAATTATATATCCTCGGCGCTTGACGAATTGTTTGCCGGAGGCCTGGCCGATCAGTCGACAAACGGAGGAAGAACGGAGAGCGGCAGGGAAAATCTCTTTGGCAGGGTAAGCTACGGCTTTATGCAGAAATACCTGCTTGATTTTAATTTCCGGTACGATGGTTCTTCAAACTTTCCTAAAGGAAAACAATTTGGATTTTTCCCCGGAGTTTCGGTAGCCTGGAGACTCTCGCAGGAGAATTTTTTAAAGAATGCGGACTTTATCGACAACCTGAAGATCAGGGCGTCCATCGGCCAAATAGGCAACGATGCGATAGTCGCTTTCCAGCATTTAAGGTTGTACACGCTTGGCAATACGGGTATGAGCTTTGGACAGGCGCCGGTGGCAACAAACGGACTGGTGCCTGGAGTTTCTCCAAATCCTAATATTACCTGGGAGGTAAGCACCACAAGGAATATTGGCCTGGATGGTAGCTTGCTGAACGGTTTACTGGGTTTTACGGTCGATCTTTTTAAACAAACAAGGTCTAATATTTTAAGCACACGGGATCTTGCCGTGCCGGTATATACCGGTCTTGTGCTGCCGAACGAGAATATCGGCATTGTGGAAAATAAGGGTATCGAAATAGAACTGAGCCATGCCAAAACGATCGGCGATTTTTCCTGGAGGGTAGCGACAAATATGTCGTATGCCCGCAATAAGGTTATTGATATCAGCGAGGCCAAGAATGTGCCGGAATGGAAAAAGCTGGAAGGGCATGTTTTGGGAGCAAGCCAGTATTATCAGGCTATCGGCATATTCAGGACCCAGGACCAGGTGGATAAAGCCGCCGTATATCCGGGAACAAAGGTCGGGGACTTGCAGTATGCAGACCGTGACGGCGACGGTAAGATCACGGCAAACGATATGTACACGGCTGACAAGACAAGCACTCCTGAGGTGATGTTTGGATTAAATGCCTCCTTCAACTATAAGAACTTTTCGCTTTGGGCAAATTTTGCAGGAGCAACCAAGGTATGGCAGTATTATCATGTGAATGCCAGGGTAGCGTTGAACCAGTTGGAAGACGTGATCGTTAACCGCTATACGCCCGGAAGCATGGATTCAAAATACCCCCGCCTGCCAACGGTAGAGTTTGGTCTTACCGGCGAAGTGGACGGACTTACTTCTGATTTTTGGTTAAAGGATGCTTCCTATATTAGACTGAGAACGCTGGAATTGGGATACACTCTGCCTAATCATTTTTTATCGGCATTGAAAATACAGACTTTTCGGTTGTATGTCAACGGGCAGAACCTATTCACGATTGATCGCGTGAAATGGGCCGATCCTGAGAATACAAACCGGGGAGTCAACTATTATCCCCAGAGTAAAATATTCAACATAGGCGCAAATCTTTCATTTTAAAAATGACGATCATGAACCAGAAAAAAAATCTTATATATACACGTGTAAGGCTGCGTGGTTTTTATATAGCGGCGCTGAGCTTATCCTTGTTTTTATTTTCATCCTGCATGAAGAATGTGCTGGATAAGGCGCCTACTGACCGCTTTTCGGATGAGTCAGTTTGGAAGGACGCAAACCTTATAGAACAATTGGTGAACAATACCTACCGGGAAATGCCCACCAACAATACTTATGCCTCTCAGCAGATAGGAAGCGTGTCCGGCGAAACCTACCGGGGAAGCGGCGCCAGTAATTTTATCAACTCCGGCAATATCACGCCCTCGCAGCTGGGCGTCCTGAACTTCTGGACGTCGACTGCGTCGAGGTTCAATTACTGGAAGGTGATCACCAATTGCAATCTTTTCTTTAACAATATCGAAGCGTCGCCCATTGACGAAACAATAAAGAAAAGGATGATTGGCGAAATGTATTTTTTAAGGGGATATGCCTATTTTAGGCTCGTGGCGTTCTATGGCGGAGTGCCCCTGATCCTGAAGCCTTTTGACCTGACGGATAATTTTGACATGCCCAGGAATACCTATGATGAATGTATGAAGTTTGTGATTGAAGAACTAGACAGGGCGGCCGCATCCTTACCGCTTACTCAGCCTACTACGCAACTCGGCAGAGTTACCAAGGGCGCGGCATTGGCCGCCAAATCAAGAGCCTTGCTGTACATGGCAAGCCCCCTGAATAATCCAACCAATAACCTAGCGAAATGGCAGGCGGCAGCAGACGCAGCGAAAGCGGTAATAGACCTGAACTTATACGGCTTATATCCCAATTATAAAGACCAGTTCCTGCGGGCGAATTCATATAATATTGAAGCCATCTGGTCGAGGCCCTTTAATTATGCAGTTTCTCCTGAAACTGCTTATCTTGAGCTGGACCAATACCCCAGCGGTTATGGAGGATATGGCAATGATTGCAGCCCCTTCCAGAATACGGTGGACGGCTTTGAGATGCTGAGCGGTAAATTGCCCCTGGAGGACCCGAGTTATGATCCACAAAACCCTTATGTGAACCGCGATCCCCGCTTTTATGCAAGCATTTTGTATGATGGCGCTATGTTCAAGGACAGGGAAGTGGAAACATTTTTCCCCGGGGGATTGGATTCGAGAGAAGGGCCGGCGAATGCCTGGAACGCAACGCAGACAGGCTATTATCTAAGGAAGTTCGTGGATGAGTCCATTACAAACCCCAGCGCTGCCAACCAGGGCAACTCTCCCTGGATCGCTTTCCGGTATGCGGAGATCCTGCTTAACTATGCGGAAGCCAATTATTTCCTGGGCCATGAAGACATAACCAGGCAGTATCTTAATATGATAAGGAAGCGCCCTAGCGTGATGATGCCTGATATTACGGAAAGCGGGGACGCGCTCCTGGTCAGGTTGCAACGCGAGCGTAAGATCGAACTGTGTTTTGAACAACATCAATACTTTGATCTGCGCAGATGGAAAACAGCTCCTATCGAATTAAATATACCGCGTAGAAGAATGGAGATTTATAAAGACCTGGCAACCGGTCATAAAACCTATGTGGTAGCTGTAATGACGCAGGCGCCGTATGTGTTTACGGATAAGAACTATCTTGTGCCCATACCTCAAACGGAGATTGATAAAAATCCTTTATTGGTGCAGAATCCCGGGTATTAGGTTTTAGAGATATAATGAATTTTATTTATAGAAAAGTTGCAAGGGCGCTAATAGTATCCTGTAGAGGGTAAGCGTCCTTGCTAAATTGAAGATTAGCGATGAAGTATTTTGTAATTCTTTTTGCTATTGCCGCAAGCTTTCAGGCTGCCGGCGCCAAGACTGCAGGGATCAATCGCTACGAATACGCTCCTAAAGCGATTGATAGCATGCCGTCAAAGGTTGGAAATATTTCTATTCCCGCCGCCTCGGGGTCGCTACATGTCGACGGCAGGCCGGATGAGGCATTCTGGCAATCAGCTACCGTGATATCCCTGGTCAACCGGAGCATACCGGGGCAGGAGAAAGGAGCGGAGGTACGTAGCGCCGTGCGCGGGAATTATCTGTGTTTTAGCGCCCGGGTTCCGGAATCCGATCGACTGGTGGTTCGGTCGACAGGCGTTAACCCGACCTGGGAACGCGAAGATCTTCTCGCATGGCGGTTTAAAATATATTTTCCCGGCAGGTCAAGAAGTAATTTTTTTACGATTGCCGTTAACGCGCTTGGCGCGCTAAGTATTTTCGAAAGCGCCTCGCATTATTATGGAAATATAGGCGATGATGTGATCAATTCCATAACGAGAAAAGTAGGGATAAACGGCTCCATGATTCCTGGCAATCCTTTTTTAAACGCTCCCACCGGAGCGCCGATGGATTGGGCCAAACAGGCGATTGTCGCCGCTGCTATCGGTAAGAACGAATGGACGGTGGAACTGGCGCTTCCATTGGAGCAGTTCACGGAAGTTGGTTTTATGTCGTTGGAGCGCGTGAGGGCTCCTCGTCCGGACATGCCCGAGCTTTCCTGGTACTGGCCGGCGGAAAATGTGCGTGGACATTACAAAATAACTGGCGCTAATCGCGAGCCCTCGCCTGTATACACGCCTACCGTGCTGCCTAAGAATCTTGTTGATGAAAAGCCGGTAGCGCCTGCCGGCCCGCTGGCTAAAGAGGTAGCGGAACTGCCAAAATGGGCTTGGACCGAATCAGAGCGGAAATCCTTAGGCGTTACGAGCATGTGGGATAAGTCCATTCAATCGCGGATGTCGGCATTTGCTGAAAAAGAAAAGCTTGACTGGCGCAAGGTGAACACGTTGAAAGACTGGGAATCTTTTCGCAGTAAAAGAATAGCCGCATTTGAGAACTGGATAGGCCCGATGCCTGAACGTACTCCGTTAAAAGATACCGTAACCAGGAGATTAAACTACGGCGATGGGTTCACTATTGAAAATATCGTTTTTGAAAGCCGTCCAAATTTTTTGGTGACGGCCAATCTCTATCTTCCGGAAAAACCCTCCGGTAAAATCCCCGCCGTGGTATTGGTGCATGCTCATCATGCGCCGAAAACGCAGCTTGAGATCCAGGATATGGGCATGACCTGGGCGCGCGCAGGGGTTGCTGTACTCGTGATGGATCAGATCAGCGGGGGCGAACGCTCGCAGAGCCAGCCGCGCTGGGCCCGCGAGAGTTATTTTGGCAGATATGCTACGGGCAACCAGCTCTATCTGGCCGGCGAAAGTCTTATTAAATGGATGGTCTGGGATATCATGCGAGGCATCGATCTGCTGGAGACCAGGCCCTATATTGATACCAAGCGTATTGCATTGGTGGGCGCTGTCGCCGGCGGCGGCGATCCTGCAGCAATCACGGCTAACCTCGACCCGAGGGTTGCGGCGCTTGTGCCTTTCTGTTATGGCGATGCTACGCCTGAAGCGCACTATACCGAACTTCCCCGTAAATATGATTTTGAAACGGCTGATCCGGGGACGGGCAACTGGGAGACTACCCGCGCGCTGCCCAATAGCATTAGCCAGCAGTTTTTCCCCTGGTTTTTATGCGCCGCCGGAGCGCCGCGTCCGTTTATCTATGCCTTTGAGCTGGCATGGCCAAAAACAATAGAAGATCAGTCGGCCTGGGCCCGTTATAAAAAGGTCTATGAGCTGACAGGCGCAAGGGGGAATCTGGGAGAAGTGGATGGTATCGGCCCCTTTCCCGGAGCAGGAGAGACCAACCAGATCAGCGTCTATCTTCGCCAGCGCGTGGACGATAATTTACACCGGATGCTTCAGTTCCCGATAGCCCCTACCGAATATCATAATATGCGACCGGAAAAGGAACTGATGTGCCTTACGCCGGAAGTGGCAAGAGCATACGAACCGCGGACGGTAGTATCCTTGTTGAAGAACATGGCAGTTGAACGCCTCGACGCTTCCCGTTCTGCGCGCCAAGGACTTGATGCTGCGCAACGCAAAACAGCGATTAAGGAATCGCTTAAACAGAAGCTTGGCGATATTGATCCTGTCCGCTCGCCGGCGGCGCGCAAATTATGGGATAAACAATATGCCGATTTTACGTTGGAAGCTTCAACGATTACCACGGAACCTGGCATAACGCTGCCTGTTTTCCTGCTCAAGTCCAAAACCGGTTCCAAGCAACGCCCTGTTGTGATCGCTCTTGCGGAAGGCGGTAAGGAAAAGTTTCTTTCTCTGCGTTCAAATGAAATATCCGCCTTGCTGAAAAATGGTATTACGGTATGTTTACCTGATCTGCGTGGCAATGGGGAATTAAATGATAAAACAACAAGAGGCCCTGAGGTCATGAACAGACCGGCCAGCGAACTGATGCTTGGAACCAGCTTAACAGGATTACGGTTGAAAGATACGCGGGCCATCATGCGTTGGCTGGCTAAACGTCCGGATATTGACGCTAAAAAAATAGCTTTATGGGGAGATTCGTTTTCTGATCCCAATGCGCCGGACTACCAGTTCGATCAGAGCCCGGGACAACGCCCCGGCCCTGTGCCTCAACGTCAGGCCGAGCCCTTAGGCCCCT